>NZ_CP123990.1:1810000-2111666 GCF_029919115.1 Variovorax paradoxus
GCATTTCGGTCAACAACGAACCGGCCCACATCGGCCAGCGCATCCAGTACGGCGACCAGGTCAAGATCAACGGCAAGCCGATCCGCTACCGCATCGCGCCGCCTCCGCCGCGCGTCATCGCGTATCACAAGCCCGTGGGCGAGGTCGTCACGCACGACGACCCGCAGAACCGTCCGACGGTGTTCCGCAAGCTGCCTCGGCTGCAGCAGGGCAAGTGGCAATCGGTCGGCCGGCTCGACTTGAACACCGAAGGCCTGCTGCTGTTCAGCAGCTCCGGCGATCTGGCCAACCAGCTGATGCACCCCCGCTTCGGCCTGGAGCGCGAGTACGCCGTGCGCGTGCTCGGTGCACTCAGCGCCGACGAAAAGAAGAAGCTGCTCGAAGGCGTGCGTCTCGACGATGGCATGGCCCAGTTCGGCACCATCGAAGAGGGCGGCGGCGAAGGCTCGAACTGCTGGTATCGCGTCACCATTTCCGAGGGCCGCAACCGCGAAGTGCGGCGCCTGTTCGAATCGGTCGGGCACGCGGTCAGCCGCCTGATCCGTATCCGCTACGGTGCCATGGTGCTTCCACGCGGCCTGAAACGCGGCGCCTGGATGGAACTCGACGAGCGCGACATCAGCGCGTTGTTCCAGGCCTCCGGCGGCGGTGCGCCGCGTCCGCAGCAACAGCAGCGCGGACCGGGCGGGCAAGATGGCGCGGGTGGCGGCCGGAACGGACGCAACAAGAAGCGCCGCGGCAATCGCAACGCCGGTGGCGGCCAACCGCCGCGCGACATGCGCGAACCACGCGACGACGGCCGCGAGCCGCCCATTCCGAATCCGCTGGGCGACGGCCGTCCGCCGCGTGGCGATCGTGGAGGGCGCGGCAACCGGGGCGGCGGAGGCAATGCGGCCATGCCGCCGCAAGGGCGGCGTGGCAACAACAACAACCGTGGCAACCGCCAGGGCGAAGAGCGTCCGCCAAGCGGCGCGAACCAGCCCGATCCCATGAAGACCTCGCTGGGCTATATCGGCGCCGACAGCTTTTCGCGCCAGCGGAAAGAGCAGCGCCAAGGCCCGGGACGCCGCGGAGGGGGTGGTTCTGCAGGCGGCGGCTTCGGCGGGCAGGGCGGCCCGGGCGGAAACCGGCGTCGCGGGCGCTGAAAGCCTGCTGTCCAGCGCAGCCTTTCGCGGGGTTTTCACCAACCCCGGGGGCTGCGCCGGTTAAAATCAGAGGCTTTGTCGATGAACGACGCAACATATTCGTTGCAGTTGTGACAAAACACTTCAAAATCAAAGCTCAGGAAGCACTTCAATGGCTATCGAACGTACCCTCTCCATCATCAAGCCCGACGCCGTCGCAAAGAACGTCATCGGCAAGATCGTTTCCCGCTTCGAAGCTGCCGGCCTCAAGGTTGTCGCCGCCAAGCTGGTGCATCTCTCGCGCAACGAAGCCGAGCAGTTCTACTCGGTCCACAAAGAGCGTCCTTTCTTCAAGGATCTCGTCGAGTTCATGATCTCCGGCCCCGTGTTCGTGCAAGTGCTCGAAGGCGAGAACGCCATTGCCAAGAACCGCGACCTGATGGGCGCCACGGACCCGAAGAAGGCCGCCGCCGGCACCATCCGCGCCGACTTCGCCGACAGCATCGACGCCAACGCCGTGCACGGTTCGGACGCCCCCGAAACCGCAGCGAACGAAGTGGCATTCTTCTTCGCCGGCCTCAACGTCTACGCGCGCTGAAGCCGTATCCCGGCTGATTTCATGACCACGGCCAACTTGCTCGAATTCGATCTCGAGGGGCTGGCTGCGTTCTGCGAAAAGCTCGGCGAGAAGCGATTCCGCGCCACGCAGCTGTTCCGCTGGATCCACCAGCGTGGCGCCAGCGACTTCGCCCAAATGACCGATCTGGCCAAGTCGCTGCGCGAGAAGCTCGCCACCACCGCTCGCGTCGAGGCCCTTCCGGTTCTCACGCAGCACGAATCCAAGGACGGCACGATCAAGTGGCTGTTCGACGTCGGCGACGGCAATGCCGTCGAAGCCGTATTCATTCCCGAAGACGACCGCGGCACATTGTGCGTGTCGTCTCAAGCCGGCTGCGCGGTGGGTTGCCGCTTTTGCTCCACGGGGCACCAAGGCTTCAGCCGCAACCTGAGCACGGGCGAAATCGTCGCCCAGCTCTGGTTTGCCGAACACTTTCTGCGCAAGCACCTGAAGCGCGACGAGCGTGTCATTTCCAACGTGGTGATGATGGGCATGGGCGAGCCGCTGCAGAACTACTCGGCATTGGTCCCCGCGCTGCGCACCATGCTCGACGATAACGCCTACGGGCTGTCGCGCCGGCGCGTGACCGTATCGACCTCGGGCGTAGTGCCGATGATCGATCGCCTTGGCGCCGATTGTCCGGTGGCCATGGCCGTGTCGCTGCACGCGCCCAACGACGCGTTGCGCGACGACCTGGTGCCGCTCAATCGCAAGTACCCCATTGCCGAATTGCTCGAAGCCTGCAAGCGCTACCTTGTGCACGCGCCGCGCGACTTCATCACTTTCGAATACTGCATGCTCGATGGCGTGAACGACCAGCCCGAGCATGCACGGCAACTGGTGGAGCTTGTTCGCACCCACGGTGTCTCGTGCAAGTTCAACCTGATTCCGTTCAATCCGTTTCCGGCCTCGGGCCTCCTGCGCTCGCCGCAGCCGCGTGTGCTGGCATTTGCCAAGACGCTGAGCGAGGCCGGCCTCGTGACCACCGTGCGCAAGACGCGCGGCGACGACATCGACGCGGCGTGCGGACAGCTGGCCGGCGACGTCAAGGACCGCACCCGGGCGGCCGAGCGCATGGCTCAGCGCCGTGTGGTGTCGGAACGCCCCGTTGTTTTGCATCCGATTCGCAAGACCACCCCCCTGGAGCACTGATTCAATGAGCATGGCCTTTCCGATGACCACCGCGAGCGCGCAGCGGCTGCTGGCCGCAAGCTTTGCCGGTGTGGCCGTGGCGTTATTGCTCGGGGGCTGTGTCAACACGCGGACCACCACCACCAGCCTGGCCGACACGAGCTCCTCGGGCAAGGGCGCCGAGATCGTGACCGAGTCCGACGAAAGCAGCCGCCAGCGCCGCGCCCGTCTGCGCATGGAGCTTGCTGCAGGCTACTTCGAGCACGGCCAGAACACTGTGGCGCTGGACGAAATCAAGCAGGCACTTGTTGCCGATCCCAACTACGCGGATGCCTATAGCCTGCGAGGCCTTGTCTACATGCGTCTGGAAGATGCCGGCATGGCCGAAGACAGCTTCCGCCGCGCCATTGCCATCAACCCGCGCGACGCCAACGTGCGGCACAACTACGGCTGGCTGCTCTGCCAGCAGAACCGTTACGGCGATGCGGCCCAGCAGTTTGCCGCTGCGCTCGCGGTACCCAGCTACACCGACCGCTCCAAGACGCTCATGACGCAAGGCGTCTGCCAGCTCAAGGCCGGGCAGCGTCCGGAGGCGGAGCGCAGCCTCTTGCAGGCCTACGAAATCGATGCCGGCAACCCGGTGGTCGGCTTCAACCTGGCCTCGCTGCTGGCGCAGCGCGAAGAATGGTCGCGCGCGCAGTTCTACATTCGCCGCGTCAACAACAGCCCCTCGGCCAGTGCCGAGACGCTTTGGCTCGGCATCAAGATCGAACGACGGCTCAACAACCGCGAGGCAGTTGCGCAGTTGGGAGGGCAACTGCAACGGCGCTTTCCGCAGTCCCGGGAGGCAATAGCGTACGAGCGCGGGAATTTCAATGACTGAACGGGTTTCGGAGTTCGGCACTTCCGCGGCGCTGCCGCTCGAGGAAGGCGACATCACGCACAAGACGGCCGGCGACATGCTTCGCGAGGCGCGCGAGGCTCATGGCCTGCATATCGAAATGGTGGCCGCGGCCCTGAAGGTGCCGCCGCAGAAGCTCATGGCGCTCGAGGCGGACGATATCGATTCGCTGCCCGACCCGGTCTTTGCGCGCGCCTTGGCAAGCAGCGTCTGCCGCGCATTGCGGATCGATGCGGCCCCAGTGCTTGCAAAGCTGCCGGGTGCACAGCGCGCACCCCTGGCGGCGGCCGATCGCACGCTCAACAGCAACATCGTTTCCGGCACGCCGCGCTGGAACGGCAACCGCTCCAACGCGCTGCCGTCGCGCGCGCTGCTGATCGTCGTCGCGCTGCTGCTGGTCGGCGCAGGTGTGCTGTTCTGGCTACCGCAATCGGCCTTCGACCAGATCGGCTCTGCCGTGTCGCGATGGACCGCGCGAAGCGAGGCCGAGACAGGCTCTGCGGCCGAGGCGCCCTCGGCCGCATCGGCTCCGGGCGGGGCATCCGTCGTCGAGAACACACCGGTTTCGCCCGTGCCGCCTGCGGCGACGACTACGGCAACCGCAGCAACCGGAACGCCTGCCGCACCTGCGGCATCGGGCGCGCAGCCCGCTGCAGCCTTGCCTGCCACCAGCGCAGCGGCAACTGTTTCAGCGCCTGCCGCTGCGGGCGGCCAGCCGCTGGTCCTGGTCGCGCGCGAGGACTGCTGGGTCACGGTCACCGAAGCCGGCGGCAAGCAGTTGCTGCGCCGCATCGTGCAAGCAGGCGAAACTGTCGGGTTGTCCGGCGCGCTACCGCTGTCGGTGGTGGTTGGGCGCGCATCGGCGGTCGATGTGCAAGTGCGCGGAAAGCCCTACGATCTGAAGCCTGTCACGCGCGGTGGCGGCGTGGCGCGTTTTGAGGTGACATCTTGAACGACTGCACTCCTCAACCCATTGAATCGGCGGCGCCAAAGGCGCGCCGCTCGCGCCAGGCGCAAGTGGTCTGGGGCGCGCGCACCGTCACGGTGGGCGGCGACGCGCCCGTGCGGGTGCAGTCCATGACCAACACCGACACGGTCGACGCCATCGGCACGGCCATCCAGGTGAAGGAGCTCGCCACCGCGGGTTCGGAGATGGTGCGCATCACGGTCAACACGCCGGAGGCGGCGGCCCAGGTGCCCTACATCCGCGAGCAGCTCGACCGCATGGGCGTCGATGTGCCGCTGATCGGCGACTTTCATTACAACGGGCATCGCCTGTTGACCGACTATCCGGCGTGCGCCGAGGCGCTGAGCAAGTACCGCATCAATCCCGGCAACGTGGGCAAGGGCGACAAGCGCGACCGCCAGTTTGGCCAGATGATCGATGCGGCCATGCGGTGGAACAAGCCCGTGCGCATCGGCGTGAACTGGGGCAGCCTCGACCAGGAGTTGCTCGCCAGCCTCATGGACATCAACAGCCAGCGTGCCGACCCCTGGGACGCCAAGCAGGTGATGTACGAGGCGCTGATCACCTCGGCCATCGAATCCGCCAAGCTGGCCGAGTCGATGGGCATGGCCGGCAACCAGGTCATCCTTTCGTGCAAGGTGAGCGGCGTGCAAGACCTGATCTCGGTCTACCGCGAACTTGCCCGACGCTGCGAATACCCGCTGCACCTTGGCCTTACCGAAGCCGGCATGGGCACCAAGGGCACCGTGGCTTCGGCGACGGCGCTTTCGATCCTGTTGCAAGAGGGCATCGGCGACACGATTCGCGTGTCGCTCACGCCGCAGCCAGGCGAGTCGCGCACGCAAGAGGTGCTGATCGCCAACGAAATCCTGCAGGCGCTGGGATTGCGGGTGTTCGTGCCGAGCGTGACGGCCTGCCCGGGCTGCGGCCGCACCACGAGCACCACCTTCCAGGAACTCGCCAAGCAGATCGACGACTACCTGCGCATGCAGATGCCGGTGTGGCGCAAGAAATATCCAGGCGTCGAAACCATGAAGGTGGCCGTCATGGGCTGCATCGTCAACGGCCCCGGCGAAAGCAAGCATGCCGACATCGGCATCAGCCTGCCCGGCACCGGCGAAGCACCCGCCGCACCCGTCTTCATCGACGGCGAAAAGGCCCTGACGCTGCGCGGCGACAATATCGCCAACGAGTTCCATCAGCTCGTCGAAAACTACATCGAAAAGCGCTTTGGCGGCAAACACGCTGCCCTGGCCTGATACCTCCGCAGACTCATGGCTGAAAAACTGAATGCCGTCAAAGGCATGAACGACATATTGCCGCCCGAATCGGCGCGCTGGGAGTGGCTGGAGGCCACCGTGCGCGACCTGATGGGGCGCTTTGCATACCGCAACGTGCGCACTCCGATCCTGGAGCACACGGCGCTGTTCGTGCGCGGGATCGGAGAGGTCACCGACATTGTCGAAAAGGAGATGTACTCCTTCCAGGACCGCTCCGACAAGTACGGGGACAACGACCACCTGACATTGCGGCCCGAGAACACGGCCGGCCTGGTGCGCGCGGTCATCGAGCACAACATGCTGTACGACGGTGGCAAGCGTCTCTGGTACACGGGGCCGATGTTCCGGCGCGAGAAGCCGCAGCGCGGCCGCTTCCGCCAGTTTCACCAGATCGGTGCCGAGGCGCTCGGCTTTGCCGGTCCGGACGTCGATGCCGAATTGATCCTGCTGGCCAACGCGCTGTGGAAGGCCATCGGCCTGACCGACGTTCGCCTGGAGCTCAACAGCCTGGGCCAGCCCGCCGAGCGCGCGCTTCATCGGGCCGAGCTCATTGCCCATTTCGAGAAACATGCCGACAAGCTCGACGAGGACGGCAAGCGCCGCCTGCACAGCAATCCGCTTCGCATTCTTGACACCAAGAATCCGGCGATGAAGGAAGTGGTCGAATCGGCGCCGAAGCTGATCGACTTCCTGGGTGCTGAATCGCTAGCCCACTTCAACGGTCTCAAGGCCATCCTCGATGCGAATGGCGTGGCATACACGATCAATCCGCGGCTGGTGCGCGGCCTTGATTACTACAACCTGAGCGTGTTCGAGTTCGTGACCGATCGCCTCGGTTCGCAGGGCACGGTGTGCGCCGGTGGCCGCTATGACGACCTGATCGCGCAGATCGGCGGCAAACCGGCCCCGGCGGTGGGCTGGGCCATGGGCGTCGAGCGCGTGCTCGACCTGATGAAAGAGCAGGGCGCGGCCATTGAGGCGCCCGTGCCTGATGTCTATGCCGTGGTGCCTGATGCCGCGGCCATGCCGGTGGTGCTGCGCACGCTGCAGCAGTTGCGAGATGCCGGCGTGCGCGTGCAGATGCATGCGGCCACGGTCGACGGCATGGGAAGCTTCAAGTCTCAGTTCAAGAAAGCCGACGCCAGCGGCGCCACCTACGCGCTGATTTTCGGCGCCGATGAACTTGCGCGCGGCGAAGTGACTCTCAAGTCGTTGCGCGACGGAAGCGGTGCGCAGAGCGCCCGCAGTCTTGCCGAGGTGGCCACCTGGGCCGCCACCCTACAATCGCCGGCTCCCAACACCTGATACGCATGGCAACCCATCTCGATCTCGACGAACAGGAACAGCTCGACCAGCTCAAGCATTTCTGGAACACCTACGGCACCCTGATCACCTGGGTGGTATTGCTCGTGGCCGGGGCTTTCGTGGCCTGGAACGGCTGGCAGTATTTCCAGCGCAGCAAGGCGGCGCAAGCCGCCGCGCTCTACGACGAGGTCGAACGCAGTGCGCAGTCCGGCGACGTCGAACGCATCCAGCGCGTGCTGGGCGACATGAAAGAGCGTTTTGCCAAGACCGCCTACGCGCAGCAAGCCGGCCTTCTCGCGGCCAAGGCGCTGTACGAGAAGGGCAATGTGGATGGTTCGCGCGCGGCCCTCGGCTGGGTTGCCGAAAGTGCCGTCGATCCGGGCTACAAGGCGGTGGCCAAGCTCCGGCTGGCGGCCGAACTGCTCGACAGCAAGTCGTACGACGATGCGCTCAAGCAACTCTCGGGCGACGTGCCCAAGGAGTTCGAGCCGCTCGTAGCCGATCGCAAGGGCGACATCTACATGGCCCAAGGCAAGCGCAACGAGGCGCAGGCCGAATACCGCAAGGCCTGGACCGGTCTTGGCCCGACGTCCGACTACCGGCGCCTGGTCGAATTCAAGCTCAATGCCTCCGGCGTCGATCCGAAAAGCCTGGCACCTGTGATCACGGTCACGCCGGCAGCCCCCCAAAAATCCTGATCGCCATATGAATTCCAAGCGTTTCATGCCTGAGTCGTCTGTCCTGCGCGCGGGTTCGGCCATTGTCCTGGTCGCCATGCTGGCCGCCTGCTCTGGCACCAGCAAGCCCAAGCCGGCCGAACTGCCCGCCAACCCCGCCCTGTTCGGCGTGCGCCAAGCCTGGAGCGTGCGCATCCCGGCGGTGAGCTTTCCGCTCGCAGCCGATGTCAGCGGCGACATCGTGACCGTGGCGGGTGCCGACGGCACCGTGGTCGCCATCGATGCCCGTGCCGGCCGCGAGACCTGGCGCGGCAACGTGGGCGCCAAGCTGGCGGCCGGCGTCGGCAGCGACGGTTCGCTGGCTGCGGTTGTCACCGCCGACAACGAGCTGGTGGCCATCGAGGGCGGCAAGGTGCTCTGGAAGCAGCGCCTTTCCGCCCAGGCCTTTACCGCACCGCTGGTGGCCGGCCGGCGTGTTTTCGTGCAAACCGCCGACCGCAGCATCAGCGCCTGGGACGGCCAAAGCGGCCGTCGCCTTTGGCTGCAGCAGCGCACCGCCGAAAACCTCGTGCTGAGGAAGTCGGGCGTGCTGATTGCGGTGGGCGACACCCTGGTTTCTGGCATTGGCGGGCGCCTGGTCGGCATGAATCCCGGCAACGGCACCTCGCGCTGGGAGGCTCCAATTGCCGCACCGCGCGGCACCAACGACGTGGAGCGCCTGGTCGACCTGACTGGCAGCGTAAGCCGCGTCGGCGACACCGTCTGCGCCCGGGCCTACTACGCCAACGTTGGCTGCGTCGACACCGTTCGCGGCCAGTTGCTCTGGACCAAGCCGGCATCCGGCGCCGAAGGCGTGAGCGGTGACGAAAGCTTTGTGTACGGCACCGAATCGGACGGCAGCGTCACAGCCTGGCGCCGCGCCGACGGCGAGCGCGCGTGGCAGTCGACCCGCTTCAAGAACCGCGTTCTCACCGGCCCGTTGGCCGTCGGGCGTTCGCTGGTCATCGGCGAAAACACCGGGACGCTGCACTTTGTATCGCGTGAAGACGGCGCGCTGCTCAATCGCGTCACGCCCGACGGCTCTGCCATCGGCGTTACCCCGGTCATGGCCGGCAATACGGTTGTGGTCGTGACGGCCAACGGCGGTGTGTTTGGCTATCGCCCTGAATAACTTTCTCGAAGGCCCGCCCATGAAAACCGCGCCAATGAAAGGCCGGCCATGAAGCCGGTCGTGGCCCTGGTCGGGCGTCCCAACGTCGGCAAGTCGACCCTTTTCAACCGCCTCACGCAGACGCGCGACGCCATCGTTGCCGACTTTGCAGGGCTCACGCGCGACCGCCACTACGGCAACGGCCGCCTGGGCAAGCACGAGTTCATCGTGATCGACACCGGCGGCTTCGAGCCCGATGCCGGCAGCGGCATCTACAAGGAAATGGCCAAGCAGACGCGGCAGGCCGTGGCCGAGGCCGACGTGGTGATCTTCGTGGTCGACGCGCGCGAAGGCCTTTCAGCGCAAGACCACGACATTGCCAACGAGCTGCGCAGGCTGGGCAAGCCATGCGTGCTGGCCGCCAACAAGGCCGAAGGTATGCATGACGGCACCAAGCTCGTCGACTTTTATGAGCTGGGCTTTGGCGACGTGCACGGCGTTTCCGCGGCGCACGGGCAGGGCATGCGCGACCTGGTCGAACTGGCACTCGCGCCGCTGAATCTTCCGGATCCGAACGACGAAACCGACGAAGACGACGTCAACAAGCCGATCAAGCTGGCGGTGGCCGGACGGCCGAACGTGGGCAAATCCACGCTCATCAATACCTGGCTCGGCGAAGAGCGGCTGGTGGCGTTCGACATGCCGGGTACCACCCGCGACGCCATCTCGGTGCCGTTCGAGCGCAACGGCCAGCGATTCGAACTGATCGACACGGCCGGCCTGCGCCGCAAGGGCAAGGTGTTCGAGGCGATCGAGAAGTTCTCGGTGGTGAAGACGCTGCAGGCCATCGAGTCGGCGAACGTCGTGCTGCTGCTGCTCGATGCCACGCAGGGCGTGACCGACCAGGACGCGCACATTGCCGGCTACATCCTCGAAAGCGGGCGGGCGGTGGTGATTGCCATCAACAAGTGGGACGCGGTCGACAGCTATCAGCGCGAGCAGATCCAGCGCCAGATCGAAACCCGCCTGCCGTTCCTCAAGTTCGCATCGCTGCATTTCATCTCGGCCATCAAGCGCCAGGGCCTCGGCCCGGTGTGGCAAGCCATTGCGCAGGCCCACAAATCGGCCACCCGCAAGATGTCGACGCCTGTGCTGACCCGATTGCTGCTGGAGGCGGTGCAGTTCCAGTCGCCCAAGCGCGCGGGCATGTTCCGCCCCAAGCTTCGCTATGCGCACCAGGGCGGCATGAATCCGCCGGTGATCATCATCCACGGCAATTCGCTGGAGCACGTCACCGAGGCGTACAAGCGCTTTCTCGAAGGCCGCTTCCGCAAGGAATTCGACCTGGTGGGTACGCCCTTGCGCATCCAGTTCAAGAGCTCGCAGAATCCTTTTGCCGACAAGGACGACTGAGCAGGCTTGGCTACCGATGGCAGCCAATGAGCCGAGGCTGCGGCGGAAGTTCCGCCTTTTGAGAGACGTTATTTTTCAAAGGCTTTTGACCCCGCCTGCTGCGGCGCAGAAACCCTGTGTTAAGGTCATCTCTCCAACAACTACTCTTGAACACGGAGAATATCGTGAGCAATAAAGGGCAACTTCTACAAGACCCGTTTCTGAACACCCTGCGTCGCGAGCATGTGCCGGTTTCCATTTATCTGGTGAACGGTATCAAGCTGCAGGGCCAGATCGAGTCTTTCGACCAGTACGTCGTGTTGCTTCGCAACACGGTGACACAAATGGTCTACAAGCACGCCATTTCCACTATCGTGCCGGGTCGTGCCGTCAACTTCTCGGCTGCCGAGAACGACGACGCCGCAGCCTGATCGCGCGGAGCGCGGCGGTAACCACCGCCGCGCTTTTTCCATATTTGATCCCGCTTGTCTGAACTGAACTCCCGCCAGGAAGGCGCCGCCGTTCTCGTCGGCGTCGATTTCGGGCTGCCCCATTTCGACAGCGAACTCGAGGAACTCGGCCTGCTTGCGCAGACCGCAGGCCTCGCGCCTGTCGCCCGGCTCATCTGCAAACGCAAGGCGCCCGACGCGGCGCTTTTCGTCGGAAGCGGCAAAGCCGATGAAATCAAGGAACTGGCTGCGATGCACCAGGCCAGCGAGGTCATCTTCGACCAATCGCTGAGCCCTGCGCAGCAGCGCAATCTCGAGCGCCAGCTCGACGTGGCGGTGTACGACCGCACTTTCCTCATCCTCGAAATCTTCGCGCAGCGCGCCCGCTCCCATGAAGGCAAGCTGCAGGTAGAGCTGGCGCGGCTGCAGTACCTCAGCACGCGCCTGGTCCGCCGTTGGTCCCACCTAGAGCGCCAGACCGGCGGCGCAGGTGTGCGGGGCGGCCCGGGCGAAAAGCAGATCGAACTCGACCGCCGGATGATCAGCGAATCGATCAAGCGCACGCGCGATCGGCTGGCCAAGGTGCAGAAGCAGCGCGGAACACAGCGCCGCCAGCGCGAGCGCCGGGAAACCTTCAACATCTCGCTCGTCGGCTACACCAACGCGGGCAAGTCTTCGCTCTTCAACGCGCTGGTGAAGGCCCGCGCCTATGCGGCCGACCAGCTTTTTGCAACGCTCGACACCACCACGCGCAACCTGTACCTTGGCGACGCCCGCCGGCAGGTCTCCATTTCAGACACCGTCGGCTTCATCCGCGACCTGCCGCACGGCCTGGTCGACGCGTTCAAGGCCACCCTGCAAGAGGCCGTCGATGCCGACTTGCTCCTGCACGTGGTGGATGCTTCCAACCCGCATTTCCCCGAGCAGATGGCCGAAGTGCAATCGGTTCTGCGCGACATCGGCGCAGACACTGTTCCGCAGCTTCTGGTGTTCAACAAGCTCGATGCCCTTGAAACTGCACAGCATCCGCTGCATCTGCAAGACGAGATGGAAATCGACGGCGTGCAGGTTCCGCGTATCTTCCTGAGCGCGCGAAGCGGCGAGGGCGTGCCCCTGCTGCGAGCCGAACTGGCCCGCCGGTCGGGTTCCGTGGGCGATACGATGACCCCAGAGGCCGACACTGAATTGCACGATACCGCCAATTGATTGGGCACAATCCCGCCACTGACAAGAGAACGAAGCGAATGAATGCAAAGCCAGCGTGGAGAGGGTTTCTGGGCATGTTCAACCTGAACGATGGCCGGTGGGGTCGTGGCGATGAGCCCGCATCCAACGGCGACCGCCCGACCGGCAACCGACCTCCCGACGCAGACCCACCGGGCGCCCCGACGCCCCCGCCCTCGGGCAACAACAACCAGAACAACGGCAACCGCCCTCGCGGGCAGGGTCCCAACCAGGGGCCGCCGGATCTCGACGAACTCTGGCGCGATCTCAATCGCAAGCTCGGCGGCTTCTTCGGCGGCAAGGGTGGCGGCAACCGCCCCAGCGGCAACGATGGCGGCGGCAACGGCTACAGGCCCGACATGAAAAACGCCGGCTTCGGGCTTGGGCTCGTGGCCATCGTGGCTGTTCTCATCTGGCTGGGTACCGGTTTCTTCATCGTGAACGAAGGCCAGCAGGCCGTGGTGACCCAGTTCGGCCGCTACAAGGCAACCGTGGGCGCAGGTTTCAACTGGCGCCTGCCGTATCCCATCCAGCGCCATGAAGTGGTCGTGGTCACGCAGATCCGTTCCACCGACGTGGGCCGGGACGCCATCGTGCGCACAACCGGCCTGCGCGAATCGGCCATGCTGACCGAAGACGAGAACATCGTCGAGATCAAGTTTGCCGTGCAATACCGCCTGAGCGATGCGCGCGCCTACCTGTACGAAAGCAAGTCGCCCACCGAAACCGTGGTGCAGGTGGCCGAAACCGCCGTGCGCGAGGTGGTGGGCAAGATGAAGATGGATGCGGCACTTGCCGAAGAGCGCGACCAGATTGCGCCTCGCGTGCGTACGCTGATGCAGACCATCCTCGACCGCTACAAGGTCGGCGTCGAAGTCGTCAACATCAACTTGCAGCAGGGCGGCGTGCGCCCGCCCGAACAGGTGCAAGCCGCGTTCGACGACGTGCTCAAGGCCGGGCAGGAGCGCGAGCGCGCCAAGAACGAAGCGCAGGCCTACGCCAATGACGTGGTGCCGCGGGCAACGGGTACCGCATCGCGCCTGAAGGAAGAGTCCGAGGCCTACAAGGCGCGCATCGTTGCGCAGGCGCAGGGCGATGCGGGCCGCTTCGCCGCCGTGCTGGCCGAGTACCAGAAGGCGCCGCAGGTCACCCGCGACCGCATGTACACCGACGCCATGCAGCAGATCTACGCCAGCACCACCAAGGTGCTGGTCGACACCAAGCAAGGCTCCAACCTGCTGTACCTGCCGCTCGACAAGCTCATGCAGGCGAGCGGCAACAACCAGGCAACGCCCGTCGATGCAGCCAGCCCCAGCGTGGCCGGCACGGCGCCCGCCCAGTCCTCGGTGATTCCCGTGGCCCCCGCCGCCGGCGACAACCGCGCCCGCGACGGCCGTTCGCGCGACCGCGACGTGCGTTGAAAAGGCTAAGAAGAACATGAACAGAATCGGATTCATCGCCTCGTCGATCCTCGTGCTGCTGGTGCTGCTGAGCTCGACCCTCTTCGTGGTCGACCAGCGCCAGTTCGGCGTGGTGTATGCCCTGGGGCAGATCAAGCAGGTCATTACGGAGCCGGGCCTGCATTTCAAGCTGCCGCCGCCGCTGCAGAACGTCTCGTACATCGACAAGCGCCTGCTCACGCTGTCCAGCCTCGACACCGAGCCCATGCTCACGGCCGAGAAGCAGCGCGTGGTGATCGACTGGTATGTGCGCTGGCGCATCACCGATCCGCAGGCCTACATCCGCAACGTCGGCCTCGACGAGAGCGCGGGCGCCACGCAGCTCAACCGCGTGGTTCGCAACGCCTTCCAGGAAAACATCAACAAGCGCACCGTGCGCGACCTGATCTCCGTGCGCCGCGAAGCCCTCATGGCCGACGTGCAGCGCGAAGTGCTGGCCGTGGTGAAGGGCGCCAAGCCTTGGGGCGTGGACGTGATCGACGTGCGCATCACGCGTGTCGACTATGTGGAAGCGATCACCGAATCGGTCTACCGCCGCATGGAAGCGGAGCGCAAGCGCGTTGCCAACGAGCTGCGCTCGACCGGCTATGCCGAAGGCGAAAAGATCCGCGCCGACGCCGACCGCCAGCGCGAAGTGATCGTGGCCAACGCATACCGCGACGCGCAGAAGATCAAGGGCGAGGGCGATGCCCAGGCCGCCGCTGCCTACAGCGAGGCCTTTGGCCGCGACGCGCAGTTTGCGCAGTTCTATCGCAGCCTCGAGGCCTACAAGCAGAGCTTCAACAAGAAGAGCGACGTGATGGTGCTCGATCCGTCGTCCGACTTCTTCCGCGCCATGCAGAGCGCCGGCACGCCAGCAGGCAACGCGCCGCGCCGCTGATCCCGCGGCTGGCTTCGTCGTCGTGAGCGCCGAGATATTCTGGAGCGCGCTGGCGCTCGTCCTGGTGATCGAGGGCATCCTGCCTTTCGTATCGCCGGGCGGCTGGCGGCGCGGCTTCGGCCAGCTCATGCAGCTGCGCGACGGCCAGCTTCGTTTCTTCGGACTTTGCAGCATCTTGCTGGGTTTGCTCCTCCTTTGGGTTTTGGGGTAGCTCGGTCCCGGTAGAATCCCGGTTTAACCACGCCCCCGATCCCCATGTCCGCCTGGGTCCTCCCGGATCACATTGCCGATGTGCTGCCTTCCGAGGCGCGCCACATCGAAGAACTTCGACGCCAGCTGCTCGATACCGCCCGTGGCTATGGCTACGAGCTGGTAATGCCGCCGCTGCTCGAGCACCTCGAGTCGTTGCTGTCGGGCACCGGCGAGGCGCTCGACCTTCAAACCTTCAAGCTCGTCGACCAGCTCTCGGGCCGCAGCATGGGCCTGCGCGCCGACACCACCCCCCAGGTGGCGCGCATCGACGCCCATCTGCTGAACCGCGAGGGCGTGGCGCGCCTGTGCTACTGCGGGCCGGTGCTCCACACCCGCCCTGACCGGCCCCATGCCACGCGCGAGCCGCTGCAGTTCGGCGCTGAAATCTATGGCCACGCCGGGCTCGAAGCCGACACTGAAATCCTGCTGCTGGCGCTCGACTGCCTCCAGGCCGCGGGCATCGGCCAGGGCCTGATCGTCGACCTGGCGGACGCGCGCATCATTCGGGCGCTGTTTGCCGGCGTGCCGGTCGATGCTTCTGTGCTGGCCCGCGTGCACGCGGCACTCGTCGCCAAGGACGCGAGCGAGCTGCATGCCCTCACGCGCGACTTCCCGGCTTCGTCACGCGACGGGCTGCGCGCCTTGGTTCAGCTGTATGGCGACGAGTCGGTGCTCGACGAGGCCGCCAAGGCCCTCAAGGGCACGCCCGCCGTCAGCACGGCGCTGGCCGGGCTGAAGCAGCTTGCCGCCAGCCTGCAGGGCGACTCGACGCGGCAGATCAGCTTCGACCTGGCCGACCTGCGCGGCTATGCGTACTACAGCGGCATGCGGTTCGGCATTTACGTGCCCGGCGCCGCCGATGCACTGGTGCGCGGTGGCCGCTACGACGAAGTCGGTGCCGTATTCGGCCGCAACCGCCCGGCGGTCGGCTTCAGCCTCGACGTGCGCGAACTGGTCGGCGTGCTGCCGGCCCGGCCGCTGCGTGCCGCCATCCGCGCGCCCTGGAGCGACGCGGCCGGCCTGCGCCAGGCCATTGCCGGGCTGCGCAAGGCCGGCGAAACCGTGGTCTGCGTGCTGCCCGGCCACGGCAGCGAAATCGATGAATTCCATTGCGACCGCGAGCTCGTCGAGCAAGCAGGGCAGTGGCAAGTCCGAGCCATCTGAATTTTTGAAGTAATGGAACGAGCATGAGCGTAACCACCGGAAGAAACGTGGTCGTCGTCGGTACCCAGTGGGGCGACGAAGGCAAGGGCAAGCTGGTCGATTGGCTGACGGAAAGCGCCCAGGGCGTGGTCCGCTTCCAGGGCGGCCACAACGCGGGCCACACGCTGGTCATCAACGGTGTGAAAACCGCGTTGCACCTGATCCCGAGCGGCATCATGCGCCCGGGCGTCAAGTGCTACATCGGCAACGGCGTGGTGCTGTCGGCGGCCAAGCTCTTCGAGGAAATCGAAGGACTGGAAAAAGCCGGCGTCGAAGTGCGTTCGCGCCTGCGCATCAGCGAGGCTTGCCCGCTGATCCTGCCGTTCCACGCCGCGCTCGACATCGCGCGCGAAACCTACCGCGAAAAGGGCGGCGTCGAGAAGATCGGCACCACCGGCCGCGGCATCGGTCCGGCCTACGAAGACAAGATTGCCCGCCGTGCGCTGCGCGTGCAAGACCTGAAGCACCCCGAGCGCTTTGCCACCAAGCTGCGCGTGCTGCTCGATCTGCACAACCACGTGCTGACCCAGGTGCTCGGCGCGCCCGCCATCGACTTCGACGTGGTGTTCGACGAGGCCATGCGCCATGCAGCACTGCTCAAGCCGATGATGGCCGACGTTTCGCGCGAACTGAACGACGCGCACAAGGCCGGCGCCAACCTGCTGTTCGAAGGCGCGCAAGGCACGCTGCTCGACGTCGACCACGGCACCTACCCGTACGTCACTTCGAGCAACTGCGTGGCAGGCAATGCCGCCGCGGGTTCGGGCGTGGGCCCGGGCATGCTGCACTACATCCTGGGCATTACCAAGGCTTACTGCACGCGCGTGGGCGGCGGTCCGTTCCCGACGGAACTCGACTGGGCGACGCCAGGCACCCCTGGCTATCACATGAGCACCGTGGGCGCCGAAAAGGGCGTGACCACGGGCCGCAGCCGCCGCTGCGGCTGGTTCGACGCCGCGCTGCTCAAGCGCTCGGCGCAGGTCAACGGGCTGTCTGGCCTGTGCATCACCAAGCTCGACGTGCTGGACGGCCTCGAAAAGCTCGAGCTGTGCACCGGCTACGAGCTCGACGGCGAAACCACCGACATCCTGCCGATGGGCGCGGACGAGATCGAACGCTGCACGCCCATCTACGAAACCCTCGAAGGCTGGAGTGAAAGCACCGTCGGCGTCACGCAGTACGACAAGCTGCCCGTCAACGCGCGGCTCTACCTGCAGCGCATCGAGCAGATCACGGGCGTGCCTATCCACATGGTGTCGACCAGCCCAGATCGCGATCACACGATCATGATGCGCCACCCCTACCTCGCCGACTGAACAGGAACGAACCAGACCATGTTGACCGAAGACGGCAAGCATCTCTACGTCAGCTACGACGAGTACCACAACCTGATCGAGAAGCTCGCGATCAAGGTGCACCAGTCGGGCTGGCAGTTCGACACCATTCTTTGCCTCGCGCGCGGCGGCATGCGCCCGGGCGACGTGCTCTCGCGCATCTTCGACAAGCCGCTCGCCATCATGTCGACCAGCTCCTACCGTGCCGATGCAGGCACGGTGCAGGGCCACCTCGACATCGCCCGCTACATCACCACGCCCAAGGGCGAGATCGCCGGCAAGGTTCTGCTGGTGGACGACCTGGCCGACTCCGGCCACACGCTGCACGCGGTGATGGACATGCTGCGCAACAACTACGCGCCGATCACCGAGCTGCGCAGCGCCGTGCTCTGGACCAAGGCGCTGTCGACGTTCACGCCCGATTACTCGGTCGAGTACCTCGCAACCAATCCGTGGATTCACCAGCCGTTCGAAGGCTACGACTCCCTCGGACCCGAAAAGCTGCTCGAGAAGTGGTCGGTCTGAGCTGATTCCGGCCTCGGGCAGCGACTCATCAGCTCCCGGGGCGCACGCGCATGTAGGCGCATTGCGCGTATGCACCGCCATGGCTTGCAGTCGCTGACGCAACGATGTAGAACGATAGCGTTAAAGCTTGAAGTTCACAGGCAGTTTGGGGCAGTCAGAGGCTCCAAAGGAGTCAGCCATGTTGGCAGCCGAATGCGCGTGGGCCATCTTGCGCGCCGAGCACGTTCGCACCCGGGAGTTGCTGGATTGCCTGCGCGAGGCAATGAAGGCAGGAGGCGAGGCGGGCGTCCGGCAACGCGCAACGTCGGCCATCGAAATCATCGAGCGGCTGCAGGCTTTCGAAGAAAACACGCACCGCCCCAAAGGCGTCGTCATGCTGAGCATGCTTCGCGGGAGGTCGCACGAAGCCGACGAGCTCCTCGAACAACTCGATGCGGAGAGCGAGTGCTGCAATGGCCTCATCTCGCAGGCGCGGCTGCTGCTCGAGCGCGCCCGATCAGGCGACCCGGACGCGGCGGGGCAGGCCGGCGCGCTGTTGCGGCAGCACCGGCAGTTCATGTCCACGCACCTGGACAAGGAAGACACCCTCCTGCACTCGCAAACGGCGCTGCTTCTGTCCGCTGAAGAATGGGCGACCGTGGTTTCGTCCATCTCGAAGGAGGTCGGCGCAGCCAGGAGGCGCGAACATCGGCGCTCACCGGTACGCGGGTAAGCCGCAAATAGCCCGTGGGCGCTATGTCCCGTTGGATTCGAACATAGCGGTATAGCGGCGCTGCATCTCTTCTGGCGTGAGCTTTTCGATGCTGTGGCCCACGTTCCAGCGGTGCCCGAAGGGGTCGCGGAACACGCCCGATCGCTCCCCGTAGAACTGGTCCTGCGGCGCCATGTCCAGCGTGGCGCCGGCTGCAACGGCGCGCGCCACCACGGCGTCGGCATCGTCCACGTGCAGATGCAGCGTTACCGCGGTGCCGCCGAGCGTCCTGGCGCTGGGAATGTTGTATTCGGCGAACTCGTCTGAAATCATCAGGACGGCGCCGTTGTGGAAGTCGAGTTCCGCATGCCCGATCCGTCCGCTCGGTTCGGTAAGCCGGAAGATCTCCTTCACTTCGAAGACCTTGCAATAGAAGTCGATGGCGGCACCGGCGTTGTCGACGCAGAGGTATGGAAAAAGCTCGTGAATGGCCATGGAAGCTGCCTTTCGTGGGAGGTGAAAAACCGGCTGTTGCCCCTCTGCGCATTGTGCGGCGGAACGGCGCGCTAGCATCGGGGCCATGAGCAAGCCTTCCACGACCCTGATTCACCACCCCTACAAGCCGCCTGCCAACTTTGCTGCGCCGCAGCCGGGGATCTACAAGGCATCGACCGTGTTTTTTGCCGACGTGGCCGCCATGCGCGCACGCGACTGGAAAACCAAGGCCGGCTACACCTACGGCCTGCACGGCACGCCGACCACCTTCACGCTCGAAGAGCGCCTGGCCACGCTCGAGGGCGGCGCCGAATGCCTGCTGGTGCCGAGCGGGCTCGCCGCCATCTCGCTGGTTGCCTTCGCTTTCCTGAAGAGCGGCGACGAGGTGCTGATTCCCGACAACGCCTATGGCCCCAACAAGGCGTTGGCGACGGGCGAACTGGCCAACTTCGGCATCACGCATCGCATGTACGACGCCATGAACCCGGCCGATCTGCAAGCCAAGCTCTCGGATCGCACACGGCTCGTGTGGGTCGAGGCCGCGGGCTCGGTCACGATGGAGTTTCCGGACCTGCCGGCCCTGGTGAACATCTGCCGCGCTCGCGGGGTAGTCACGGCACTGGACAACACCTGGGGCGCGGGCCTGGCCTTTGCTCCCTTCGATTTCAACGGCAGCGGGCAGGGCGTGGACATCTCGGTACATGCGCTCACCAAGTACCCGAGCGGCGGCGGCGACGTGCTGATGGGCAGCGTCATCACCGGTGACGAGCGGCTGCACCGCGCGCTCAAGCTCACCCACATGCGCATGGGGTTCGGCGTAGGCGTGGGCGACGTGGAGACCCTGCTGCGATCGCTGCCCAGCATCGGGCTGCGCTACGCCGCGCACGACCGAGCGGCGCGCGAACTGGCGCAATGGCTGAGCGGCCGCGAAGAGATAGCCCAGGTGCTCCACCCGGCACTCGAAGAATCGCCCGGCCATGCAAACTGGCGTGCGCTGTGCGGCAAAACCGACCTGGCCGCGGGCCTCTTCTCCATCGTCTTCGACGAGCGCTACAGCACCGAGCAGGTCGACCGCTTCTGCGACAGCCTGAACCTTTTCCGGCTCGGCTATTCATGGGGTGGCCCGGTCAGCCTGGTGGTGCCCTACGACATCGGCCTGATGCGCGACGCCAGCGTGGCACCATGGCCGCACAAGGGCACGCTCGTGCGCTTCTCGATCGGCCTTGAAGACGTGGAAGACCTGCGGGCCGACCTGCAGCAGGCGCTGCTGCAGATGTAGGGCGCGCAATCCTGCATGGCAACCAAGCGGCATCGCACTCGCACTCGCGATCGCGATCACAAAACCCAGTCCGCCGCAGCGCAAGCCGTGCGCGGCATCGCGCCTGCGCAAACAGCCAGCACCGTCGTGCCGCGCGTACTGAGAGTCCCGGTGCACGTGCTGGAGGCCATGGGGCAGGGCGGCGGCGCAGTGGAGGGTGTGCCTGACGTCAGGGCCACCCGGCTCCTGCTCGGCAGCCTGGTGGCGTTCTTTGCGCTGATTGCGCTCTCCTTGGGTGCCGCTGTGCTGCTGCAGGACGACTGGTCGAACCTGCATGGCAACGAAGGGATCGTCGCGCTGGCCGCGCTCGCGCTGGTCGCGGGCCTGGGCGGCGGTCTCTGGTATCTGCTGCGGCAGTTTTCGCACTTGGGCCAAGGCTCGATCCGAATCGACGCCGATGGCATGCGCTGGGGCGACATCGCCTTGCCGCAAGTGCTGGCCTGGCATGAGGTGTGCCACGTGCGCACAGGCGTGCATGATGTGAAAACGGAATTCACGTCGAGCGATGCAATCGTCAAGCGGCTGGTCTTCCATCGGGCCGTGGGCGGCGGCGAAACCGCCGAAGTCAGGTTGCCTTTGGCGCTGACCACGGACGCCACGCGCGTGCTGCGCTTTCGCAACCGGGCCGCGCTCCTGCGCGCCTTGCTGCTGCGGCTTGCCACCCAGCCGAGGCCCCGGCTGCGCTTTGCTGCCGAGGTATTCATCGATGCCGGCATCGACCCGCAGACCTGGGAGCCCATGCTGGCGCCCAGGCGCTGGATGTGGCTTTCTTCCCTTGCCGCGCTGCTGCCGGCGGCGGCCGTATTCTTCTTCTGGCCGCTCGGCGAACACGTCGGCTGGATGGTGGCAGCACTGGTTCTGGCAATGGTCGCAGGTGCCGCCTCCATGGGCTGGTTCATGCACCAGCGCTATCCAGGTTTGCAAGGTGTGTTCGAGTTCGAAACACCTCCCGGCCCGCTGCCTTGAGACTGCACCGTTATCGCTTACAGTAGGCTACGCACAGTCACCGTGACTGTCTCGCCTCAAGGAGAAGCAGTGGCAACACCAAATTACGGCTACGAGAAGCGCCAGAAGGAGCTGGCCAAGAAGAAGAAAAAGGAAGAGAAGCTCCGCGAGAAGGCCAATCGCAAGCTCTCTCCAAGCAGCGAAGGACTCGCTCCGGGCGACCCGGAAACCGACGTGGCATCGCTCGAACGCGATCCGCCGACGGTGCCCGACCTGCCAACCAAGAACGGTTGATTCACCAATCGACGCTTTCGATAAAAAAGCCGCTGCGGGCCTTCGGGCCCGCAGCGGCTTTTTTAATTTGTGCCGAGCCTATTTGGCGGCAAGCAGCTTGCGCAGTTCCGGCCACACGTTGTCGAGCAACCGGGGCTGCGCCGCAGCCGTGGGATGAATGCGGTCTGCCTGAAACAGCGCAAGCGCATCGGGCGCGTCGGCCACCCCCTTCAGAAGAAAGGGCACCAGCGCCGCCTTGGTCGTGCTGGCCACCTTGCCGAACACTGCCTCGAAGCGCCGGGTGTAGTCGCCGCCATAGTTGGGTGGCACCTGGATGCCTACGATCAGCACCTTGGCGCCGGCCGCCTGGGCCGCCTTGGTGATCTGCAGCAGGTTTTCCTCGGTGTTCTGAAGCGGCAGGCCGCGCAGGGCATCGTTGGCGCCCAGCTCCACCACCACGTGGCTGGGCTTGTGCTGCGCCAGCAGCGAGGCAAAGCGGGCGCGCCCACCCGAGCTGGTGTCGCCGCTGATGCTGGCGTTGACCACCGCGGCCGGGATCTTCTGTTCTGCAAGCCGCTTCTCGAGCAAGGGCACCCAGCCTTCGCCGCGCTTCAGGCCGTACTCGGCACTGAGCGAGTCGCCAAGCACCAGAATGACCGGCTTGCGAGCCGCCGCAGGCTGGGCCTGCGCCAGTGCCGATGTCCCTGCAATGCCGGATGCGGCGGCGGTCAAGATAAAGTCACGTCGATTCAAAACGAAAAGCCTTTCCATGTCCCAACTCCCGTCTGAAGCCATTGTCGCCGTCGAGCACGTGTTCAAGTCCGTTACAGACTCGACCGGTACGCTGGACATTCTGCAGGACATCGATTTCACCTTGGGCGCGCGGGAAACCGCCGCCATCGTGGGGGCTTCGGGCTCCGGCAAGAGCACCTTGCTGTCGATCATCGCGGGGCTGGACACTCCCACGCGCGGCACGGTCAAGCTCGCGGGCGACGACATCTTTGCCATCGACGAGGACGCGCGCGCGGCCCTCAGGGCGCAGCGCGTGGGTTTTGTCTTCCAAAGCTTCCAGCTGCTCGGCAACCTGAGCGCGCTCGAAAACGTGATGCTGCCGCTGGAGCTGGCCGGCCGCAAGGATGCCCGAAAGGCCGCCACGGAGATGCTCGGGCGGGTGGGGCTTGGGCAGCGGCTTGGCCACTATCCCAAGGTGCTCTCGGGCGGCGAACAACAACGCGTGGCGCTGGCCCGGGCCTTTGTGGTCCAGCCGGCCCTGCTGCTGGCCGACGAGCCGACCGGCAGCCTCGACTTTGCAACCGGCGAACAGGTCATGCGCCTGATGTTCGACCTGAACCGCGAGCTCGGCACCACGCTCGTGCTCGTCACCCACGACCGCGGCATTGCGGCCCAGTGCGAGCGCCGCATCACCATCGAAGCCGGGCGCATGGCGCTCAATGAGTCCAAGCCTGTGCTCGTGGCCTCGCTCGAGGCATGATCGTTCCCCAGTTCTGGGCCGAAGGCCGGATTCAGGAGCGCGTAGCCGGCAAACAAATCACCGTGCGGCGCCATGGCTGGTCCGACGACAGCCCGATTGCCGCTCAAATGCATGCCGACCGGCGCACGCGAGAGGCGTTCGACCGCATAGCCGGCGGTGAAGAGCTCAATCGCCGCGAGCGCAAGCTGGCCTACAACGGCGCCCAGGGCGTGCCCATCCGCGAAGAAATTGTCGAACGGCAGGGCGACACCGTCATCACCCGCAACAGCTACGGTGCGCGCTGCCTCAACACGCCCAACGTGCTTTTCGTCGACATCGACTTCGACGAGCCGCTGCGCGGCAGCGTGGTGGGTTTTGCGCTGGCGCCCGCGCTCATTGCGGGCATCGTCGGCGGCTGGACCGCCAAGACCTGGCTGGGCGGGCTGATCGCAGCCATCGTCGTCTTCATCGTCGCCTACCGCATTGGCTTGGCCAGAAAGCGGGGCGAGGCCAGCGGCAACCCCGCGCCTGAAAAGCGCGCGGCCGAGCGTATCGGGCGCTTCGTTCAACAGCACCCCGATTGGCACCTGCGCCTGTACCGCACGCCGGCAGGCTTTCGGGTGCTGGCGATGCACGATGTCTTCAGCCCCGCCGACCAGGCCGTGGCCGAATGCTTCGAAGCGCTGGGCGCCGACAAGACCTATGCGCGCATGTGCCGCAACCAGAACTGCTTTCGCGCCCGCCTGAGCGCCAAGCCCTGGCGCATCGGCATCGGCGAGCACATGCGGCCGCAGCCGGGCGTGTGGCCCGTTTCGCCCGAAAAGCTGCCGCTGCGCGACGCCTGGGTTGCGCGCTACGAAAAGGTCGCCGAAGGCCATGCCGCCTGCCAGTACCTGGAGAGCGCCGGCAACAGCGCCAGCGTGCATCCGAACGCGCTGGCCGTGCAGGAACTGCACGACGAAAAAACCCGGGCGCACAGCGGATTGCCGATCGCCTGAAGGTCGCCTGACGATTGCTTGAAAGAGAAGGCGCGCAGCCCTCGATAATCGGGGGATGTCTTCTCCCAAAGTGATCTTCGGCTTTCATGCCGTTGGCGTGCGCATCAAGACCGCGCCGAAATCGGTGCTCGAAGTGATGTTCGACGCCAGCCGGCGTGATGCGCGTATGAAACAGTTCATTGCCCGCGCGCAGGAGGCCGGCGTCCGGCTGGTCGAGGCCGACGGACTGCGCCTCGCCAAGCTCAGCGGCAGCCACGGCCATCAGGGCGTCGTGGCGCGCGTAGAGCCCGTTGCGCAGATCCGCTCCCTCGACGAACTGCTCGAAGGCCTCGAAGAAGCCGGCACCGTGCCGCTTTTGCTGGTGCTCGACGGCGTGACCGACCCCCACAACCTGGGCGCCTGCCTGCGCGTGGCCGACGGCGCCGGCGCGCACGCGGTCATCGCACCCAAGGACCATGCGGCCGGCATCAACGCCACCGTGGCCAAGGTGGCGAGCGGCGCCGCCGAAACGGTGCCGTATTTCATGGTGACCAACCTGGCGCGCACGCTGAACGAACTGAAGGAACGCAGCATCTGGTGCGTGGGCACCAGCGACGATGCGCCCGGCACCATCTACCAGAGCGATCTCAAGCGGCCGTTGGCGCTGGTGCTCGGCGCCGAGGGCGAGGGCATGCGCCAGCTCACCCGCAAGACCTGCGACGAACTGGTGAGCATTCCGATGGCCGGCGCGGTCGAAAGCCTGAACGTCTCGGTGGCAAGCGGCGTGTGCCTGTACGAGGCAATGCGCCAGCGCAGCGCCTGAATCTGCCCGGCTAGCTCCTTCGCAAGGGGCTGGCCTTGCGGTGAAAGTACACGAGCTCCGCCATGCGCCGCATCGGGGGCGTACCCAGCAGGCGGTTGAACATCCAGTCGCTCTGGAAATTATCGAAGGCCCAGCGCAGCGCGCGCTTGAGCCTGAAGCGCGGATAGCTGCGCACGAACCACCCGGCCGGGTCTTCCACCTCGCCCCGCAGAAAGCGCGCAATGGCGTCGCCGGCGCGCTCTCCGTGCTGCAACGCGGTGTGAATGCCGCCGGCCGTCACCGGCGACACCATGCCGGCTGCGTCGCCCACCAGCAGCGCGCGCTCGCGCGCCACCACGGGCAATACGCCGCCGCACGGAATCATCCCTGCACGGATTGCAATGGGCGGTGCATCGCCAGGCGAGACGACCGAGGCGATCTTTCGCAGCAGCGGATCGAGCCGAAGCGCCGGTGCGTCCTGTGCGCCCATGCGGCGGGCAAGCCCGATCTGGCTCACGCCGACGCCGTCGAGCGCCCATCCGATATAGCCGGGCGCCAGTTGGCGGTCGATAAAGCAATGCAGAAAGCCGGGTTCCATGCGTGCGCCTAGGTATTCGTGTTCCACCCCGTAGAGAAAGCGCGTGTTGCGCGACAGCCCCAAGGCTTTGGCAACACGCGAGTGCGGGCCGTCCGCACCCACGATGTAGCGGGCAGAGATGCAAGTGCCGTGGGAGGGCCCGTGCCCCAGCGGAATCTCCCAGCGGCCGTTCAGCCACAGTGCCTGTTCGAACAATGAGCCAAGCTGCACGTCGACCCTGCTGGCCCGCGCCGAGCCGACCATCCAGTCGAGCAGCGTGGGCGCATCGGTGGCCCAGAACCAGTAGCCCGGGGCATGCAAGTCCACGTGGCGCATGTCGGGCGAGTAAAGCCGCACGCCGTCAATGCGGCGCACCAGGGCGGGCGGTACTTCGGCAAGCCATGGCACCGTATCGACCGCATCCTTCACGATGATGCCGGTGGTGTGCAGCTTGGCGCCGGCGCTGGACTTCTTCTCCAGCACCATGACGCTGAGCCCGGCCAGTGCCGCAGCGCGGGCGCAAGCCAGCCCGGCAAAGCTCGCTCCGACTACAAGCAGATCGACCTGTGCAGTCGAAATCCGCCCGCCGGCCATCGGCGGCGCGGGAGCGGCAACAGCAGAAAGCGGGGAATCGAGGCGGGAGAAGGAGCTGGAAACGAGCATGGGGCGAGCTGACCTGTGGCGTTGAGCACCGCAACTTGCGGTGCGCACGCGAAGTTAGCTACGCCGTGTGCGCGCGATGTGAAGCCTGTGTGAAATGAAAGGCAGGCAACGCTGTCAGGCGCGGCGCCGCTACGCTAGAGCTGGCCTTGGCACACATACTTGAGGTGCATGTAGTCGTCCAGTCCGTGCACCGAGCCTTCGCGGCCGTAGCCCGATTCCTTTACGCCGCCGAAGGGCGCGGCCTCGGCGGCCAGGGCGCCTTCGTTGATGCCGACGATGCCGGATTCGAGCGCCTCGGTCACGCGCCAGATGCGGCGCACGTCGGTCGAATAGAAGTAGGCGGCAAGACCGAAAGGCGTGCTGTTGGCGGCCGCGATCACCTCGGCCTCGGTGTCGAAGCGCGTGACCGGCACCACGGGGCCGAAGGTTTCTTCGCAGCTGCACTCCATGGATGGATCGGCATTCACCAGCACCGTGGGCGCATAGTAGTTGGGGCCTTTGCAGCGCGCGGAACGCAGGCGCTCTCCGCCGACGACCACGCGCGCGCCCCGTGCCACGGCATCGCGCACATGGCGCTCCATCTTGTCGACCGCGCGGGCATTGATCATCGGGCCGATCTGCGAATCGGGCTCGGTGGCCGGGCCGACCTTGAGCGCGCCCACGCGCGCCGCCAGCTTGTCGACGAAGGCGTCGTGCACCCTGGACTGCACAAAAACGCGGTTCGGGCTCACGCAGGTCTGTCCGCCGTTGCGGAACTTGGCCGCCATGAGGCCTTCGACCGCAGCATCGACGTCCGCATCTTCGAACACGATGAAAGGCGCATTGCCGCCGAGCTCGAGCGACAGCTTCTTGAGCGTCTCGGCCGAGGCACGTGCCAGATGCTTGCCCACCGGCGTGGAACCGGTGAAGCTGATCTTGCGCACCCGCGCATCGGCCAGCCACACGTCGACCACCTCGGGTGTGCGCTCGCGCGATGCCGTCACGATGTTGAGCACGCCCGCAGGCACGCCGGCTTCTTCGGCAAGCTTTACGAGCGCCAGTGACGTGAGCGGCGTGTCCTCGGCCGGCTTGCACACCACGGTGCAGCCAGCGGCCAGGGCCGGCGCAATCTTGCGCGCGATCATGGCGGCCGGAAAATTCCACGGCGTGATCGCGGCAACCACGCCCACGGGCTCCTTCAGCGCGAGCATGCGCCGGCCCGTGACCGGTGCGGGAATCACCTCTCCGTTGGCGCGGGTGGCTTCTTCTGCAAACCACTCGACGTAGCTCGCGGCATAGGCCACTTCGCCGCGGCCCTCGGCCAGCGGCTTGCCTTGTTCGCGCGAGATGAGGCGGGCCAGGTCTTCATGGTGCGCCAGCATCAGGTCGTTCCAGCGTTTGAGGATCTGTGCGCGCTGCTTGGCAGGCACGGCGCGCCAAGCGGGAAAGGCGGCGTGAGCGGCAGCTACCGCGGCGCGCGCATCGGCGGCGGTGCCGTCGGGCACGCTTGCAAAGACACCATCGGTGGCGGGGTCGGTCACGTCGAGGCGGCGGCCGTCGCTGGCGTCCCGCCATTCGCCGCCGATGAGGTGATGGCCGGGCAGCAGGTCTTGCCGTTCAATGGTCAGTGTCATGTTCGAGAAAAATGGTGGTCGTGAATGGGTGGAGGCTCAGGCGGCGGCAACCCGTTCGGCAATTGCCGTTCCGATTTCGGTGGTCGATGCGGTGCCGCCCAGGTCGCGGGTGCGGGGACCTTCGCGCAGCACCGCCTCGATCGCGCCGACGATGGCGTCGTGCGCCGCGCGGCCCGCGCCTTGCCCCTGCGTAAGAAAGTCCAGCATCAGCGCACCAGACCAGATCATTGCAATCGGGTTGGCGATGTTCTGGCCGTAGATGTCGGGTGCCGAGCCGTGCACCGGTTCGAAGAGCGACGGAAACTTGCGGTCGGGATTGAGGTTGGCCGACGGCGCCAGGCCGATGGTGCCGGTGGTGGCCGGGCCGAGATCGGAGAGGATGTCGCCGAACAGGTTGCTCGCCACCACCACGTCGAAGCGCGTGGGCTGCAGCACGAAGCGCGCCGAGAGAATGTCGATGTGCTGCTTGTCGATCTTCACATCGGGGTAGTCGCGCCCGACGGCATCTGCGCGGCTGTCCCACCACGGCATGCTGATCGCGATGCCGTTGCTCTTGGTGGCCACCGTGAGGTGCTTGCGTGCACGGCTGTTGGCGAGCTCGCAGGCGTAGCGCAGCACCCGGTCGGTGCCGTGCCGCGAAAACACCGATTCCTGAATCACGATCTCGCGCTCGGTGCCTTCGTACATCACGCCGCCGAGCGAGGTGTATTCGCCTTCGGTGTTCTCGCGCACCACCAGGTAATCGATGTCGCCGGGCTTGCGGCCGGCCAGCGGGCAGGGCACGCCCTCGAACAGGCGCACGGGGCGCAGGTTGATGTACTGATCGAACTCGCGGCGGAACTTCAGCAGCGATCCCCAGAGCGAGACATGGTCGGGTACGGTTTCGGGCCAACCCACGGCGCCGAAGTAGAGCGCGTCCACGCCGCGCAACTGCTCCTTCCAGTCGTCCGGCATCATCCGGCCGTGCTCTGCGTAGTAGTCGCAGCTGGCCCAGTCGATGGTGCGGCAATCGAGCTCGAAGCCGAAGCGTTCGGCGGCCGCCAGCACCACGCGCAGGCCCTCGGGCATCACTTCCTTGCCGATGCCGTCACCGGCAATCAGCGCAATGCGGAATGTGGGGATCATGCGTGTGTCTCCCTGGCGGGGTGGGCTGCTTCCGCGGCTGCGTGGTCCATGTCGTCGAGCCAGCCGCGGCGCAGTTCGGGCACCGAGCGGGCAAGCAGCTGGTAGTAGGGGTGGTGCGGCCCGCGCTCGTAGTCGGCCCGCGCCACTTGCGAGAGCTTGCGCCCATGCTGCATGACCACGATCTCGTCGCACACCGAGCGCACGGTGTGCAGGTCGTGGCTGATGAAGAGGTAGGACACGCCCAGTTCGCGCCGCAGCTCGGCCATGAGGTCGAGCACCGCCGCGGCCACCACGGTGTCCAGCGCAGAGGTCACTTCGTCGCACAGGATGAGGTCGGGCTCGGCCGCCAGCGCACGTGCCAGGTTCACGCGCTGCTTCTGCCCGCCGGAGAGGCCGCCCGGCAGCCGGTCGGCGACCGTGCGCGGCAGCTTCACCAGGTCGAGCAGCTCGAAGATGCGTTGCTTGAGCGCCTCGCCGCGCAAGCCTTTGTAGAACTGCAGCGGCCGCGCCAGAATGCGCCAGATCGTCTGCGACGGGTTCAACGCCGTATCGGCCATCTGGAAGACGATCTGTATGCGGCGCAGCTCATCGGGCGTGCGCTGCTGCAGCGTTGGCTTGAGCGCGTGCCCGTCGAACATGATGCTGCCGTGACAGGGCTTGAGCAGGCCCGCAACGGCACGTGCGAGCGTCGTCTTGCCGGAGCCCGATTCGCCGATCACGCCAATGGCCTGGCCGCGATAGAGCTTCAGGTTGATGTCCTCCAGAATGATCTTGGCCGGCTGGCCTTTGGCGTCGGCCGCGCCATAGCCGCACGAAAGCTCGTTCACGTGAAGCAGCAGCGCCGAATCGCCCGACGCCTGGCCCGAGGCGCGCACCGCGGGCCGCGCCGCCGCCAGCAGGCTCTTGGTGTAGTCGTCCACCGGGGCGGAAAGAATCTGCTCCGTGGCGTTCAGCTCGCTCATCTTGCCGTTGCGCAGCACCAGGATGTGGTCTGCCATCTGCGCCACCACGGCCAGGTCGTGGCTCACGTAAACGGCGGTGGCACGGCGCTCGCGCACCACGCGCCGAAAGGCGCGCAGCACCTCGATCTGCGTGGTCACATCGAGCGCGGTGGTCGGCTCGTCCAGGATCACCAGGTCGGGGTCGCCGATCAGGGCCATGGCCGCCATCAGCCGCTGCAGTTGGCCGCCCGAAACCTGGTGCGGATAACGCGCACCAATGTTTTCGGGATCGGGCAGCGCCAGCTCGCGAAACAACTGCACAGCCTTTGCCTCGGCCTCGGCCCGCTTGCACAGGCCGTGGATGACCGTCGGCTCCACTACCTGGTCCATGATCGTGCGCGACGGATTGAACGACGCCGCCGCGCTCTGCGCAATGTAGGAGACCGTGCGGCCGCGAAGGCCCCGCTGCCGCGCCGCATCGAGCGCCAGCACGTCGGTGCCGCCAATCTGCACCCGGCCTGCCGAAATGCGGCAGCCGCTGCGCGCATAGCCCATCAGCGCCAGCGCGGTAGTGGTCTTGCCGGAGCCCGATTCGCCGATGAGCGCCAGCACTTCGCCGGGCTGAACCGAGAAACTCAGGTTGTCGACCAGCGTGTTCGCCCCTGCACAGATGCTGAGGCCCTGGACATCGAGTGGTGCGCCCATCAGCGTGCTCCTCGTTCCCTGGCCGCACGGCCGGGAAGGTTGTCAATGACAAGATTGACCGCGATGGTCAGGCTTGCTATGGCCAGTGCCGGCACGATCACCGAAGCGCCGCCCATGGCCAGCGCGCCGATGTTCTCGCGCACCAGCGAGCCCCAGTCGGCCGCGGGCGGCTGGATGCCCAGGCCCAGGAAGCTCAGGCTTGCCAGCAGCAGCACCACGTAGACAAAGCGCAACCCAAGGTCGGCCAGCATCGGGCCCAGGATGTTGGGCAGGATTTCGCGCAGCATGATGTAGAGCGTGCCTTCGCCGCGCGTGCGCGCCACGGTCACGTAGTCGAGCGCATTGATGTTCACCGCCAGCGAACGCGCCATGCGGTAGGCGCCCGGCACGTAGATGATGGCCGCTGTAACCACCAGCATCGGCACCGAGGAGCCGAAGCCCGCCACCATGATGAGCGCGAACATCTTGCTCGGGATTGCCGTGAGCGTGTCGAGGCCGCGGCTCAGCACCGCGTCTATCCAGCGGCCGCTGGCGGCTGCCAAGAGCGCCAGCACGGTGCCGGTTCCGCTGGCCAGGAGCGTGGCCAGGAGCGCAACGCCGATCGTGTAGCGCGCCCCCTCGATGATGAGCGCCAGCATGTCGCGGCCGAGGTAGTCGGTGCCCAGCCAATGCGCCGTGCTGATGGGCTCGAAGACGTTCGACGTGCCCGCGGCCGCCGCGCTGTGCGACAGCAGCCATGGCCCGAACAGCGCCGCAAAGAGCCAGAACAGCAGCACCGCCAGGCCGAGCAGGCCCGATGGGCCGAAGCCCGCAAGCCACGGTAGCGGACCGCCCCGGCGTTGCGGCAGCACCAGCGGCACCGGCGCAACAGAAGCCGTGGCGCTGGCCACCGTTGAAGTTGTAGACGTTTCCATACGCTTCCCTCAGCGGTGCCGCAGCCGTGGATTGGCAAGAATGCCGAAGATGTCTGCCGTCGTCACCAGGATGAGGTAGGCGCAGCAGAAGATCATGGCGCAGGTCTGCACCAGCGGCATGTCGCGCTGCGAGACGCCGTCGACCATCAGCTTGGCGATGCCCGGGTAGTTGAAGATGGTCTCCACGATGATCACGCCGCCAAGCAGGTAAGACAGGCTCAGCGCCACCGCATTGGCAATTGGCCCGACCGCATTGGGCAGCGCATGCGCCAGCACCATGCGCATGGGCGATGCGCCCTTGAGCCGAACCATTTCGATGTAGGGCGCCTCGAGCTGGTCGATGACGGCCGCACGGGTCATGCGCATCATCTGCGCGACGATCACGCAGCACAGCACCAGCACCGGCATGGCAAAGGCGCGCAGCAGCTGGCCCAGCGATTCGATGTCGTTGACGAAGGAGAGCGCCGGCAGCCAACGCAGCTTGACCGCGAACACCAGCACCGCCAGTGTCGCCACCAGGAACTCGGGCACCGAGACCACGCCCACGGCCGTCGTCGATGCGGCACGGTCGAACCACGAGCCGCGCCACACCGCCGAGGCAATGCCGAGCGCCAGCGCAATCGGCACCGAGAACAGCGCCGTGACGGCGGCCAGCAGCAGCGAGTTGGGCAAACGGGCGGCAACCAGCTCGGCCACCGGCATCTGCGTGGTCGCGGAGCGGCCGGGGTCGCCCTTCAGCATGCCGACGAGCCACTTGGCGTAGCGTTCGGGTGCGGGCACGTCCAGGCCCATCTGGGCGCGCAACGCAGCCACGGCTTCGGGCGTGGCGTCCTGGCCGAGCTGCTCCTGCGCGGCATCGCCGGGCAGCACAGCGGTGATCGAGAACACGACCACCGACACGGCCAGCAGCGACAACAGCGCCAGCGCGATGCGCTGGGCCAGAAGCTTCAGGATCACATGGTTCATGTCGATGCTCCTGGAGACGAGGCGGACGGCCGCGGACGCGTCATGCCTCCAGCCATACGTTCTCGGCGAAGTTGTAGCCCATCAGGCCGCCCAGCGGAATGGGCGACAGGCCCTTGAGCTTGGAGCTGTGGCCGTCGATGCTCGACAGGAACAGCGGAATGCCGATGCCGGCGTCCTGGTGGATCATGGTCTGCATGTCGGCATACATCTGCTTGCGCTTGGCCAGGTCGGTTTCGGCGCGCGAGGCCAGCAGCAGCTGGTCGAACTTCTCGCTCTTCCAGCGCGACTCGTTCCACGCCGCACCCGATTGGAAGAACTGCGTCAGCAGCACGTCGGCGCTCGGCCGCGGGTTCACGTTGCCAAAGCCCACATGGCTGCTGAGCCAGTGGTTCGACCAGTAGCCGTCGGCGGGCATGCGCTTGATGTCGATCTCCAACCCCGCGCGCTGCGCTGTCTGCTGCAGCAGCAGGGACATCTCCACCGAATACAGCGCCGCTGGCGACGCCACCATGGGCACCTTGCCCGTGATGCCGGCCTTCTGCAGGTGGAACTTCGCCTTGTCGAGATCGAACGGCCGCTGCGGCAGGCCCGCGAAGTAGAAGCGGTTGGTCGGGTCGACGGGCTGGTCGTTGGCAACCACCGCGTAGTCGAGCGCAATGGTCTTCTTCATCTGCTCGCGGTCGAACAGGTGTTTCATGCCGAGCACGAAGTCCGGGTTGGCGCCGGGGCCCACGTCCTTGCGCATCACCAGGTCGGAGTATTGGCCCGACTGGGTAACGAAGATGCCGAAGCCGGGCGTGCCCTTCACGCGCTCCACCGAACGCGGGTTGACCGAGCCGACCAGGTCCAGCCCGCCCGAGAGCAGTGCGTTGACCCGTGCGCTCTCGTCGCCGATACCCACGAACTCGATCTCGTCGAGGTAGGGCTTGCCGGGCTTCCAGTAGGCATCGTTGCGCACCATGAGCGAGCGCACGCCGGGCTTGAACTCCTTGAGCTTGTAGGGGCCGGTGCCGATGCCGGCGTTGAAATCGGTGGTGCCTTCCTTGACGATGTGGAAGTGGAAGGTGCCCAGGATCACCGGCAGGTCGGCGTTCGGTGCGCTGAGCACGAAGGTCACTTCGCTCGGGCCGGTGGCCTTCACGCTTTCGATCTGGTCCGCAAGGATCTTGGCCTTGGAGGCCGTGGCCGGGTCCTTGTGCCGCATTACCGAGAACACCACGTCGGCCGGCGCGAGCGCCTTGCCGTCGTGAAAGGTCACGCCCTTGCGCAGCGTGAAGACCCAGGTCTTCGCGTCCTTGGTGGTGAACGATTCGGCCAGTGCGGGCTGCGGCGTGAGGCTGCTGTCCAGCGAGGTCAGGCCGTTGTAGACCATGTTGCAGCGCGAGTAGTCGGTCTGGTTCGACTGCTTGGCCGGATCGAGCGTGTCGGTGGCTGCGGCGGTGGCACCGGCCACCCGGATGCGGCCGCCGCGCCGCGGTGTTTGCGCATGGGCGGACACCGCCATGCCGGCAAGGCTGCCCGCGAGCGTGGCCTGCATGCCGCCGGCCATCAGCATCGCGAGAATGTCGCGCCGCGACGCGCCGCGTTTCAGCGACGCCATCACGCGAAGGCTTTCGTCGGGACCGACGAGGTTTTCGAACCTCTTGTTGTTGCTGTCGCTCATGGTGGGGTACTCCTGTGGGCCGGTGACTGAAGGTTGAAGAACAAACACGGAACGAAAAAATCGGCGGCTCGCGCGGCGCTCAGGCCAGCTTGTCCTTGAGCGAGTAGTAAAGCCCCACCGCCGGCAGAAACCAGGGCGGGCCGAAGTGGCCGGGAATGGCGGGCCAGTCGCGGCCGTGCCAGGGGTTGGCGTTGGCTTCGCCGTTCATCACCGCGGCCATGCGCTCGCCCATGTGAACCGACATCTGCGTGCCGTGGCCGCTATAGCCCATGGCGTAGTACAGGCCGTTGCGTTCGCCTGCGTGCGGCAGGCGGTCTTGCGTCATGTCGACCACGCCGCCCCAGCAATAGTCGAGCCGCACTTCGCCGAGCTGCGGAAAGGTCTGGGCCAGCCCGGCGCGCAGGATCTCGCGGCTGGCCATATCGGATTGGGGGCTGGAAACCGAGAAGCGCGCGCGGCCGCCGAACACCAGCCGGTGGTCGGCCGTGAGCCGGAAGTAGTGATGGATGTTCGCCACCGTGGTGTAGGTGCGGCGGGCCGCCAGCAGCGCCTGCGCGCGCTCCGCGCCGAGCGGTTCGGTCACGACGATGAAGCTGCCTATCGGCACCATCCGCCGGCGCAGCCAGCCGAAACTGCCGTAGCCGCCATGGCGCGTGGCGCCCGTGGCCAGCAGCACTTGCTGAGCGGTGACGATGCCGCCCGCGGTATGCAGCCGGTGCGCATGGCCCCGGCCCAGCCGCTCGATGCGGTTTACCTGGGCGCCGGTATGGATCTGCGCACCTTGGCGCTCCGCGGCCGCGGCCAGGCCCTGGGCAAAGCGGCCCATGTGCATCTGGCCGCTGCGCTTGTAGAGAAGCCCGCCGTGAAAGCGCTCGCTCTGCACTTCGCTGCGCACCTGCGCCGCGTCGAGCACTTCGACGTCGGTGTCCACGCCGTCCGCCACCAGGCGCTGCGCACTGCGTTCGAGCGCGGCCATCTGATTGGCACGTGTGGCGAGCTTGAGCTTGCCATGGCGCATGAAGTCGCAGTCGATGGCCTCGTCGCGCACCAGCCGCGCCACGGTGTCCACCGCGTCGTCGTAGGCGCGGTACCAGGCGCGGGCTTTTTCAATGCCGACCTTGGCGGCCACGTCGGCATAGTCCATTGCCAGCCCGTTGTTCACATGGCCGCCGTTGCGCCCGGATGCCTCTGCCGCCACGCGCGTGCCGGCCTCCAGCACCGCCACGTTGGCGCCGCGCCGGGCCAGCGCCCGCGCCGCCGAAAGCCCCGTGAAGCCGCCGCCCACGATTGCGACGTCGACCTGCGCCGGCAATGCATGCACGGCCGGCGCGAAGGCCGGCGCGGAATCGGTCCAGTAGGAGTCGAGCTTCATGGCGTAGGGCGGATGAGCGTGTACAAGGAAAGATCAGAGTCCGACGACACCCGGCAGGCCGCCGATGTCCTGGATCTCGGTGTAGCGATAGGCGGGGTTGCCCGGGCCGTGCCCGCGATTGACGAACACCTTGTTGACAACGCCGATGTCGTCCGCCGACATCAGGTCGTAGCGCAGGCTCGACGACACGTGCAGCACGTCTTCGGGGTTGCAGCCGAGCGAATCGAACATGAATTCGAAGGCCTTGAGCCGCGGCTTGTAGGCCTGTGCCTGCTGCGCGGTGTACACGCGGTGGAACGGCGCGCCGAGCATTGCCACGTTCTTCTGGATCTGGTCGTCCGAGGCGTTCGAGAGAATGACCAGCGGAATCTCCTTGGCCACCTTGGCAAGGCCTGCGGCCACGTCGTCGTGAGGGCCCCAGGTGGGTACGGCGTCGTAGTACTTCTGGCCGTCGCTGTCGAGGTACTGGATCTTCCACTTCTTGCACAGGCGGCGCACCGCGTTCTTCAGCACCACCTCGTAGGGCTGCCACGCGCCGAGCACCTCGTCGAAACGGTAGGCGGTGAAGTCGGCAATGAACTGCTCCATCTGCTCGGGGCGGATGCGATCGGCGAAGAGATCGAGCGTCAGCTCTTTCATGCGGAACCGCGTGAGGGTGCCGTAGCAGTCGAAGGTCACGTACTTGGGGCGGAAAGTCATGGTCTTTGGTCCTGTGTAGAAGGTGGCAGATGCGACGAACTCATTACGAACTCATTACGAAGCGATTGCAGCACGCCCCCGCTCGGCGTATGTAGGGAAAAAAGGCGCTGGGCAAAGCGAAGCTGCGGTTTGCGGGGCCGGCGACGGCATGCCATGCGGTGTGCCCAGCGTGCGTGCAGCCATGCACCGCAGTGCGTCGCGGCAAACCCGGTGAGCACGCTTTTGAAGCGCAGCGTGGCGGCTTGGGCAGATGTCGAGCGGATCGAAGGCTTGCATGGCAGAGGTCTTTCAAAGTGGCGGTCGATCCTAGGCAGGGTCGCGCAGCATTTGTGTGCGTATGCGGGCGCTCCGCCGCAGCGAATTGCAAAACCGGGGTGCTCGGCAGCTGAAGCTTGCGAGTTGCGAAAGACGTCGATTTCGGTCTGGTGCGGCGCCGCAATGTCGTCCAAGATGGATGCGCCATTCCTCCGGAACAGAGAGTTTTCCCTATGCCCGAACCCACTTCGAATGCACCCGCCACCGACGGCGTGGTGCTCCGGCCTATGACGGCCGCCGACCTTCCACGTGCGCATGCGCTGTCGGCCGAACTGCGCTGGCCGCACCGCCCCGCGGACTGGGAGCAGGTGTTCGCGCATGCAGACGGCATTGCGGTCGAGCGCGACGGCGAAGTCATTGCCACCGGGCTGCGTTGGCTCTGGGGCAAGACCCACGCCACCATCGGGCTGGTGATCGTGTCGCCTGCCTGCCAGGGCCGCCGCATCGGGCACCGGCTGATGAGCGCACTGCTCGATGGGCTCGAAGACCGTACGGTGCTGCTGCATGCCACCGCGGAAGGGCGGGGGCTTTATGAGCGGCTCGGGTTTGTGCGCACGGGCGAGATGCGGCAGCACCAGGGCATTGCGCAGCCCGCACCGCTCATTGCACTGGAGCCTGGCTGGCGCCTGCGGCCCGCGGGCCTCAATGAACTGCCCGCGCTGCAGTCGCTCGACGCAGCCTCGCGAGGCATGCCGCGCGATGCGCTGATTGCCGAGCTTCTGCAAAGCGCCGATGCCTGCGTGGTGCTCGACCATGACAACCAGCCAAAGGGTTTCGCAATGCTGAGGCGTTTTGGACGAGGCCATTCCATCGGGCCGGTGGTCGCGCCCGACGCCGAGGGTGCAAAGGCGTTGATTGCGCATCTTGCGGGCTTGAATGCCGGCAACTTCACGCGCATCGATATCGACTTCGACAGCGGCTTGGCCGAATGGCTCGAGAGCATCGGCCTGCTGCGTGTGGATGCGCCGACGACGATGGTGCGGGGTGGGGCGGCTGCTGTGCCTGTGGGTTCGCCCTCGTTGTTTGCCATCGTTACGCAGGCTGTGGGCTAGGTTTTGGGTCTTCGCGTTGGGTGTTGCGCGCCGTCTTCAGGGCGGCGCTCCCGCCGACGGGGTACCTTTCTCCGCGAATGTCCCCCGGCCTGCGGCCTCCTCCTTTATTTCGCTGCTTTCGCTGCGCAAGGCACCCCGCCAGCGGGTGCGTTGCAAAGAGCGGTCGTTGATCGGCGGTGCACCTAGAGCGTGCCCAGGTGCACAGGGCATCGGGTGCTCCCCGCAGCGAAATAAAGGAGGAGGGGCGCAGCCAAATAAAGGAGGAGGGGCGCAGCCCCGGGGGACATTCGCGGAGGGGAGTACCCGGTGGCCTGTGCACCCGCCCTGAACAGCAAAGCAAAAAAGCAAACGTATCCGAATCATGAAAACCACCTTCCTCTACAAATCAGACCCCGTACGCGGCCGCCAATGGGCCGAAGTGTTCGGTCAACGCCGCCCCGACATCGACTTCCGCATCTGGCCCGACATAGGTGACCCGGCGCAGGTGCGCTTTCTTGCTGCATGGGAGCCGCCGCAAGACATCGCCGAGCTGTTCCCGAATCTGGAGGTGTTGTTCTCCTCTGGCGCGGGTGTCGACCAGTTCGACTTCACCGCATTGCCGCCGGGATTGCCCGTCGTGCGCATGGTCGAGCCCGGCATCGTCAACGGCATGGTCGAGTACGTGACGCATGCGGTGCTCGGGCTGCATCGCGACATGCCGCAGTACCGCCGGCAGCAGCAGGAAGGCCAATGGAAGCCGTTGCCGGTGCGGCCCGCGAGCGAGCGGCGCGTCGGTGTGCTGGGGTTGGGCTCCCTTGGCCAGGCCGTGCTGGCGCAACTGGTCTCCTTGGGTTTTGACTGCGCCGGCTGGAGCCGCTCGCAACATGAGGTGCGGGGCGTGCAGTGCCATGCGGGTGCCGACGAGCTGCCCGCGTTTCTTGCGCGCACCGACATCCTCGTGTGCCTACTGCCGCTCACCGATTCGACGCGGGGCTTTCTCGATGCAAGGCTGTTCTCCATGTTGCCCGTGGGCGCAGGGCTGGTGCATGTCGGCCGCGGGCCTCATCTGGTCGAGCATGATTTTCTGGATGCACTCGCCACCGGCCGAATCGGCGATGCCGTGCTCGACGTGACCGACCCCGAGCCGCTGCCGCCCTCGCATGCCTTCTGGCGCCATCCGCGCATCGAGCTCACGCCGCACATCGCGAGCATGACGCAGCCGTTGAGCGCCGCGGAGGCCGTGCTCGGGAACCTGCGCCGCTTCGAAGCAGGCGAGCCGATGGTCGGCCTGGTGGACCGCGCCAAGGGCTACTGAAAAGCCCCGCCGCATGTTGTGCTGTGGCAAGGCGCATAACCGCATCGTGCTTTGCACAGCACCCCCAAAGCAGCACCACGCAGCGCGGCCGGGCACCTAAGCTGAGGGCATTCATTCGAAAGCTTTGTTCGCTCTCGCTTCACACACCACCGCCATGACGCATCCCACCGCATTGCCGCAGCTCGCCGCGCTCGACGCCCTCGACCGCGCCCACCTCATTCATCCTGTCTCACCGTGGCGCACCCACGAGCAGCGCGGCCCCACCGTGCTGGCCTCGGCACGCGGTGCATGGCTCACGGATGCGAACGGGCATGAACTGCTCGATGCCTTTGCAGGCCTCTGGTGCGTGAACGTGGGATACGGCCAGGAAAGCGTGGTGCAAGCTGCGGCCGACCAGATGCGGCGCCTGCCGTACGCCACCGGCTATTTCCACTTCAGCAGCGAGCCGGCCATTCGCCTTGCAGAGAAGCTGGTGCAGATCACGCCCGCTTCGCTGACCCGCGTGTACATGACCCTTGGCGGCTCTGAAGCCGTCGATGCCGCCGTGCGCTTCATCGTGCAGTACTACAACGCGATCGGCAAGCCGTCGAAAAAACAGTTCATTGCGCTGGAGCGCGGCTACCACGGTTCGTCGTCCACCGGCGCGGGGCTCACGGCCTTGCCGGTCTTTCATCGCGGCTTCGATCTGCCGCTTGCCACCCAGCACTACATTCCGTCGCCCAACCCCTACCGCCATGCGGAGGGCGGTGATCCGCAGGCGCTGATCGCCGCTTCGGTGGCCTCGCTGCGCGCGAAGGTTGCCGAGCTGGGGGCGGACAACGTGGCCGCCTTCTTCTGCGAGCCGATCCAGGGTTCGGGCGGCGTCATCGTGCCGCCCAAGGGCTGGCTCAAGGCGATGCGAGACGCTGCACGCGAGCTGGATATTCTCTTTGTCGTCGATGAAGTCATCACCGGCTTCGGCCGCACCGGCCCCATGTTCGCCTGCGAGGCCGAAGGCGTGGAGCCCGATTTGATGACCATGGCCAAGGGCCTGACCTCTGGCTACGTGCCGATGGGCGCGACCATGATGTCCGAGAAGGTCTACGCAGGCATTGCCGACGGTGCGCCCGCAGGTGCCCCTGTCGGCCACGGCGCAACTTATTCGGCCCACCCGGTAAGCGCCGCGGTCGCGCTGGAGGTGCTGCGCCTCTACGAAGAGGGCGGCGTACTCGCCAACGGGCAACGCGTTGCTGCCCACTTCGCGGCGGGGCTCGATGCGCTGCGCGAGCATCCGCTGGTGGGTGATTCGCGGCACCGCGGCCTGCTGGGTGCGCTGGAACTGGTGAGCGACAAGCAAAGCAAACGCGGCTTCGATGCGGCGCTCGGCCTTTCGGACCGCATCTTTGCAGCAGGCTATCGCAACGGGCTCGTCTTTCGAGCGTTTGGCGACAACGTCCTCGGCTTTGCACCGGCGCTCACCTTCACCGAGGACGAGTTTGCCCAGATGTTTGTGCGCCTGAAGAAAACGCTCGACGACGTGCTGGAAGCCGCCGACGTGCGCGCCGCGCTCGCGGCCTGAGCGGGAAAGCACTGATCCGGGGTTCCGCCAGCAAAGCAGAATCGGACCATCTCCGTTTTTCCAGGACCGCCATGTCTGAAGCTTTCAAGATCGACCGACTCGACCTGCGCATCCTGGCCCAGTTGCAGCAGAACGGGCGCATGACCAACGTCGACCTGGCCGACGCCGTGGGCCTGTCGCCCAGTCCGTGCCTGATTCGAGTCAAACGGCTCGAACAGGCCGGCTACATCGCGGGCTACGGCGCGCACCTGCGGCTCGAAAAGCTCGGCGATGCGCTCACCGTGTTTACCGAAGTCACGCTGCAGGACCATCACCGCGAAGACTTCGTGCGCTTCGAGACTGCAATCCGCGAGGTGGACGAGGTGCTCGAATGTCACCTGGTGAGCGGGGGATACGACTACCTGCTGCGCTTTCTGACGCGCGGCGTCAACCACTACCAGGAAGTGATCGAGGGACTGCTCGAACGCAATATCGGCATCTCGAAGTACTTCAGCTACATCGTCATCAAGTCGCCGTTCATCAAGACGCATTGCCCGATCGAACGGCTGTTTCCCCATTCGCGCTGACGCGTCTAGCCTTCCAGTACGAGAGAGCCCTGCGGATATCGCCCGCACATGAATTCGACGAACGCCCGGACCTTCGGCGCGGGAAGTCGCCGCGATGTATGCAGCACCCACAGCGCGGGCTCGGCCCCCGAAACCGTGCCCCACTGAACCAGTTCCCCGCGCGTCAGCTGGGCCCACGCGATCGACTGCGGCATCAGGGCGGCGCCGGCACCGGCAACCGCTGCATCGCGAATCATCAGGAATGAAGAAAGCCTGAGCCTTGGAACCGGCTCCACCACAAGACGCCCGTCGTCGAGCGTCCAGTTTCCGGCCTGATAGTTGGTTGAGACGATGCCTGGTACGGGGCTCACCTTGCCCGGCACGGGCACAGGCACGGAAGGCGCAGCCACAACCACGAGCCGGTCCTTGGCGAAGCACCGGCCCACCAGGCTGCTGTCGGGGCTGGGGTTGATCCGGATCGCGGCGTCGAACTGCTCTTCGACCAGATCGACCATGCGGTCGTCGGCCACCACCTCGCACGTGACCTCTGGATAGGCGGCGCAGAACTCGGCGCAGATGCGGCCCATCGCAAGCTGGGAGAACAGCACCGGCGAAGCGATGCGCAGGCGTCCGCGCGGTACCGACAAGCCCTCGCGCGCGGAGGTCATGGCGTCGGCCACTTCGTGCATCGGCCCTTCGGTGCGATCCATCAGTAGTTGGCCGGCCTCGGTGAGCTTGAGTCCGCGCGCGCTGCGCTCGATGAGCCGCACGCCGAGCTGCTCTTCCAGGTCTGCAATGCGGCGGGACAGCGTCGCCTTCGATCTTCCGCTTGCACGGCTCGCCTTTCCGAGCCCTCCGTTTGCCGCGACCAGCGCGAAGTCGCTCAATGCGTTCAGATCCATGTGTGTTCCATATTTGAAACGAGGTGTCTATATTTTTGCATCTTCGTTTTAGGAGTGCAACGGCCTATCTTCTCCTCATCGCAACTTCGATACGAGGAAATTGAAATGACCGCTCCCACTCAACGTGCTGTGCTGATCCGTGCCTATGGCGGTGCAGCCGCCGCCGAGATCGCCGGGATCGCAAGGCCCACGGCCGCCCCGGGCCAGGTTCTGGTCCGCGTTCGGGCTGCCGGTGTGAACGGCATCGACTGGAAAGTTCGAGAAGGCTTTGTCCGCGAGGCTTTCCCGCTTCAGCTGCCTGCCGTGCTGGGCATCGAACTGGCGGGTGTCGTCGAGGAAGTCGGCGCCGGCGCCTCGCGCTTTCGCATTGGCGATCGCGTCATGGGACCGCTTGGCGGCCTGGGGGCCTATGCCGATGTCGTCGCAGTCGACGAAGCAAACCTCGTGCGCACGCCGCAAGGCCTGGACGACGTCCATGCGGCCGCTATTCCCGTGGCTGCCGTTGCAGGCTGGCAAAGCTTGCACCACGCGGGCCCGATTGCCGCAGGCCAGCGAATCCTGATCCACGGTGCGGCGGGAGGCTTGGGCGGCTATGCCGTGCAGTACGCCAGGCAGGCAGGTGCCGAAGTCTTCGCGACTGCGTCCACGGCGCATGTCGACTACGTGCGCAGCCTGGGCGCAGACCATGTCATCGACTACCAGAACGAGCGCTTCGAATCGGTCGCCCAGGACATCGACCTGGTGCTCGACTACGTCGGCGGCGAAGTGCTCGACCGCTCTTGGCAGGTGCTGGCGAAGAACGGCGCCATCGTCGGCACGACCTCGCCCGACATCCTTGCACGCACGCCTTCCGGCCGCCGTGGACTGTGGTTCATGAACAAGCCGGACGCCGCTTTGCTGGAACGCCTCGTGGCCGAGGTTGCGCAAGGCACGCTGGTCTCGAAGCTGGGCGAAGCCGTGGGCTTCGACGACATCCCTGCGGCCATCGAACGCAATCGCACCGACCCTCGCATCGGCAAGGTCGTCGCGGACTTTTCGCGCTGATCGACGCCTTCGCCTTGTTCCTTCAACTCAATCCTTTGACTCAACCACCCCGGAGATTTTCATGACCATTCTCGTCACAGGTGCCACCGGCACCATCGGTTCCCTCGTCGTCCAGGGCTTGGCCAGTGCCGGCGCCGAAGTCAGCGCGTTCGTTCGCACAGCCGGCAAGCAAAGCTTTCCGGCTGGCGTCAAGGAGGTCGTCGGCGACCTGACCGACGTGCCTTCAATGCGCGCGGCTCTGTCGCCGATGCGCACGCTGTTCCTGCTGAACGCCGTCACGCCGGACGAAGTGACGCAAGCCCTTGTCGCGCTGAACCTGGCGCGCGAGGCTGGCATCGAGCGCATCGTCTACCTGTCGGTCATTCATGCGGACAAGTTCACCAACGTGCCGCACTTCACCGGCAAGCACACGGTCGAGCGAATGATCGAGAGCCTCGACATTCCGGCGACCATCCTTCGGCCGGCCTACTTCATGCAGAACGAACGCATGGTCCAGCAGGTGATCCAGGGCTACGGCGTATACCCGATGCCGATCGGCTCGGCGGGTGTTGCGATGATCGATGCGCGAGACATCGCCGATGCGGCGGTTGCAGAATTGCTGCGCCGCGATCGCGCGCCCGCGCCATTGCCGCGCACAACGCTGGAACTGGTTGGGCCGGAGCTGTTGACTGGAGAGTCGGTGGCCGGAATGTGGAGTGCCGCACTCGGTCGGGCGGTGGCTTACGGCGGGGATGACGTGGCGGCTTTCGAAGGGCAGATGGCCGCGCTGGGGCCGGCCTGGCTTGCCTACGACATGCGCCTGATGATGGCCGGAATCCAGAAGTTCGGCATGCGCGCGGAGGGTGCGGCGGATCGCCTGCAGGCCGTTCTGGGCCGTCCCTTGCGCACGTATGCCGACTTCGTCAAGGAAGCCGTTGCCGCATCTTGAAGATTGGCCGTCGGGCTAGCGGGTCAAGACGGGTCTTTGCTGCGGGTGCGTCCCACCGCGCTGAAGATGCCGATGCCCAGGATGATCAGCGCGCCAATGCCGATGTACAACGTGGGCACGCCGGCGACCGAAGCGCCCCAGGCGAGGCCGGCCAGGAAAATCAGAAAACCGATCATGTAGAGCACAAAGGACATGCTTGTTTCCCCCGAAACTGTGATGCCTCGAGTATCCCGACGGGCGACCGGGCCGGCCCAAGCCTTCGTCGCCAGTCGATGTGGGAACTTGCCTACTACTCCCTGGGTGGCACGCGAGGCAATCGCACGCTCATATCGGGCAGACTGTCCAACACTCCGCTTCCGCCTGAAAGGAAAAAAACATGCGCCTGATCCCCTGCACCGAAGAAGCCCACGCGGGCGCCATCCTCGCCATCCTCAACGAAGCCATCGTCCGTTCGACCGCGCTGTACGACTACAAGCCACGCACGCCCGAGAGCATGGTGGCGTGGTTTGCCACCAAGCGCGCCAACGGCTTTCCGGTGATCGGCGCCGAAGACGAGAACGGAAAGCTGCTGGGTTTTGCGAGCTACGGCGCGTTTCGCGCCTTTCCGGCCTACAAGTACACGGTGGAGCATTCTGTGTATGTAGAGTCCGGCCACCGTGGCGCCGGGCTCGGCCGCACGCTCATGGAGGCGATCATCGACGAGGCGGTGGCGCGCGACGTGCATGTGATGGTCGGCGCCATCGATGCGGCGAACGCCGGCAGCATCAGCCTGCACCAACGGCTGGGCTTCGAACATGCCGGCACCGTACGGCAGGCCGGATTCAAGTTTGGCCGCTGGCTGGACGTGGCCTTCTACCAGCGGATTCTTTCGACCCCGCTGAACCCGGTCGACGGCTAGGCTTCTTCGCTGGCCCGGTCGAGCATCTGGATGGTGCCGGCATCCAGCTTCAGCTGTGTGGCCACGACCAGTTCTTCGAGTTGGGCAATCGAGGTTGCGCTGGCAATGGGCGCCGTAACCGAAGGCCGCGCGATCTGCCATGCAATTGCAACCTGGCCCGGCTTGGCGTTGTACTGCTGGGCTACCTTGTCGAGCGCCTCGAGAATGCGCAGCCCGCGCGGGTTCAGGTACTTCTTGGTGGTGTTGGCGCCGCGTGCGCTCTTGGCGGCGTCGGCTTCGGTGCGGTACTTGCCGGTCAGGAAGCCGGCCGCCAGCGCATAGAAGTTGATGACGCCCACCTCACGCTTCACGCACAGCGGCTCCAGCTCGTCTTCGAACACCGCACGGTCGTACAGGTTGTAGAGCGGCTGCAGGCTTTCGTAGCGCGCAATGCCCAGCCGCTCGGACACGTCCAGCGCTTCGGCCAGCCGCGGCGCGCTGTAGTTGGAGGCGCCGATGGCGCGCACCTTGCCGGCCTTGATGAGCTCGTCGAAAGCGCCCAGCGAGTCTTCCAGCGGCGTGGCCGTATCGTCGTCGTGCGACTGGTACAGGTCGATGAAGTCCGTCTGCAGGCGCTTGAGCGAAGCCTCCACGGCCTCGCGGATGTACGCTGGCGAAAGGCCCGCCTTGCCTTCGCCCATCGGCTTGCCTACCTTGGTGGCCAGCACCACGCGGTTGCGCTTCCCGCTTTGCTTGAGCCACTTGCCGATGATGGTTTCGGACTCGCCGCCGGTGTGCCCGGGCACCCAGCTCGAGTACACGTCGGCCGTGTCGATGAAGTTGAAGCCCGCATCGAGCCAGGCATCGAGCAGGCGGAACGAGGTGGCTTCGTCCACCGTCCAGCCGAACACGTTGCCACCGAAGGCAAGCGGTGAAACCAGGAGGCCCGAGCGGCCCAGCGAGCGCAGTTGCGACATGAGTGTGTTTCCTGAGAGGGAGAGAAAGAAGAATCAGACGAAGCCCGCGGCACCGAGCAGCGCGCCCGCGCCGAGCAGCCACAGCAGGTGAATGCGCGTGCGCCAGACGACGAGCGTGGCGACCGCGCTCAGCAGCCACAGGTGCCAGGCCGGCGCATCGCCCGAATGGTTGCCCGCCGCGAGCACCCACCCGGTGGCAATCAGCAGGCCCACCACCACCGGCGCCATGCCTTGCTTGAAGGCACGCACGCCGCGCCTGCCGCGATTGCGGTGGCCCCAGCGGGTGGCAAGGTAGGTGAGGGTGGTGCTCGGCAGCATGATGCCGACCATGGTGACCGAAAGCCCGAGCAAGCCGAGCAGCCAGGCGCCCGGCCCGGCGCCAATGCCGCCGCCCGCATTGAGCCCCACGTTCCAGCCCATGAGCGCCACAAAGAGCACGTTCGGGCCCGGCGCAGCCTGTGCAATGGCAACCGACGAGCTGAACTGCGCATCGCTGAGCCAGCCGTGCTGCGCAACCAGGTAGCGGTGCATGTCGGGCACGGTGGTGATGGCGCCGCTGATCGACAGCAGTGAAAGCAGCAGGTATTGGCCGAAGAGCGCAAGCCAGTCGTGCCACTGCATCGCGATCGTTATTTGGCTCATGGCGCAATCCTCCGCCACGTCCACGCGCAGGCCACGCCGCCTAGCGCCAGCAGCACCCAGCCGAGCGGAACCTTCAGAAGTGCGATGGCGCCGAACACCAGCGCCACGAACACCAGGCAGGCGGCAAAGCCCAGCGGATGCTTGCGCAGCTGCGGAATCAGCTTGATGCCGGTGGCCGCAATCAGGCCGCCCGACACCGCGCCCATTCCCCGCAGCGCACCCGCCACCTGCGGGTTGCCGGCATAGTGGGCGTAGAGCACGGCCAGCATGAGGATGACGACCAGCGGTATCGCGAGCATGCCCGCCACGGCGGCGATGGCGCCGCGGAGCCCGAAGTACCGGTCGCCGATCATCAGCGCAAGGTTGACCACGTTCGGCCCCGGCATCACCTGGGCCACGGCCCAGTCTTCGAGGAACTGCTCTGGCGTGAGCCAGCGCTTTTTTTCGACCATTTCGCGCTGGACGATGGCCAGCACGCCGCCGAATCCCTGCAGGGCGAGCCAGGTGAATGAAACAAAAAGGTCGCGTGGCGACTTCGGTTGCGGAGGGTCGGACGGCGCCGCCGCGCCTGAGGGGGACGGATGCATGTGGTGCGATTATCGTAGCCATACCTGCAACACGCCGGGCATCGGGCTGACATCCCGTTGTGTCATTCAAAAGGGAGACTTCATGGTCATGCAAATGCGCGCGCTTTTCGATCTGTGCAAGGAGGCCATCGCCTCATGGTCGAACGACTATGCCCCGAGCATGGGCGCCGCGCTGGCCTACTACACGGTGTTCTCGATTGCGCCGCTGCTGCTGATCGTGATTGCCGTGGCCGGCCTGGTGTTCGGCCAGGAGGCCGCGCGAGGCGAGATCTTCCTGCAGCTTGCGGGCCTCATGGGCGAGCAGGGTGCCGCTGCGGTGCAAGCCATGCTGCAGGCGGTCAACAAGCCGGCCGAAGGCATCGTGGCCACGATGGCCGGCATTGGGCTGCTGGTGATCGGCGCGACCACCGTTTTTGGCGAGTTGCAAGACGCGCTCGACCGCATCTGGCGCGCACCGGCCCGCGCGAAGAACAAGGGGCTCTTCAACTTGCTGCGCGTGCGGCTCTTGTCGTTCAGCATGATCATGGGCATCGGCTTCCTGCTCATGGTGTCGCTGGTGGCGAGCGCGGCGCTGGCTGCGCTGGGCAAGTGGTGGTCGCCGGTGTTCGGAGCCTGGGCCACCTTGGCGCAAGCGGTGAACTTCGTCTTCAGCTTTGCGATGGTGACGGTGATCTTCGCCATGATCTACAAGATCATGCCGCGCGCCAAAGTGCAGTGGCGCGACGTGTGGGTTGGGGCTGCGGTCACGGCGCTGCTCTTCACCATCGGCAAGCACCTCATCGGCCTGTACATCGGCAAGAGCAGCGTGGCTTCGGGATATGGCGCCGCGGGCTCGTTGGTGGTGGTGCTGGTGTGGGTGTATTACTCGGCGCAGATCTTTCTCCTGGGCGCCGAGTTCACCTGGGTGTATGCCAAGACCTACGGCTCGCTCAAGAACGCAAAGGACGCCGCCCCAGCGAACCCGTCGCCGACACGGTCGGAGCCGCTGCCCCAGCGCTAGCCGGCAAATCCGCCTTCGTCCAGGTAGCGCTGTTCCTCGGCGCTGCTGGTGCGCCCGAGCAGCTTGTTGCGGTGCGGAAAACGGCCGAAGCGCGCAATGATGTCCCGGTGCAAGACTGCAAAGCGCTGGGTGTTGGCGTCGAGCGCCGCGTTGAGTTCGACCGAGCGCTCCTGGTCCGGCAGCGATTCGGAGTGCATGAAGGGCAGGTAGAAAAAGCGCCGCAATGCCTTGTCCACCTTCAGGTCGAACCCGGCCTCTATCGCCTGGCGGGCAATGGCAAGCGCCTTGGCATCCGTGGCGAGCATGCGCGCGTTGCCGCGCCAGGTGTTGCGCGGAAACTGGTCGAGCAGCACCATCAGAGCGAGCGCGCCCTCGGCGTCTTTCGCCCAATGGTCCAGTTCGCCAAGTGCGGCCGCTTCATGGGCGGCGAGAAAGCGCCCGCCGAACTCTGCGTCGAAGGCGTCGTTCTTGGCAAACCATCGGTCGGGCCCGGCGCTGCGCCAGAAGTCGACCACGTCACGGGCGGAGGGAAGGTTGGCAGGGTTCATCGCTGCATTGTCTTTCAGCCTGGGGCGCTGCCCCGGGGCCTTGAAAGTCGCGGTGGTGGCCGACATCGGCACAGGCCGGCGCTGCCTATGCTGAAGCGGTTTCATAACTCAGGAGATAAAGCTCATGAACCGATATGGCACCCTTTTGCGCGCAACCCTCATTGCCGGGGTGGCCAGCGCTGCGCTGGCCGGCTGCGGGATGATGTCGAAGTCGAACGTCGCGAGCTTCAGCGGCACCATGAACGCAGCCAGCGAAGTGCCGCCCAACATGACACGCGGCAGCGGGCTGGCCGAGGCCTGGCTCAACAGGGACACCAACGTCCTGAAATACAAGATCACCTACAGCGGCCTCAGCGGCCCGGCAACGGCGGGGCACTTCCACGGCCCGGCGGCCGCGGGCGCCAATGCCGGCGTGGTGCTGCCCTTTGCCAGCGCGGAGAGCCCCATCGAAGGCCAGGCCACGCTCACGCCGGCGCAAGCTGCCGACCTGATCGCGGGCAAGTGGTACGCCAACATCCACACGGCCGCCAACCCGGCGGGCGAAATCCGGGGACAGATGCTGCCCAAGATGTAAGGGGACTGCGGTCAGCTTGCAGTCGCGGGGCTGGTGTCAAATGACACCATATGACGACGAAGAAGCCTCGCACGGCAAGCAAGAAGACCCTGAGCCCGTTCGCAGCGCCCCGCGAGGACATGCGCCATGCGCGCAAGGCGCTGGTGCTGCAGGGTGGGGGCGCCCTCGGCGCCTACCAGGCCGGCGTGTATGCCGCGCTCAGTGAAACCGACCTCCAGCCGCACTGGATTGCCGGCGTCTCCATCGGCGCCATCAACGCCGCGCTGATCGCGGGCAATGCGCCAGAGAAGCGGGTAGAGCGGCTGCGGGAGTTCTGGCACCTGGTGTCTTCCGGGCCGGCGCAGCGGCTGCCGGCATGGCTGGGCGACCGCGCCGCGCAGAACCAGTGGAGCGCTTCCATGGCAATGCTGGTCGGCATTCCCGGTTTCTTCGAACCGCGCTATTCGCCCGCGCTTTTGATGGGCGCCGCGGCACCGCTTCTAAGCTACTACGACACGGCGCCGCTCAAGCTCACGCTGGAGCGCCTGGTCGACTTCGACCGCATCAACGCCTGCGAGGCGCGCTTCAGCGTGGGCGCGGTCGACGTGCGCACCGGCAACTCGGTGTACTTCGACAACACGCGCCAGCGCATCGGCCCCGAGCACATCATGGCCAGCGGCGCACTACCGCCAGGCTTTGCGCCGGTGACGATCGACGGCGACGATTATTGGGACGGCGGCATCGTCTCGAACACGCCGCTGCAGTACGTGCTCGACATTCACCCGCGCTCCGAGCCGCTGGTGGTGCTGCAGGTCGATCTTTTCAATGCGCGGGGCGAAATGCCGCGCACGCTGTCGGGTGTGCTCGAGCGGCAGAAGGACATCACCTATTCGAGCCGCACCCGCATGAACACCGATGCGCTGGCCGCCAACCTGAACCTGCAGCAGGCCATTGCGGACCTGATCTCCAAGCTGCCCGCCAACCTGCGCAACGACCCTTCGGTGCTTGCGGTGCAGGCCGAGCTCACGCACCACCCGATCGACATCTTTCACCTGATCTACCGCGACAAGCCCTACGAGGCCGAATCGAAGGACTACGAGTTCTCGCGCGCCGCCGTCGAAGAGCATTGGGAGGCCGGCGCGCGCGACATGCGGCGGACGCTTGCGCATCCCGAAACATTGCGCAGCGACGCCACGGTGAACGGCGTGACCACCTTCGACCTGGGCGAACCCGGTGTGGGGCGCATCAAGCGGCCCGGGTTGTCGCGTTGATTCAAAAGGCAGCGGCCTGCGCGCTCGCCTGAATCTTGCAGTTTTTCTTCTTCTTTAACCTCAAGGACGTTCACCATGCAACTCAAGGACAAGGTCGCCTACATCACCGGATCGGCCAGCGGCATCGGCAAGGAAATTGCCGTTCTGTTTGCGCGCGAAGGCGCCAAGGTCGTCATTGCCGACCTCAACAAGCAAGCGGCCGACGCGACGGCCGAGGAATTGAAGGCCTCGGGCGCCCAAGCCATCGGCGTGGCGGTGGATGTGACCAGCGAAGACCAGGTCAACGCGTCGGTCGAAGAAGCGGCCAAGGCCTTTGGCGGCATCGACATTCTCATCAGCAATGCCGGCGTGCAGATCGTCCATCCGGTCGATGAGTTCAGTTTTGCCGACTGGAAGAAGATGCTCGCCATTCACCTGGATGGCGCCTTTCTCACCACCAAGGCCTGCCTCAAGCACATGTACGCGCAAGGCCGTGGCGGCAGCGTGATCTACATGGGCTCGGTGCATTCGAAGGAAGCATCGCTGCTGAAGGCGCCCTACGTTACCGCCAAGCACGGCCTCATCGGCCTGGCCAAGACGGTCGCGAAAGAAGGCGCCAGGCACGGTGTGCGCGCCAACGTGATCTGCCCGGGCTTCGTGCGCACGCCGCTGGTTGAAAAGCAGATTCCGGAACAGGCGAAGACGCTTGGCATTACCGAAGAACAAGTCATCAAGAACGTGATGCTCAAGGAGACGGTCGACGGCGAGTTCACCACCACCGAAGACGTGGCCCGGGTGGCGTTGATGTTCGCGGCTTTTCCGACCAACGCACTGACGGGGCAATCGCTGGTGGTGAGCCACGGCTGGTTCATGCAGTAACCCCCTAAGACGCCGCGGCGCGCGGCGCACGATGGTTCACCCTAATGTCTCTGGCGAGTGAACTGTGCGAAAAATCGCATGGCCATTCAAACGTCATACCAAAGACTTTCGCCAGGAGACAACAACCATGCGTGTCAGTTCGTCCCGTGTCAGTTCGTCCCATGTCTTTTCGCGGCGCTCCTTCGTTGCCCATGCCGCGGTCCTTGCTGCCGGGCTCGCAATGCTGGCGGGGTCGGCTCCCGCGGCGGCGCAGGCGTATCCGAGCCGCCCAGTCACACTGATCGTTCCGTGGGGCGCGGGTGGCGGCACCGACGCCACGGCGCGCATCATTGCGAGCCTGCTCGAAAAAGAGCTGGGCCAGCCGATCACCGTGGTGAACCGCACGGGCGGCAACGGCGTGGTGGGCCATTCGGCCATTGCCGCCGCACCGCCGGACGGCTACACCATCGGCATGGCCACGGTCGAGATCGGCATGATGCATTGGCAGGGGCTCACGCAGCTCACGAGCGCGTCGTACACGCCCATCGGCCTTGCCAACCTCGACCCGGCCGGCATCCAGGTGCGCGCCGATGCGCCCTACAAGACAGTGGCCGAACTGCTGGCGGCCATCAAGGCCAGCCCCGGCAAGTTGAAGGCCTCGGGTACGGGGCAGGGCGGCATCTGGCACCTGGCCATTGCCGGCCTCTTGCGCGACCAGAAGATCGACCCCGCGGCCGTGCCGTGGGTGCCGAGCAACGGCGCAGCGCCGGGGCTGCAGGACGTGGTTGCAGGCGGCGTGGAGATTGCGCCGGTCTCGCTGCCCGAGGCGCGCTCGCTCATCGATGCGGGCAAGGTCAAGAGCCTTGCCATCATGAGCGACAAGCCTTCGGCGCTCTACCCCAATGTGCCCACGCTCAAGGCCTCCATCGGCAGCGACTGGTCGATGGCCGCCTGGCGCGGCATTGTTGCGCCAAAGGGCCTTCCGGCCGATGTGCGCGACAAGCTTGCCGGTGCGCTCAAGAAGGTGGTGGCGAGCAAGGAGTACACCGACTTCATGGCCTCCCGCGGCTTCGGCGTGATCTATGCGGCGCCGGACGAATTTGCAGCCTACATGGCCAAGTCCGACGCCGAGCTTGGCGCAACCATGAAGGCCGTGGGTATCGTCAAGTGAGTGCCGCGCGGCGTGCGTGCGTGCCTGGCGGAGGTGCGGCGCAATGAAGTTCAACGACGCGGTCTTCGGGCTCGTTCTTCTGGTACTCGGCGGGCTGGTGCTTGCCGTGGTGCGCGGCTATCCGGGCATACCGGGCCAGCAGGTGGGGCCGGCGCTTTTTCCGGGGCTGATCGCCATCGGGCTGTGCCTTTGCGGCGCCATGCTGCTGGTCAAGGGCTGGCGCGAGCGGCATGCCGCGGCATGGGTGCGGCTGGGCGATTGGGCCTCTTCGCCGCGCCATGTGCTGGCCGCGGCGCTGGTCGTCGGATCGGTGCTGTTCTACATATTCGCTTCGGAGCGGCTCGGCTTCTTGCCGACCGTGGCCATCTCATTGCTGGCGCTGATGCTGACCATGCGCGTGCCGCCAGGCCGCGCGGTGCTGGTTGCGCTGATTGCCTCGCTGGTCATTCATGCAGCGTTCTACAAGCTGCTGCGCGTTCCGCTTCCCTGGGGCGTGCTGACGCCCATTGCCTGGTAACGAGGGTCTCTACACATGTCGGCAGCACTCTTGCAGGCTTTCTCGATGGTCTTCGAGCCCTACACCATCCTTGTGATGGTGCTGGCCTCGCTCTACGGCCTCTTCGTTGGCGCGGTACCGGGGTTGTCGGCCACCATGGCGGTTGCGCTGCTGGTGCCGGTCACTTTCTTCATGCAGCCCATTCCCGCCATTGCGGCCATGGTGACGGCCACCGCAATGGCTATTTTTTCGGGCGACATTCCGGGCTGCCTGCTTCGCATTCCGGGTACGCCTGCATCGGCCGCCTATACCGACGAGGCCTTTGCCATGACGCGCAAGGGCATGGCGGAAACGGCGCTGGGTGCGGGGCTGGTGTTCTCTGCCGTCGGCGGTCTTTTCGGCACGGTGGTGCTCATCGTGGCGGCGCCGGCGCTGGCCGACTTTGCGCTCAACTTCAGCTCGTTCGAGTATTTCTGGCTCGTGCTGCTGGGCCTTACGTGCGCGGTGTTCATTACCTCCGACCGGCCGCTCAAGGGCATGGTCACGCTCTTGCTGGGCTTGCTGGTGGCCTGCGTGGGCCTCGGCAACCCGGCGGGTTTTCCGCGCTTCACTTTCGGCAACGCCGAGATGACCGGCGGCATCGGCATGATCCCGATGATGATCGGCATGTTCGCCATCTCGGAGGTGATCCGCTTCGCGGTCGACACGCTGCCGCCGGGCGAGATCGTGGTCGAGAAAGTGGGCCGCGTGCTTTCGGGCCAATGGGCGCTGGCCAAGAAGTACCCGGTGCAGATATTGCGCGGCAGCGTGCTGGGCACGGCGGTGGGGGCATTGCCCGGGGCGGGCGCCGACATTGCGGCATGGATGTCTTACGCCATGAGCAAGAAGTTCTCGAAGGAGCCCGAGAAGTTTGGCACCGGCCATGTCGAAGGCATTGTCGAATCGGGCTCGGCCAACAACAGCGCACTGGCCGGCGCGTGGATTCCGGCGCTGGTGTTCGGCATTCCGGGCGACTCGATCACCGCCATCGTGATCGGCGTGCTCTACATGAAGAACCTCAACCCGGGGCCGACGCTGTTCACCACGAACCCGCAGAACATCTATGCGGTGTTCATGCTGTTCATCATTGCCAACATCATCATGATTCCGCTCGGCATCCTGTGCATCAAGGTGGCCAAGCGCATCTTGCGGGTGCCGCGCAACGTGCTGATGCCGCTCATCCTGCTGTTCTGCATCGTCGGTGCATTTGCCATCAACAACTCGCTGTTCGACGTGGGCGTGATGCTCGCGGCCGGCATCGTGGCCTACCTGCTCGAGGAAAACGGTTTTCCAATTGCGCCCGCCATCCTTGGCGTGGTGCTCGGCGGCATGCTCGAAGAGAACTTCATCACATCGATGATCAAGTCCGACGGCAACCTGGCGGGCTTTGTGTCTCGGCCGATTGCCGCCTCGCTGGCCGCGGTGGTTGTGCTGATTTGGGTCGTGCCCTTGCTCAAGAAGCTGTGGACCAAGGGCCGGCGAACGGCTCCGTCTACTGCAGCTTGAGCGACCAGGTTTCGCCCACGAGCTGCTGGCCGAAGCCTTCGTAGGGCTCGGCCTTGTCCAGCTTGAAGCCCCGCTTGGCATAGATGGCGCGGGCGGCCTCGAGGCAGCTGTTGGTCCAGAGAACCATCTTCTTGTAGCCCTTGGCGCGTGCGAAGGCAATGCATTCGTCGGTCAGGCGCCCGCCCAGGCCCAGGCCGCGGGCCGAGGGGGCCAGCAGAAGCAGCCGCAGCTGGGCGGTAGTGGACGATTTGCGCACCACGAAGATCGCGCCCACCCGCTCGCCGTCGAGCTCCGCAATCCAGCATTTCTCCCACTCTGGCTGAAACTTGCGGACGAACTCGGCCACGATTTCTGCAACCAGTGCCTCGAACTCGCTGTTCCAGCCGTATTCGCGCGCATACAGCTCGCCGTGTTGCTGCACCACCCAGCCCAGGTCGCCGGGCAGCGGGTCGCGCAGCACGATGGTGCGGGTGCGTGCCACCGGGGCGGCGGCCGCATCGAGCAGGCGCTCGATGCGCGCCATGGCATCGACCACCTGCTGGCGGTCGTGCGGCGGCAGCGGTGAGAGAAGGGCGGCTGCCTCGTCACGCGATTTTTGTTGCAACGGCGCAAATGCGGCGTGGCCTGCTTCAGTAAGGCGCAGCACGCTTTGCCGCGCGTCACGGGCATGGGGCTCGCGCGTGAGCCAGCCAGCGGCTTCGAAGCGGCGCAGGATGCGGCTCATGTAGCCGGCGTCCAGCCGCAAATCTCGTCCGATTTCGCTCGCCACGGGTACTTCGCGGTGAGCCAGTTCGTAAAGCACGCGCACATCCGTGAGCGACATGTCGCTGCCAAGGTACGGATCGAGCACGCCGATCCGGCTTGTGTAGAAGCGGTTGAACTGCCGGATTGCCTTGACGGCGGCGGCGTCGGGAGTGGCGAGGGTGTTTGGCATACTTGCCATTGTCATATTTATAGTTGACTATGGCAACCAATTAAAGGCCTTGCTGACTCCGCGCCAACCCATCCGGACGCGACAGAAGTGATGGAAAACCCTAAAATGGTGGGTTGCCCACTGCCGCGCCGAGCCCGCCAAGCCGCGCTGCCCAATTCCCACTGATGAACGCCCCCGTCGACGTCTCCTTTTTTGCGCGCGCCGCCAAGCCGCTGACGAGCTACCGCAAGTACTGGGCAGCCCGTTTCGGCACGGCCAAGTTCTTGCCGACCACACGCAAGGAAATGGATGCGCTCGGCTGGGACAGCTGCGACATCATCGTGGTGACGGGCGACGCTTATGTCGACCATCCGAGCTTCGGCATGGCCGTGATCGGCCGCATGCTCGAGGCGCAGGGCTTTCGCGTGGGCATCATCGCGCAGCCCGACTGGCAGAGCGCCGAGCCCTTCAAGGCGCTGGGCAAGCCGAACCTGTTCTTCGGCGTGACTGCCGGCAACATGGATTCGATGATCAACCGCTACACGGCGGACCGCAAGATTCGCAGCGACGACGCCTACACCCCCGGCGATGTCGGCGGCGCGCGGCCCGACCGCGCGGCCATCGTGTATTCGCAGCGCTGCAAGGAAGCGTGGAACGACGTGCCCATCATCCTGGGCGGCATCGAAGGCTCGCTCCGGCGCATTGCGCACTACGACTACTGGCAGGACAAGGTTCGCCGCTCGATCGTGGTCGATTCGAAGTGCGACCTGCTGCTGTACGGCAATGCCGAGCGCGCCATTGTCGAAATTGCGCACCGGCTGGCCGCCCGCGAACCGGTGCATGAGATTACAGACGTGCGCGGCACTGCATTCGTGCGGCGCGACACGCCTGAAGAGTGGTTCGAGATCAACTCCACCAGCGTGGACGAACCGGGCCGCGTCGAGGCGCACGTCAACCCGTATCTCATGGTGTCGGAGCAGGCCAAGGCCAATGGCGCCACCTGCGCCAAGGAAGACGAGGCCCAGGCTGTGGCGCAAGCTGCTGAAGCAGGCGCCGCGGCCAATCCGGTGAACCCGGCCATCAAGCCGCTCACCTTCGTGCCGAACCCCGCGCTCCAGCAGCGCGCCAAGATCAAGGTGCCTCCGCGCGACCGCAGCGTGATTCGCCTGCCTTCGTACGAGCAGGTGCGCGCCGACCCGGTGCTCTATGCCCACGCCAACCGCGTGCTGCACCTCGAAACCAACCCCGGCAACGCCCGCGCACTGGTGCAGGCGCACGGCGAAGGCGCCACGGCGCGTGACGTGTGGATCAACCCGCCGCCCATTCCGCTCACCACGGCCGAGATGGACCACGTGTTCGACCTGCCGTATGCACGCAGCCCGCATCCGCGCTACGCCGACGAAAACGGCAGCCACGACGGCGCGACCAAGATCCCCGCGTGGGAAATGATCCGCTTCAGCGTGAACATCATGCGCGGCTGTTTTGGCGGCTGCACCTTCTGCTCCATTACCGAGCATGAGGGCCGCATCATCCAGAGCCGCTCCGAAGAATCGATCATCAAGGAGGTCGAGGCCATTCGCGACAGCGTGAGCGGCTTTACCGGCACCATCTCCGACCTGGGCGGCCCCACGGCCAACATGTACCGGCTCGGCTGCAAGAGCCCCGAGATCGAAGCCGCCTGCCGCAAGCCCAGTTGCGTGTATCCGGGCATCTGCCAGAACCTGGGCACCAACCACGATCCGCTCATCAAGATCTACCGCCGTGCGCGTGCGCTCAAGGGCATCAAGAAGATTCTGATCGGCTCGGGCCTGCGCTACGACCTGGCCGTGCAGTCGCCCGAGTACGTGAAGGAACTGGTGCAGCACCACGTCGGCGGCTACCTGAAGATTGCGCCAGAGCACACCGAGCAGGGCCCGCTCACCAAGATGATGAAGCCCGGCATCGGCAGCTACGACAAGTTCAAGCAGATGTTCGAGAAGTTCTCGGCCGAGGCGGGCAAGAAGCAGTACCTCATTCCGTACTTCATTGCCGCGCACCCGGGCACCAGCGACGAGGACATGATGAACCTCGCGATCTGGCTCAAGAAGAACGGTTTCCGCGCCGACCAGGTGCAAACGTTCTACCCGAGCCCAATGGCCACGGCCACGACGATGTACCACACCAACAAGAACCCGCTGCGCAAGATCACGCGCGACAGCGAGACGGTGGACATCGTGCGCGGCGACAAGCGCCGCCGCCTGCACAAGGCCTTTTTGCGCTACCACGACGCCAACAATTGGCCGCTGCTGCGCGAGGCGCTGAAGAGCATGGGCCGCGCCGACCTCATCGGCAACGGCAAGCACCACCTCATTCCAACGTGGCAGCCGCTCACCGACGGCGGCTACACGAGCGCGCGGCGCAAGAACTCGACCAGCGCGCCGGTTGCCCCGGCAAAGGCGAAGGATGCCAAGGCATCTGCGCCGGTCAGGCTGGCGCCGGTCAAGCCATCGAAGGGCCGCATGCTCACGCAGCACACCGGCCTGCCTCCGCGGGACAACGGTTCAGCGCCGGCGCGCAAGGCTGCCGCCGGCCCGGTGCGCGGCAGCATCCGCAAGCCGCGCTGAGCTTCAGTTCCCGAGCACGCCTGCGGGCACCAGCTTGCCGACCCAGGCGGCCACAGCGGCGATATTCAGTAGCACGGTGGCCCAGTAGCCTGCCATGAAACTCACCTTGCGCGACTTGTGGCGGAAGAGCCGCTGCGCGCACCACGCGCCCGGCCATCCTCCCGCCAGAGACAGCAGGTGTAGCGTGCTCTCCGCGGTGCGCCAACGGCCGGCTTGGGCGGCGCTCTTGTCGAAACCGTAGACAGCGAAGGTCAGAAGGCTGACCAGCAGCAGCACGCCCAAGGCAAGCGGAGGCAGGCGCGCGGTCCATACGCCGTAGCCGAGCACGGCCGCATAACCCAGGAGCAGCAGGCTCATGGGCAGCATCGACGATGAAGAGGAGGGCGCCGCCCCGCTGCGTCGTCGCGAAGCGGCTGCGGCGCGGCCCGCATTCGGCGATGCGGGAGCTTGGCGCTTCACGGTTTGCAGACTGAAAGAGAAGGATGCATGGCGGGATTCTCGCCGCCCGTTGTATCGTGTGGCCCCATGAGTACTTTGTTCTCTCCGCTGGTTTCGTGGTTGCGCGCCCTGGCGGGGGCTGTTCTGCTCGCGGCTTCGTCGTACGCGGCGGCAGCGCCGTCCGAATCTCCTTCTGCGCCGGCCCCCGCTTCGGCGGAGGCGCTGCGTACGACGCATCAGCGCATGAAGGCCAAGCTCGAGCGCAGCGGCTTCGGGCGCCCAGTTCGGCTTGATTCACTTGAAACGCCCGGCGGGCTGCAGGGCGATATCTACGCGGTGGTGGACCACCCGCTGCCGGAGATCAGCGCCGCGCTCAAGGAGTCGTCCCAGTGGTGCGAACTGCTGAAGCTCCATGTGAACAATCGCCGATGCCGCGCAGGCGCCACGCCGCAGGGCCAGGACATGCTCACGCTCTTCGTCGTACGGCGCTACGACAAGCCAGTGGAGCAGGCGTTTCAGTTGCCATTCATCTATCGGGTGGCCAACGCGACGCCGGATTACCTGTCGGTCGAGATGAACGCGGCGAGCGGACCGCTGGGCACGAGCAACTACCGAGTCACGCTCGAAGCGGTGGCGCTCGACGAGAAAAAGAGCTTCCTGCATTTTGGCTACAGCTACGACCACAACATGATGGTTCGCATGGCCACCCAGGCGTACCTGGCCACCTTCGGCCGCAACAAGGTGGGCTTTACCGTGGTGGGCAAGGAGGCCGACGGGCAGCCCGAGTACATTCGCGGCGCGCGCGGTCTGGTGGAGCGCAATGCGATGCGCTACTTTCTGACGCTCGACACTTATCTCTCTTCGGAAGCCGGCGCGCCGGCCGAGCGGCGGGAGCGCTCCTGGTTTGCCGCGGCCGAGCAATATCCGCGGCAGCTGCACGAGATCGAACTCGAAACCTATCTCGCGATCAAGCGCGAGGACCGCGAACGCGACGGCACCAAACGCTGAACCGGCGCCAAGAAAAAAGCGCGGCCACCGCAGCCTTTCGACTGCAATTTCACGGACTTGTCATCTGCCTCGGCGGTAATCGCCGGGGCCTGCGCCTTTGCGCCGGCGCATCACAAGGACAAGCAATGCGGAAGACGAGAGGATCGAGGATGGGCTGGCTGGCGCTCGCAAGTGCCGGCGTGCTGTTGAGCGCCTGCGGCGGCAGCGGCGATGGCGGCGGCACTGGCGCATGGGCGTTTCCGCCGGCATCCGGCGGAGGCGGAGGCAGTGGCGGTGGCACGACCAATCCGCCGGTCGCCCAATCGAAGACCGGCACCTTCCTTGACGCGGCAGTAGAGGGCCTCGACTACGTTGCCGGCAACTCGGCCAAGACCTCCACCAACGCCAGTGGCGAGTTCACCTGCAAAGACGGAGAGATCGTTGTGTTCAGCCTCGGCGCGCTCGCGCTCGGCAGTGCAGCCTGCGGCGACGCGATCACCCCGTTGAGTCTGGCCGGCGGCACCGATGTGAAGGCCGACGCAGTGGTCAACCGCTTGCTCGCGCTGCAGAGCTTCGACGAAGACCGCGATCCCTCGAACGGCATTCACCTGAGCCCGGCGCTCAAGGCCGCACTGACGGCCGGTGCGCTCGACTTTGGCGCCGCGGCCGATGCCTTCAACACCGCCCTCAACGTGGTGCTCGCAGGGCTGCCGGCTCCCTACAATGCCCGCATGGTCGATTCGAGCCGCCGCACGCTGGCGCGTGAACACTTCGAGAACACGCTGGCCTCGCGCCTTGCCGAGCCGGTGACCGAAGCCTCGACGCAGACCAACGCGCTCGGCACCATCGGCATCGACGTGACCCGCTACCAGATGCAGGCCGATGCCAGCTTCAACGTGCCTTACGAGGGCGAGAACGAGAAGACCAAGGCCGACTTTCCAGCGGGCTTCCTGCCGGCCTACGGCTCGGGGTTGGCGTTCAAGGGCAAGGCCGACGACGGCACGCTCGAGTTCTATGCCATTACCGACCGCGGCCCCAATGGCGACGGCCCGACCGCGCCCGTGCCCGGCGGCGGCGGCGCCACCAGCATCAGCAAGGTGTTTCCCGCGCCGTCGTTTGCGCCGAGCTTCGGCATCGTTCGCATCGGCAAGACGGGCGCGGTGCTCTCGTCCAGCCTGCCGCTCAAGCTCGACGCCGGCAAGAAGATCACCGGCCTGCCGCCCCAATCGGGGGTGGGTTCGACGGGCGAAACGCCGCTGACCGATCGCTACGTGTTCGATGCCGCCAAGGCGAACTACGACGCCAACGGCCTCGACCCCGAGACGCTGGTGCTCGACAAGGCGCGCAACGTGCTGTGGACCAGCGACGAGTACGGCCCATTCATCGCACGCATCAACATTGCGACCGGCGTGATCGAGAAGAAATACGCCCCCGGCAGCGGCGCCGCCGACCTGCCGCCGGTGCTTGCGCAGCGCCGTGCCAACCGCGGCATGGAGGGGCTGACGCTCGACGCGGCCAGCGGCAAGCTGCATGGCTTCCTGCAGAGCCCGATCGATCCGAAGGACGGCGCGGGCAAGTCGATCCAGGCCACGCCGCCGGGCGGCAGCAAGACCGATGTGCGCCACATTGCGAAGTTCACGCGTTGGCTCGCGTTCGATCCGGCCACCGAGACGTCCAAGCTCTATGCCTACCCGATCGACGGCAGCCAGTACGACAAGAACCGCACCGGCAACGCCAAGCTCGGCGACGTGGTGAGCCTGGGCAACGGCCGCTTCATCGTGATCGAGCAGGGGGCGCGCAAGAGCGACGGCAAGGTGTTCAACAAGCTGATGCTTGTCGAGCTGCCGGCCAATGCGACCGACATTGCAGCCTTCGACCACAACCTGGAAATCAGCAGCATCACGCAGGCACCTTCGGGAGCAGCTGACTACTCTGCGGTGGTAGCGATGCGCAAAACCGAACTGCTCGATCTCAACGCACTGGGCTGGCTGGCCGAAAAGGCCGAGGGCCTGACCGTGGTGGACGACCAGACGCTGGCGCTGGTGAACGACAACGACTTCGGCCTGAGCACGATCCTGCTCGATGCCGACGGCAAGACTGTTGCAGGCAGCGTCGAGGACTGCACGGTGGATGCGGCCGGCGCAATCATTGCCAAGTGCCCGCCGGGCGTGACGGGCGCGCGCATCACGCGCGGCAGCGACCTGGAACGGCCGGTGCGCATCTGGCTCATCAAGCTCGATCGCAAGCTGAGCGAACTGCGCCTTTGATCAGTCGGCCAGCGTGAGCAGCGGCACGTCGCGCTCGCGTGCCATGGCTTCGAGCTGCGCACGTGTGCGGGTGCCAATCCACGCGGCAATGCCCTCGTGCGTGGCCGCGGCAAACATGTCGCGCGAAGCCACGCCTGCCGCTTCGCAGAGGCGTTCTGCAAAGTGCGGCTCCAGCGCGGCAACGGCCACGCGCCCATCCGCACAGGGGTAGACGCGGTAGCCCGCGTGCGCGCCGCCCACGGCGCCCTCGGGCCGCGTCAGGCCCCAGGTGCGCGGCAGCGCCAGCCAATCGGCCGATGCATTGAGCGCCACTTCGAGGTACACGCCGTTCGGCTTGGCAGCGGAGCGCGCATGCAAGGTGGCCTGCAGCACCGCCTCGCTTGCGAGCAGGGCGCCGCCCATGTCGGCATAGAGCGTCGGCGGCAGTTCGGTGCCGGTGACCAGCCCGCTTTCCGCAACGTAGGTGAGGTCGTGTCCCGGCTCCTCGGCACGCTCGCCAGGCGCGCCGACGATGGCGACCTGCGACAGGGACGGATGGCGCGCCTGGAGCGATGCCCAGTCGAGCTTCAGCTTGACGAGCGCCGAAGGCCGGAAAGAGGTCAGCAGCACGTCCGTTTGCGCGAGCTCGGCATGCAGCAATTGCTGCCCGGCTTCGGTCTTCAGGTCGGCCGTGCGAACCTCGATGCCTTCGTGCAGCGCGGCGTACGCGGCCTTGTTGTAGAGCGCCATCGGGTCGCGGGCCGGCGGCTCGAACTTCAGGCAGGTGGCACCCATGCCGCGGCAGCGCAGCAGCGCCGCCGGGCCCGGCAGGTTGAGCGCAAGGCTCAGCACACGAACGCCGGCAAGCGATTGGAAAGACGAGGCAGCGGGGCTTTGCATGGTCATGTATCCAGTGAACAGGGCTGGGGCCATTTTTACCCACGCGGAGCCAGATTTCGCAAGCCACGGCGTCCACCCCAGGCGTAGCATGTGCCGTGGCGGCGCCGCGCTTTGCCACTCAGTTGCAATGTTCAAGGAGATTCATCATGTTTGAAGCTTCCCTCATGAGCGGCCAGCGCATTCTCGTGACTGGCGGCGGCACCGGCCTTGGCCGCGCGATGGCCGAGCGCTTTCTGGGCCTGGGGGCCGACATCGCAATCTGCGGACGCCGCCAGTCGGTCTGCGAAGAAACTGCGGCCGAGTGGCGCCAGCAGTTTCCGGGGCGCCGAATCGACACCTTCGGCGTGGACATCCGCATTGCGCAGAACGTAGACGAGATGGTCGAGAGCCTGTTCCAGAGCGGCGGCCTCACGGGGCTCGTCAACAACGCGGCGGGCAACTTCGTGGCCCCGACCGAAAGCCTCTCGCCGCGCGCTTTCGACGCCATTGCGAACATCGTCTTCCACGGCAGCTTCTACGTCACGCAGGCCGTGGGCAAGCGCTGGGTGGCCGAAGCCAAGGCCGGCAAATGGAAGGAGGGCGATGCGCTGCGCAGCGTGATGAGCATCATCGTGACCTGGGTGGACAACGGCAGCCCCTACGTGGTGCCCTCGGCCATGAGCAAGGCCGGCATCGAAGTCATGACCAAGTCGCTGGCGGTCGAATGGGCGCGCCACGGCATTCGGCTGAACGCCGTCGGGCCGGGCGAAATTCCGACCGAGGGCATGAGCAAGCGCCTGAACCCCGGCGAGGAGCCCGGCGCCCGCAGCAAGAAGAGCAACCCCATGGCGCGCACCGGCCGCATGAGCGAGCTGCAGAACCTGGCCGCTTTTCTCATGGCGCCGGGCCAGTGCGACTGGCTCACCGGCCAGAGCATCATGATGGACGGCGGCAACGCGTTGGCCACGGGCGGCAACTTCTACGAGCTGCGCCAATGGAGCGACGACGACTGGCAGGCCGCGCGCGAGCGCATCGAGGCGCAGAACCAGAAGGACAAGGCTCAGCGTTGACGCCCCGCTTGCAGGCAGCAGATGGATCGCGCGCTATCGTTGCGCCATATCAACCAGGAACAGAAGCAGATGCAACTTGTCGGCATGCTCGATTCGCCCTATGTCCGCCGCGTGGCCGTCTCGCTCCGGCTGCTCGGGCTTTCGTTCGAACACCGGTCGATCTCGGTCTTCAGCACCTTCCAGCAGTTCCGGGAGATCAATCCCGTGGTCAAGGCACCGACACTGGTGTGCGACGACGGCACGCTGCTGATGGATTCCACGTTGATCATCGACTACGCCGAAACGCTCGCCGGCCGCAGCCTCATGCCGTCCGGACTTGCAGAACGGCAGCATGCGCTGAAGGTGCTCGGGCTTGCGCTGGCCGCGTGCGAGAAGTCGGTGCAGATCGTTTATGAGCGCAAGCTGCGCCCACCCGAAAAGCAGCATGCGCCATGGGTCGACAGGGTGCGAGGCCAGCTCGGTGCGGCCTATGCGGGGCTCCAGGCCGAGGTGCGGAAGCTGCCTGTGCCGAGCACCGAAGGCACCATCGGGCAGGCCGCGCTGACAAGCGCCGTGGCATGGAGCTTCACCCAGCTGGTGCTTCCGGACCTGATTGCGCCGGCCGATTACCCCTCGCTCGCAGCCTTTGCGGCCGACGTGGAAAAGCTGCCGGCGTTCGTGGCTCTTCCGCAGGTCTGAATCACTTCGCGGCGATGTCGGCCCCGCGCTCGGCCAGCAGGCCGCGCAGCAGCGAGCGATGGCAGCGCGACTCGTCTTCGCAATAGCAGCCGACGGAAAATGCCGCGGTGTGCGAGAGCGCCGCGAGCAGGTCGAGGCTGCGGCTCGCGTCGGCCTCGGCCATCTCGGACTTGTACTTGCGCATGAAGGCGTTCCATTGCGCGGGCGTTTCCGCCTCCTGGCCCAGCTTCATGGTCTCGGCCGAGGGCGCAAGGTTCGGGTACCAGACGTCGTACCAATCCTGCGAGGCGAACTCAGTCTTCGGAACGCCGCGCGGCGGGCGGCGCACGGTGCCGATGCGCAGGCCCTCGCCACTGGCGCGCGGTGTGCCGAGGCGAACGATGCGAATGCTCATGCAGGGTCTCCTTCTCTTTTTTCTGAACTGCTTCAGGTGCCGACAATACCGCCGTCGCGCCTGCGAATGGCCAGCGTGGCCGAGCGTGGGCGTGCGCTGCCCGGCTCGGTGCCGTCGGGCCAGGCGCTGGTCGGCGCTCCGCTGCCGTCGTCGCGCGATTCACCTGGATGCTGGATGTTGACGAACAGCGTGCGCCGGTCGGGCGTGACCACGCAGCCGGTAACTTCGCTGCCGTTCGGCGCCGTGAGAAAACGCTTGATGCGGCCCGTTGCCGGATCGGCGCACAGCATCTGGTTGTTGCCGAGGGAAGCGTAAGGCGGCTTGCCGATGACCTGTCCGCTCATGTCGGTCTGGATCCAGAGCAGGCCGCCGCTGTCGAAGTGCAAGCCGTCGGGGCTGCCGAAGATGTCCGCCTCGCCGGACGGGTAGCGCGCGCCGCTGCCGGTTTGTGCGGGGTCGCCCGCGAGCGCGAAATGATCCCAGCCGAAGCCTTCGCTGCCTGCGTCGCCGCCGTCCTCGCGCCACCGCAGGATGCCGCCGAAGAGATTGCCGATGCGCGGATTGGCTGCGTCCGGCGCGGGCTTGCCAGGCTCGCCGCGCTGGCTGTTGTTGGTGAGCGTGACATACACCTCGCCGGTTTGCGGATGCACGGCAATCCACTCGGGGCGGTCCATGCGGGTGCCGCCTGCCACATCGCCCGCCAGCCTGGCGTGAACCAGCACCTCGGCCTGGTCGGCAAAGCCGCTTTCCGCGTTGATGCCGTTGCGCCCGTGGGCGAGCTCCAGCCACCGGCCGCGGCCGCCGGCGTCGAATCGCGCGACGTAGAGCGTGCCTTCGTCGAGCAGGCCTCCATTGGCGGCACTGCCGCCGTCAGGCGAAACCTTTCCGTCGCTCACGAACTTGTAGATGTATTCGAACCTGGCGTCGTCGCCCATGTAGACCACGAGGCGTTGGTCCTTGGCGAGCGTGCAGGTGGCGCTCTCCTGGCGCTTGCGGCCGAGCGCCGTGCGCTTGACGGGTTTGGCTGCGGGGTCGAAGGGATCGATTTCAACCACCCAGCCGAAACGGTTTGCCTCGTTCGGATGCCGGCTCAGGTCGAAGCGCTCGTCGAAGCGCCAGTATTCCACCCATTGCGAGCCGGGCACGGTGCCGTAGCGGCGCTGCGCGGGAGTCAAGTCCTTGGCCGCTTCCTTCGGGCCGCCGAAGTAGCCGTGGAAGTTTTCTTCGCAGGTCAGGTAGGTACCCCACGGCGTGACCCCCATTGCGCAATTGGCGAAGGTGCCGAACACCTCGTCGCCCGCCGGATTGGCCTGCGTGCGCATCAGCGGGGTGCCGGCTGCGGGGCCCGCAATGCGCATGGGCGTGTTGCCGTGCACGCGCCGGGCGTAAGGCGATGGGCGCACTTGCCGCCAGCCTTCGCGCGTGCGCTGGATTTCGATGACCGAAACACCCATGGCATGCAGCGACTTGCGAACCTTCTCTGCGGTCCATTCCTTGATGCCGTCTGCGTGGAGCAGCTGCTCGTCGGTGTATTCGTGGTTCATCACGAGCAGCGCGCGGTCTGGTGTGGCCAGCGGAAAGAAGTGCATTCCGTCGTGGTGCATGCCCGCCTGCAGCGCCTGGTCGGCCGCGCTGTGCGAGCCGTCGGCCGCAAAGGCCGGCATCGGCTGGCCCTTGACACCGGCCGGCGTGCCCCAGGGATAAAGCAGCTGCCATTCGTATTCCGGCGGCACTACGACGGCGTCGCGCAGTGAAGCCGGTACAGCGGCAAAGCCGAGCATGGCCGGCATTTCCCGGCTGGAGGACGCGTTGGCGCCGCTTCGGTGGAGCAGCGCCACCACGGCGGCGGCACCCGATTGCAGGAAGATCCGGCGATCCAGAGACATGAGTCGTAGAGCAGGTGTTGGGTGGGCGACAGCCGCCATCATCGCCGAGCAACGGCGCGGGGCGATACTGGCGCGAAGAAAACCGAAGGAGACATGAATGGCCGACCGAATCGAATGGACCCGTCACCCCGACGGCGTGGTGGAACTGCAGCTTGCACGCGCAGACAAGATGAATGCACTCGATCCCGCAATGTTCGATGCGCTGATCGAGGCCGGTGAAGCGCTGCGCCGCGACACCGCGGTGCGCGCCGTGGTGATCTCGGGCCAGGGCAAGGCGTTTTGCGCTGGCCTGGACATGGCCTCGTTCGAGCGCATGGGGCAGGACGCCGCCAGTGCCGTGTTGGGAGCGGGCGCCGTCGGCACCGATTTATCTGTTCGGACACACGGCATTTCCAACGCGGCGCAGTACGTCGCCATGGTCTGGCGCGAGGTGCCGGTGCCGGTAATCGCCGCCGTGCACGGGGTGGCGTTTGGCGGCGGCCTGCAGGTGGCACTGGGTGCCGACATTCGCATCGTGGCGCCCGACACCAGGCTTTCGGTGATGGAAATCAAGTGGGGCCTGGTGCCGGACATGGGCGGCATGCTGCTGATGCGGGAGCTTGCCCGCAGCGACGTGGTGCGCGAGCTCACCTTCACCGGGCGAATCTTCTCGGGCGAGGAGGCGCTGCAGCTCGGGTTTGCCACGCGGCTCGCGGCCGACCCGCGGGCCGAAGCTCTTCGGATGGCGCGCGACATCGCGGGCAAGAGCCCGGACGCCATCCGGGCGGGCAAGCGCCTGCTCAATGCGGCGCACATGCACAGCGCGGCCGACTTGCTGATTGCCGAATCCGTGGAGCAGAAGGCGCTGATTGGCGGCGCAAACCAGAAAGAGGCGGTACAGGCAAATATCGAGCGGCGACCGCCTCGATTCGGTGCAGCGGGGTGAGCGAAAGCCCGATGGCCGAATAGAAGCATCTTGCGCAATCAATGATTAAAAGCAGCCAGGGCATCAGACGGCTCGGCAACTTTGTAGCACTTAGGTTTCTGCAATTGCAGAAAAACCATTCCGTAGAAAGATGAACTTTGTGTGACGAAGGTCACGTCTGGCGGGGGAATAGGGGTTGAGAAGGGTGGCTGAGTCAGTCACATTCATTAACAATTAATCCTTTTGACTGCGACGGCGACCCTGCATGCCGACCACGTTTTTCTGCAACCTCAGCGTGCCCATCCTGGTGGGCGAGGATCGCTACAAGTACATACCTGTCGTCGGCGTCTTCCGAAGCATTCCGTTCGAGCAAATAGACGAGTGGGTGATGCACCCCGATGGCAGGCCCCGCAGCGACCGCGAGCTCGCGGCCGAAGTTCTTGTAGAGATCCGCATGCCGCCCGAAATGAGCGGAGGCCCTGCTGCGCGCGCGTTCGAAGTGGCAGACCTGTTGCAGCTGGACCGCGCGGCCGCGGTCGTCGTCTCTACCTACCTTGCTGCGCTGCCCCGCGTTTGACGCCCGCGCAGCAGGCAACCGTCGCAACTCCCCAGCAGCGCACGGGGCCTAGTGCCTGCCGCGCGCGTCCACAGGCCAGATAGCCACCAGGGTGTCGCCGTCGACCACGTGATAGGCATCATGCAGGTTGACGGTCGGGTCGCAGTGCGGGGTAACGAACTCGACCCGCTCCCCAAGCGCCGGCCGTGCGCCGGCATACAGCAGCTTGCCGTGCTCGTCGCCGAAGAACGCATAGCGGCTCGCCGGATCGGCGCCGCGCGCCACCAGCGGAACGCCGCTGTCCGTGGCAAAGCACTTGGTGCCGCCGTCGACCGTGACCCAGTCTGCAGCATTGGCGCTCACCACCGCCGTCTGCACGAACAGGGCCACCTCGAAAGGCGATGGCTGCCCGGCGCCGCCTAGCACCTCGGTGTATTCCGCATCCATGAACACATAGGAGCCCGCCTGCAACTCGGTGAACGCGTCGCGCTGTGCGTCCAGGTCGTGGGTGCCGGTGCCCGCGCCCGTCACGATCTCGAAATGGATGCCCTCGCGCCGGGCCTCTGCCACGATGCGCGCGACGGTTTCGCGCAGCCCGGCGGCTGCCGCACTGCGCTGCTCCCGGTCGACAATGTGCTGAAGGTTGCCCGCGTAGGCCTGCAAGCCGCGCAGCTTGAGGCGCGGCTCAGCCGCAACCTGGCGCGCAAGTTCGAGCACCTGTGCCTCGGTTGCCGCGCCGGTACGGTTGTAGCCCGCGCCGTAGTCGACCAGCACCTCAAGCGGATGCGGCAGCCCCAATGTGGCGGCGGCAAGGTCCGCTGCGTTGCGCGGGTCGTCCACCACCACCATCATTCCGCCCGGGCCCGCAAGCCGTGCGAGCTTGACCACCCGTGCAATCTTGCTCGGGGTGACGGCCGGCGAGGTGATCAGCACATCCGGAATGCCGGCCTTGACCATGACCTCTGCCTCGCCCAGCGTGACGCAGCTCACGCCGATGGCCCCGGCGGCCACCTGGCGCCGCGCAATCTCCACGGACTTGTGCGTTTTTACGTGCGGCCGGAGGCCTACGCCGCGCCCCTTGGCAAAGGCGGCCATGCGCTCGATGTTGCGCGTCAGGGCGCCCAGGTCGAGCAGGAGCGCGGGCGTGTCGAGCGACCGCCGGCCCCCGGCAAGGCCGATCAGCGGTGCGTTCACTTGCGTATCAGTAAGCATGGAAACCTTTGTATGCGGGTTCGAGGGGGGCGCGCCGGGCGCGGGTGCATGGCGAAATGATCGCACCGAAAAGCCGCCCGCGGTACTTCGCGCGGCGGCCGAAAAAGAAGCTTCGTTCAGTCGGTGCGGAACGGCGCCCGGTGTCCGGAGCGCCTGAGCGCCAACCACCAGAGCAGCGCCGCATTGATTGCCCAGCCACCCGCAAGAACGAGGAGCGCGGTCTGCGCAATTCCGGGCTCCAGGTTCAGCGTCAACAGCGCCAGCGACCAGGGCAGCGCGCCGGCGATTGACGCCAGCATGGCCAGCTCGCTTTCGGGAAAGGCGGCCGACGAAACCACGCAGACCACGCCCGCGGCCGAATAGGCGAGCGCGCCAATGCGCCACCAGGAAGGAAAGGGCGCCCGAGGGTCTGCAGTGTTCATGCGGCAACGATTGCAGGGGTCCGCGGTGCGGTTCGACAGCCGCCTGCGCGAAGCGTTGTAAGCCTTCAGGCGATAGCCGCCGGGCTCGGCTCGTTCTTGTTTCCAAGGCGCGCAAAGGCATCGGCCAGGCAATCGACGAACACGCGGATGCGCGACGAAAGTTGGTGCCGCTGCGCGTAGACGGCGTAGATGTCTGCGCTTGGCGTGCGGTACTGCGGCAGCACCTGCACGAGGCGCCCGCTTGCCAGATAGCGCTCGATGTCCCACTCGGCGCGCATCACGATGCCATGCCCGTCCAGCGCCCAGCGCACCGCAATCTCGCCGTCATTGGTGGTCAGCGCGCCGCGCACCTTGACGGGTTCGGTCTGCTCCCGGCGGCCTTTTCCGCTCGACAGCCGCCAGACGCCGTAGGCATCGTTGCCCTGGCGGATGCCGATGCAGTCATGGCGCACCAGGTCGCTCGGCACGGCAGGCGCGCCTCGCCGGGCAAGATACTTGGGAGAGGCGCACAACAGCCGCCGGTTCGGTGCCAGGCGCTTGGCAATCACTCTTGCGTCCGGCGGCTCGCCGAAGCGCACGCAAACATCGAAGGCATCGTCCGTGAGCGGCGGCGGGTCGGCCGACAGCTGCAACTGCACCTCGACCTCGGGGCACAAGCGGCTGTAGCGCGAAATGACCGGCGCCACGTGCATGCGGCCGAACCCCAGCGTCGCATTCACGCGCAGCAGGCCCTTCGGGGACCCTCTGCCCTTGGCCAGCAGCTGGTCCAGGTCATCAAGCTCGCCGAGGATGCGGCGCGCATGTTCGAGGAACACTTCGCCCTCGGGCGTCAGGCTCATGCGCCGCGTGGTGCGGTTGACCAGCGGCATGCGCAGCCGCTGCTCCATCTGCGAGAGCCGCTTGCTCACCGCAGGCGTGGAAACGCCCAGGTTGCGCGCCGCGGCGCTCAGGCTGCCGCCGGTAGCAATCTGCACGAAGAAGCCCAGTTCAGTGGGCTGGATGCCGTGGCTCATGGGTCGACCGATTGTTTACTTACGGTTAATGATGGATTGACTTTACCCCTGCGGTGACGCGCAGTGCAAACCACAGAATTCGCCGAACCAATCAAAGGACCACGGCGCAAATGAAGACGTACAAGATCGCAACCATTCCCGGAGACGGCATTGGCAAGGAAGTGATTCCCGCGGGCCAGCAGGTGCTCGAGGCGCTGGCCTCGGCCGGCGGCAGCTTCAACTTCGAGTTCGAGAATTTCGGATGGGGCGGCGACCACTACCGCGAGCACGGCGCAATGATGCCGGCGGACGGCCTGGAGGCACTGCGCGGCAAAGACGCCATCCTGTTCGGCTCGGCCGGCGATCCGCACATTCCCGACCACATCACGCTGTGGGGCCTGCGCCTGAAGATCTGCCAGGGCTTCGACCAGTACGCCAATGTGCGCCCGACGCGCATCCTGCCCGGCATCGACGGTCCGCTGAAGCGCTGCGGTCCCGGCGACCTCAACTGGGTGATCGTGCGCGAGAACTCCGAAGGCGAATACGCCGGCGTGGGCGGCCGCGTGCACCAGGGCCACCCGATAGAAGCCGCCACAGACGTGTCGATGATGACCCGCGCAGGCGTCGAACGCATCATGCGCTTTGCCTTCAGGCTGGCGCAGTCGCGGCCCCGCAAGCTCCTCACGGTCATCACCAAGAGCAACGCACAGCGCCACGCCATGGTGATGTGGGACGAAATTGCGCTGCAGGTCTCCAAGGAGTTTCCGGACGTCACCTGGGACAAGGAACTGGTCGACGCATCGACTGCCCGCATGATCAACCGGCCGGCCTCGCTCGACACCATCGTTGCCACCAACCTGCATGCCGACATCCTGAGCGACCTGGCCGCAGCGCTCGCAGGCAGCCTTGGCATTGCACCAACCGGCAACATCGATCCGGAGCGCCGCTATCCCTCGATGTTCGAGCCGATTCACGGCTCCGCATTCGACATCATGGGCAAGGGCCTGGCCAATCCGGTCGGCACCTTCTGGTCCGTGGTGATGATGCTGGAGCACCTGGGCGAAGCCGATGCCGCGCAGCGCGTCATGCAGGCGGTCGAGGCCGTGACGGCGAACCCCGCGCTTCACACCCGCGATCTTGGCGGCACTGCCACCACGGCGCAGGTGACGCAGGCCGTGTGTTCGCGGCTTGCATAGAGACCCGCCGCATTCCGCCCCAAACCGCAAGAAGAACGGCGCATGCCGTCAGCCTGGAGACAAAGACATGAAGAAGCAACCATTCGCCATGGGGCGCCGCGCCGTCGCGGGGGCCGTCCTGGCAAGCATGGCACTCTCTGCCGCGCCCTGGGCCTCTGCGCAAGAGCCGTGGCCGGCCAAGCCGATCAGCCTGGTCGTACCTTTTCCCTCGGGCGGCACCACCGACGTGCTGGCGCGCGCGCTCGCCGATGCGCTTTCCAAGAGCCTGGGGCAGCCCGTGATCGTGGAGAGCAAGCCGGGAGCAGGTGCCACGCTCGGCGCAGACTACGTCGCCAAGGCCAGGCCCGACGGCTACACGCTGCTGATGGGCGCGGTGCACCACACCATTGCCACCAGCGTGTACAAGAAACTGCCCTACGACTTCCAGAAAGACCTGTCGCCCATCATCACCGTGGCGATGGTGCCGAATGTACTGGTGGTCAATGCTTCGCTCACGCCCGCAAAATCGGTGGCTGAACTGGTTGCCGCCGGCAAGTCGTCGTCCAAGGAACTGGCCTACGGCTCGAATGGCAACGGCACCGCGCAGCACCTCATCGGCACACAGTTCCAGGCCAGCACCGGCGTGAAGCTGCTGCACGTGCCCTACAAGGGGAGCGGGCCGCTCACCACAGACCTGCTGGGCGGGCAGGTGGACATGTCCTTCGACACCATCACGCCCGTGCTGCAGCACATCAAGGGCGGCAAGCTGCGGGCGTTGGCGGTGACCACTGCCAAGCGCTCGGCCGTGCTGCCCGATGTGCCGACGCTCGACGAGGCGGGGCTGAAGGGCTTCGACATCGGCACCTGGTTCGGCGTGCTCGCGCCGGCCGCAACGCCGAAGGACATCGTCGTGAAGCTGAACACCGAGATGGCCCGGATCATCAAGTCGCCCGACTTCGCGGAAAAAATGCGCGCGATCGGGGCTGACCCTATAGGCGACAGCTCCGCCGACATGGCGGCGCGGATTCGCGATGAAACAGCGAAGTTCGCCAAGCTCGTGAAGGAAGGCAAGGTGGCGGTGGAGTAGGGCGGGCGCTGCCCGCCGCGGGTGACGGCGTGCGCGATGCGCTGGCGCGTCAATTGGCGAGCAAGCCTGCAGGCTGACACCCGATGACGACGCAACTCCGGTAAGTCGCCTCGCGCCGGAATGCCGGGGCCTGCTGCCAGCCGCCGCCCAGCGCCTTGAACGCATTGACCGCCGCGCGCGCCGACTCCGTTTGCGCCTGCGCTCTTGCGTCGGCCAGGCGCAGCATGCTCTCGTCGGCCTGCAGCACTTCGATCAGGCTGACGGCACCGCGCTGATAAGCCGCGAACGATGCGCCCCGCGCACGGCCGAGCGATGCCTCTCCCTGCGCGAGCAGGGCGGCTTGTTCTTCGCGCTTGACCAGGGTGGAGAAGGCGTTCTCCACATCTTCGGTGGCACGCAGCGCGGCAAGCCGGTAGGCCGCGAGCAGCTCGGCTTCCTGCCCCTTGGCGAGTTCGATCTGCGCATCGATGCGCCCGAAGTCGAACAGCCGCCAGCGCAGGCCGAGCAGGGCCGCGGCCTGGCTTGCGCCCCCGGTGAAGAGATTGCCGCTGGCCACCGACGTAGCGCTGCCGATCGTTCCCGCCAACGATAGCTTCGGGTAGTACTCGGCCACGGCCATGCCGATGCGGGCATTCGATGCCGCAAGGCGCCGCTCGGCGGCGATCAGGTCCGGCCGGCGGCGCAGCAATTCGGCGGGCGAGCCGGTGGCGCCGATGCCGGGAGCAACGGGAATGGCCGCGGCTGCCGCCAGTTCGGCGCGGTGCGCGCCCGGCGCCGTACCCAGCATCACGTCGAGCGCGTTCATGGCCGCGGCCTCGCCGGCCTCGAGCGCCGGCACCGTTGCGCGAACCTGTGCCAGCGCGGCCTCGGCCTGGTGCAGTTGGAGCTCGGTGGCCAAGCCCTTGCCATGGAGCAGGCCGATCTTCGCGAGCAGGTCTTGCTGTGTGGCGGCTTGCCGGCGTGCAATGTCCAGGCGCGCCTGCAGGCCGCGCAGCGCGATGTAGATGTCGGCGGTCTGCGCGGCCACGGCCAGGCGCGTGGCGGCCACGCCGGCTTCCGAGGCCTGGTAGTCGGCCAGCGCGGCCTCGCGTCCCCGGCGCAGGCCGCCGAAGATGTCCAGCTCCCAGCTGGCGCCGAGGTTCGCTTCGTAGGCGCTGCCATGGCGATCGAAGCCCGGCTGCCCGTTCAGCACCTGGCCCAGCGGCGTCTCCACCGACTGGTAGGCCCGGGCGGCCTGCGCGCCGAGGTTGCCCGAAGGCAGCAGCGCCGCATTCGCCGCGCCCAGCCCGGCCCGCGCCTGCGCCATGCGGGCGGCAGCCTGCGCAAGATCGAGGTTCTGCCTCAGCGCCTCTTCGACATAGCGGGCCAGTTGCGCATCGCCGAAGCCGGCCCACCATGCCGCGAGTTCGGCATTGGCAGTGGTCGATCGTTGGCTGAGCACCGTCTCGCCGATGAAGCGGTCCGGCAGGCTTGGGGCCGGCCGGACATAGTCGGGCCCGACGGCGCAGCCTGCGAGAAGGCTGAACAAGAGGGGCAAGGCAAGGGTGCGGTGGGGCATGGCTTTGTTCCGTGAAGAGCGGCAGGAAGAACGGAAAGAAGGTCGTGATTTGTCAGTGACTATAATTCAATTTGGTCACTTGTTGTCGATTGTTTGCCCGGGCGGTAAGCTCTGGGCATGAACAACGCAACTTCTTCCCCGCCTGCCACGCGGGGGCCGGCCGACCACGACGTGCGTGCACAGATCGTCGCTGCGGCCACCGAGCATTTCAGCCAATACGGCTACGAGAAGACCACGGTTTCCGACCTCGCCAAGGCCATCGGTTTCTCCAAGGCATACATCTACAAGTTCTTCGAATCGAAACAGGCAATCGGCGAAATGATCTGCTCGAACTGCCTGCGCGAGATCCAGGCGGGGATTCGCGCGGCGGTCGACGGGGCCGAAAGCCCGCCCGAGAAGCTGCGCCGCATGTTCAAGGCCATTGTGGATTCGGGCCTTCGGCTGTTCTTCCAGGACCGCAAGCTCTACGAGATCGCCATCTCGGCGGCCAGCGAGCGCTGGCCGTCCGCCATTGCGCACGAGGAGTGCATACGCCAGATGCTTCTCGAGTTGCTGAAGCAGGGGCGGGAGTCCGGCGACTTCGAGCGCAAGACGCCGATCGACGAAACCGCGGCGGCCATCTACCTGGTCGTCTACCCCTACGTCAACCCGCTGATCCTGCGGCTCAGCTCCGATCACACGGAACGGGCGCCGGCCCAGTTGTCAGGTCTGGTGCTGCGCAGCCTTTCGCCATAGACGATTAATTTCGTTGTGACCATTGACTAGAATGGTCACTGTTATCAGAATCGGGGCCCTGATCGATTCGTCAATGGGCCCCTCATGCACCAGCGCCGCCTCCTTATCTCTGCACTTGTCTGCGCCTTGCCCTTGGCATTGGCCGCCTGCGACGACAAGACCTCGCCCGATCCGCGCACCCAAACGCCGCTGGTGCGTGCAGCCACCGTCCAGGCGGCCGCGGCGGCATCACGCTCGTTCACCGGCACCGTGGCCGCGCGGGTTCAAAGCGACCTGGGCTTTCGCGTCTCCGGCAAGGTGCTGGAGCGCCTTGTCGATGCAGGCCAGACGGTCAAGCGCGGTCAGTTGCTCATGCGCATCGATCCCGTCGACCTGAAGCTGGCGGCGCGTGCGCAGCAGGAGGCCGTGAGCGCCGCGCGTGCGCGGGCAAAGCAGGCCGGCGATGAAGAAGCGCGCTTTCGCGATCTGCGCGGCACGGGTGCCATTTCGGTCTCGGCATACGACCAGGCGAAGGCGGCGGCGGATGCCGCCCAGGCCCAGCTCAGCGCGGCCGAAGCGCAGGCCGAGGTTGCGCGCAATTCGAACCGCTATTCGGAACTCATCGCCGATGCCGACGGGACCGTGCTCGAGACGCTGGCCGAGCCGGGCCAGGTCGTCAACGCCGGGCAGCCGGTGGTGCGCGTGGCGCAGGCCGGGCGCAGGGAGGCCGTGGTGCAGCTGCCTGAAACGCTGCGCCCCGCGGTCGGCTCCGTGGGGCAGGCCACGCTGTTCGGCAAGGATGGTGCTGGCGTGCCCGTCAGGCTCAGGCAGCTTTCCGATGCGGCAGACAAGCTCACGCGCACCTTCGAGGCGCGCTACGTGCTCGAAGGCGAACTCGCCAATGCGCCGCTGGGTGCCACGGTCACAGTCGACATCGCCGACGGCAAGCCGGCCCGTGCAGGAGGCGTCCAGGTGCCCATCAGCGCCTTGTTCGACACAGGCAAGGCGACGGGCGTCTGGGTCATCGGCGGCGATCCGTCGACGGTGCGCTGGCAGCCGGTGGCCATCGAGCGCCTGGACGGCGAGCGTGCACTGGTGGCCGGGCAGCTCAAGCAGGGCGACCAGGTGGTCGCGCTCGGCGCGCACCTGCTGCGCGAAGGCGAGAAGGTGCGGACCGCGGCGTCGACCGCTGCACCCGCGGTGGGCGGAGCCCGCCCATGAGCGAAGGCCGCTTCAACCTGTCGGCGCTGGCGGTACGCGAGCGATCCATCACGCTGTTCCTCATCGGCCTGATCTCCCTGGCGGGACTGGTCGCGTTCTTCAAGCTCGGCCGCGCGGAAGATCCCGCCTTTACCGTCAAGGTGATGACGGTCATCACCGCCTGGCCCGGCGCCACGGCGCAGGAGATGCAGGACCAGGTCGCCGAGAAGCTCGAGAAGCGCCTGCAGGAGCTGCGCTACTACGACCGCACGGAGACCTACACGAGGCCCGGCCTGGCGTTCACGACCCTGACGCTGCTCGACAGCACCCCGCCGGCCCAGGTGCAGGAACAGTTCTACCAGGCGCGCAAGAAGCTCGGCGACGAAGCGGGCAACCTGCCGGCCGGCGTGATCGGGCCGACGATCAACGACGAGTATGCGGACGTCACCTTCGCCTTGTTCGCGCTCAAGGCCAAGGGAGAAGCGCAGCGCCTGCTGGTGCGCGACGCCGAGGCGCTGCGCCAGCGGCTGCTGCATGTGCCGGGCGTGAAGAAGGTGAACATCGCCGGTGAGCAGCCGGAGCGCATCTACGTCGAGTTCGCGCACGACCGTCTGGCCACCTTGGGCATCGGCCCGCAAGAGGTATTTGCCGCGCTCAACAGCCAGAACGCGCTGAGCCCAGCCGGCTCTGTGGAAACCCGCGGGCCACAGGTGTTCATTCGGCTGGACGGCGCATTCGATACCCTGCAGAAGATCCGCGACACGCCGTTGGTCGCGCAGGGCCGCACCCTGAAGCTTTCGGACGTGGCCACGGTCAGGCGCGGCTACGAAGACCCGGCCACCTTCATGATCCGCAACGGCGGCGAGCCTGCCTTGCTGATCGGCGTGGTCATGCGGGAAGGCTGGAACGGCCTGGACCTGGGCAAGGCCCTGGAGGTGGAAGCCGGTGCCATCAACGCCGGGCTGCCCCTGGGCCTCAGCCTCACCAAGGTCACGGACCAGTCGGTGAACATCAGCGCGTCGGTCGACGAGTTCATGGTCAAGTTCTTCGCGGCCCTGCTGGTCGTCATGCTGGTGAGCTTCCTGAGCATGGGGTGGCGCGCAGGGCTTGTGGTTGCAGCCGCGGTGCCGCTGACGCTGGCGGTGGTCTTCGTGGTGATGGCCGCGACCGGCAAGAACTTCGACCGCATCACGCTCGGCTCGCTGATCCTTGCGCTCGGGTTGCTGGTGGACGATGCGATCATCGCCATCGAGATGATGGTGGTGAAGATCGAGGAAGGCTACAGCCACGTGGCCGCATCCGCCTACGCCTGGAGCCACACGGCGGCGCCGATGCTCTCGGGCACCCTGGTCACCGCAGTGGGCTTCATGCCCAACGGCTTCGCGCCCTCTACAGCGGGCGAATACACCAGCAACATGTTCTGGATCGTCGGCATCGCGCTGATCGCGTCCTGGGTGGTCGCCGTGGTGTTCACGCCTTACCTCGGCGTCAAGCTGCTGCCGAACTTCAAGAAGATCGAAGGCGGCCATGCCGCGATCTACGGCACGCCGCGCTACAACCGCCTGCGCCGCGTGCTGGCGCGCGTCATTGCACGCAAATGGCTGGTGGCAGGCGCGGTGGTCGGCCTGTTTGCGGTGTCGATCCTCGGCATGGGCGTGGTGAAGAAGCAGTTCTTTCCGATCTCCGACCGCCCCGAGGTCCTGGTCGAAGTGCAGATGCCCTACGGTACTTCCATCACGCAGACCAGCGGTGCCACGGCCAAGATCGAGACGTGGCTCTCCACGCAGCCGGAGGCGCAGATCGTCACTTCCTACATCGGGCAGGGCGCGCCGCGCTTCTACTTCGCAATGGGGCCGGAGCTGCCCGATCCGTCGTTCGCCAAGATCGTGGTGCGCACGGCCAGCCAGGAGGAGCGCGACGCGCTGAAGCACCGCTTGCGCCAGGCGATCGCCGACGGCCTCGCGTCCGAGGCACGGGTGCGCGTGACCCAGCTGGTGTTCGGCCCGTACTCGCCGTTTCCCGTGGCCTACCGCGTGAGCGGACCCGATGCGAACGAACTGCGCAGGATCGCCGCCGAAGTGCGGCAGGTGATGGATGCCAGCCCGATGATGCGCACCGTGAACACCGATTGGGGCACCCGCACGCCCACGCTGCACTTCACCCTGAAGCAGGATCGCCTGCAGGCCGTGGGGCTGAGCTCCGGCGCGGTGGCGCAGCAGCTGCAGTTTCTGTTGAGCGGCGCGCCGGTGACCACCGTGCGCGAGGACATCCGCACCGTGCAGGTGGTGGCCCGCTCGGCCGGCAGCACCCGGCTCGATCCCGCAAGGCTCGCGGACTTCACGCTCGCCGGCTCCGGCGGCCAGCGCATTCCGCTGTCGCAGGTCGGCGAGGTCGAGGTGCGCATGGAAGAGCCCGTGATGCGGCGGCGTGACCGCATGCCCACGACCACGGTGCAGGGCGACATCGCCGAGGGGCTGCAGCCCCCCGACGTATCGACCGCGATCACCGCAAAGCTGCAGCCCCTGATGCAGAAGCTGCCGCCCGGCTACCGCATTGCCGAGGCCGGCTCCATAGAGGAATCGGAGAAGGCGACCCAGGCGATGCTGCCGCTGTTCCCGATCATGCTGGCGGCCACGCTGCTCATCATCATCTTCCAGGTGCGCTCCATGTCCGCGATGGTCATGGTGTTCCTCACGAGCCCGCTCGGGCTGATCGGCGTGGTGCCGACCCTGCTGCTGTTCCAGCAGCCCTTCGGCATCAATGCGCTTGTCGGGCTCATCGCGCTGTCGGGCATCCTGATGCGCAACACGCTGATCCTGCTCGGGCAGATCCACGTCAACCAGGAGGAGGGGCTCGATCCGTTCCATGCCGTTGTCGAAGCGACCGTGCAGCGTGCGCGGCCCGTGATCCTCACTGCGCTGGCGGCAATCCTCGCGTTCATTCCGCTCACGCACTCGGTGTTCTGGGGCGCGTTGGCCTACACGCTGATCGGCGGCACCTTCGCGGGGACCATCCTCACGCTGGTGTTCCTGCCTGCGATGTATTCGATCTGGTTCCGGATCAAACCCGGCAGCGCTGCCCAGCCCGCGCACTGATGCGTCTCTCCTCGGTGGATGCAAGCCTGAGAAAAAAGCTCGGACTCGGCTCACCTGAGCACTTGCTTCCGCCGCGCAAACGAAGGAGAACATAGTGGACAGCCTGGATCTCCTGCGCACCTTCAGCGAGGTTGCCTCTTCCGGAAGCTTCTCCCGGACGGCCAGGCAAATGGCGCTGTCGAGGGGTACGGTCAGCAAGTACATCGCAACCCTCGAGCGCCGGTTCGGCGTCCGGCTGCTCAACCGGACCAGCCGCGCCGTGAGCCTGACGGACGCGGGCCTGTTGCTGCTCGACCGGAGCAGGCCAATACTGGAACTGGCCGACGCGGCAAGTGCCGAGCTCCAAGGCCGTGCACGCGTTCCGAGCGGCCGCCTGCGAGTTTCGGCGCCCCATGGCATGGACCTGACGGAACTGCCGGCGCTGATCGACGAGTTTCTTGGCCGCTACCCCGAGGTCAGCATCAGCCTTGTGCTTTCGAACCGCCTGATCGACCTGACGGAGGAGGGCGTCGACATTGCGCTGCGCTTCGGCCCTTCGGCCAACGAGAACCTGATCGTTCGAAAACTGATGCCCATGGAGCTCAGCGTATGCGCGGCGCCCATGTACTGGCGCAAGCACGGCATGCCGGCCCATCCCACCGAGCTTGCGCATCACGTCGCGTTGATCAGCACCCAGTTGAATCCGCTGGCGAAATGGCGTTTCAAGGCCGGCAGCCAGCCTGTAGAGGTCGAGGTTCGCGGGAGGCTGAGCGCCACGGAAGCCGGCCCGCTGATCCAGGCGGCATTGCTCGGCGCGGGCGTGGTCTATCTTCCGTCGGTGATGCTCAAGCCGTACGTGGAGAGCGGGAGATTGGTGCCGGTGTTGTCGGAGTTCGTCCGCAGCGACATGTGGCTGTCGGCTGTCTATCTGCAGCGCCGGCACAGTACGGCGGTGCACCGTGCATTTCTCGATTTTCTGGCGAGCCGGCTTGCGCCCGCGTGACAACTTGCCCCAATACCGTAGCCGATTGCCGGTGCGGGCAAGCACTCAGGGCGGGCTGCTCTGTATGAAATCGACAAAGGCCCTGAGCGGTGCCGGCAGCAACCGGCGGCCTGGGTAGTAGAGAAAGGGCCCGGAGAAGCGCGGCCACCAGGGTTCGAGAATCGGTTCGAGTGCGCCGCTGTCGAGGTGAGGCCGCAGCCAATCCTCGAACAGGTAGATCACGCCGGCACCAGCCAGCGCCGCATCGACCGAGAGATCTGCCGCTGCGCCAATTCGCACGATCAGCTGCCCGGTCACATCGATGCGCAAGGTTTCGCCGTCGCGCTCGAACTCCCACGGCGGCATCGAGCCGCTGGCAAAGCGCCCACGCAGGCAGGCATGGCCGAGCAGTTCACGCGGATGCTCCGGCCGCCCGCAGCGATCAAGGTAGGAGGGGGCGGCCGCCACGGCAAAGCGCTGGAAGCGCGGACCGATCGGCACTGCGATCATGTCCTGCTCGAGCCGCTCGTCATAGCGAATGCCGGCATCGCAACCGGCGGCCAGAATATCGACGAAGCCATCATCGGCAATCACTTCGAGCGAGATGTCGGGGTAGGCGGCAAGAAAGCGCGGCACGATCGATGGCAGCACGAGCCGTGCGGCGCTGATCGGCACATTGAGCTTGAGCGTGCCGGCCGGCCGGTCGCGAAAACCGTTCACCACGTCGAGCGCGGCTTCGACCTCTGAGAGCGCGGGCCTCAGCCGCTCGAGAAGGCGTTCTCCCGCCTCCGTCGGCCGCACGCTGCGAGTCGTGCGGTGGAGCAGGCGCACGCCGAGCTGAGCTTCCAGCCGGCGCACGGCCTCGCTCAAGCCCGATGCGCTCCCGCCGCCGAGGCGCGCGCCGTCGCGAAAGCCCTTGGCTCCAGCAACCGCCACGAAGGCATTGAGATCCTCGAGGTCGACTTTCATTGTTCCGAATCCTGCACAGCCCGTGCCGATTATGACGGCTTATCAAACAGCAGCTGGCTTCCTAGACTGGGCTTCATGACGTCGTTCATCTCTTCAACGCATCAGGAAAACACCATGACTACCATGCAGACCCACAGCACCTACACCCTTGGCGGCCGCACGGTTCACCGGCTTGGCTACGGCGCCATGCAGCTTGCCGGCCCCGGCGTGTTCGGGCCGCCGAAAGATCGCGAGGCGGCTCTGGCCGTGCTGCGCGAAGCCGTCGACAGCGGTGTCGATCACATCGACACCAGCGACTTCTATGGCCCCCATATCACCAACCAGATCATTCGCGAGGCTCTCGCGCCTTATGCGAAGGACCTTGTCATCGTTACGAAGATCGGGGCGCGCCGTTCCGATACCGGCGGCTGGCTGCCCGCGTTCTCGCCAGAGGAACTGAACCAGGCGGTGCACGACAACTTGCGCAACCTGGGCCTGGCTGCCCGCGTTCTCGCCAGAGGAACTGAACCAGGCGGTGCACGACAACTTGCGCAACCTGGGCCTGGACGTGCTGGAAGTGGTGAACCTGCGCATCATGTTCGATGTGCATGGCCCGGCGGAGGGTTCGATCGAGGCGCCGCTCACCGCATTGGCCGAACTGCAGCGCCAAGGCCTCGTGCGCCACATCGGCCTGAGCAACGTTACTCCCGCCCAGGTTGCGCAGGGGCGCAGCATCTGCCGCATTGCCTGCGTGCAGAACCAGTACAACCTTGTGCATCGCAATGACGATGCGCTGATCGACGAGCTCGCGCGCGAAGGAATTCCGTACGTTCCGTTCTTTCCGCTCGGCGGTTTTACGCCGCTGCAATCCGCAGGGCTTTCAGAGGTGGCGCAGCGCCTGGGCGCCACGCCGATGCAGGTGGCGCTGGCCTGGCTGCTTCGACGCTCGCCCAACATCCTGTTGATTCCCGGTACCTCGTCTGTCGGGCATTTGCGCGAAAACCTGGCTGCGGGGAGGCTGGAACTTCCGGCCGATGCAATCGCGGCGCTGGACCGCGTGGCTGCTCCGGTTGCCGGGTGATGGATTGGGGTAGCCGCATCCCGCCCGCCTGGTCGGGATGCCCTGACGGGCGCTAACGCGCTTTAACCGGAAGTGCCATGAACAGATAGTCCACCCGGCGCCCATCTACACGGAAGCAGTCTGAAACAGAGCTTGCCCTTCGGCCCCGTTGTCCGAAATGTGATCGTTCAGGTATTTCGCGAAATCCGGGAAGTCGCCAGCTTGAAGATCAACGATGCGGGGCGTCACTCAGAACCACCCGAAATAGCGGGCGCCAAGTGTGAGGGGTGCTCCCAGAAACACGAACAGGCCGATGATCTTGGTCAGGAAGAAGAGGGGCTCGCCTCGCTTGACGCGACTCCATTCGCCCTTCAGCACAGCCTGAGCCGTCGCAACAAGCGCCGCTTCTTCCTTCTGGCAAGCCGCAAGGTCGATCGGACTCGCGTCCATGAGCTTCTCGAGCGCGTCGACGTGCCCGATCAGCTTCGCGTTGTTTTCCTCCGACGGGTTCAGCCGAAGGAGGATGCTGGTCTTGGCGACGGTGATCCCCACGAAGTGATCTTTCGCCGCATCGTAAAGATCACTCGCGGCGGGATACCCAACTGCTGCTGCCCCCCGGATTGCGTTGGCATGGGCGATCAGCTGCGAGATTTCGGAGCGCAGCCCGTCGATCCACGCCTGGCGGAACTCCGAAGTCTTCTGGTCCTTACTGAACACAGACCCGAGAAAGCTCATGCCTCCGGCGATGGTGGCGGCAAGGACTGCACCGACGGCTTGGGGCGAGAACTCGATTGGCATGTGGCGATGTTCGTTTGGTTTGCAGAATTGTGCCCGCAGCGCCGACTTGCAGCGTTGGCCACCGGCGTCCCTGGTCGGCGAGACGCATGCAGCGTGGGCCCGTCCGGCGGCAAACGGTCGTGGTGCCTCGGTCAGTTCCTGCGCGAGGCGATGAGACCATGTACCTGCGACGCCGGGACAGGCCGCGCGAACAGATAACCCTGCGCTTCGTCGAAGCCTTCCTGCCGGATGATCTGCAGCTGCGCCTCGGTCTCGACGCCCTCCACGGTGGTGGCGATGCCAAGACTCGTGCCGATGCCGGCCACAGCCCGGATGATCGCGAGCGACTTGCTGTCGGGCAGATCGGCGATGAAGCTGCGGTCCACCTTGATCTTGTCGAAGGGAAAGCTGCGCAGATAACCCAGCGACGAGTATCCGGTCCCGAAATCGTCCATCGCGATCTTCACACCCAGTTGCCGGATCTCCTGCAGGGTGCGCAGGTTCCTGTCGTCGTTGCCAAGCAGCACTGATTCGGTGATTTCGAGCTGCAGGCGCGAAGGGCAGAGCCCCGAGGCATCGAGCGCGTTCTCGATGACCTCTATCAAGTTGTCCGCGCCAAACTGGACCGGCGAGAGGTTCACCGCCACACCGATCCCGTCGGGCCAAGTGGCGGCTTCGCGGCAGGCCTCGCCAAGGACCCATTCGCCAAGTTCCACAATGAGCCCCGTCTCCTCGGCGATCGGAATGAAGTCGGCCGGCGAGATCATCCCCCGGTCGGGGTGGCGCCAACGTACCAGCGCTTCGAAGGTGGTGCAGCGATTCGAGGCGAGATTCACGAGCGCCTGGAAATGGACCTCGAACTCTCCGTGGGCGAGCGCCTCGCGCATCGAGAGCTTCAAGGCCTGGCGAGTCTGCAGGTGGGCGTCCATGCTCTTGGCGTACCTCCGGAGGCTTCTGACGCCGGCGGCCTTGGCGCGGTGGAGAGCCACGGCGGAGGCTCGCTTGATGTCGTCGACGGTGCCCCCGTCGTCCGGCGCCATGGCCACGCCGACACTGGCCCCGATGCTCACCTTGTTTCCTTCCAGGTCGAAGGGCGCGAGCAGGATGCCCATGAGCCGGCGCGCGATCTCGATTGCCGCATCAGGATGCGGCAGCCCGGCGCAGCCGACCGCGAACTCGTCCGCGCCGAGCCGCGCGAGCGTGTGCTCTTCACCGGCAAGGCCGAGCCGCAGGCGTTGCGCGACCTTCTGCAGCAGGATGTCGCCGACGGGATGGCCGTAAGCATCGTTGACGGCCTTGAAGCCGTCGAGGTCCAAAGTCAGCACGGCCACCGAAGTCCCATCGCCACCCGCATCGTTCAGGTGCCGTTGCAGCACCTCGTGGAACGCCAAGCGGTTGGGCAGGCCGGTGAGAACATCGTGGCGGGCCATGTGGGACACCTGGCTCTGGGCCTGGAAGCGCTCCTGCTCCGCCCGCCGGCGTGCGGTGGTGTCGCGGAAGAAGATCGACAAGCCGTCCTCGGTAGGCGAGGCATGGACCTCGAGCCACACCTGCGTCGCCGGCACGAATTCCTCGAACGACACGGCCTTGTTGCCCATGGTCGCCTGCCGGAAGTAGTCGCCGAACAGGCTTTCGACCTCGGCGGGAAAGAGGTCCCACAGGCTTGCATTCATGGCCTCCTCGCCGAGCCTCAAGAACCGGCGGGCGTTCTCGTTCATGTACGCGATGCGCCATGCATGGTCGACAACCAGCACGCAGTCCATCGTGTTCTCGAGAACCGCGGAGAGCCGCGTCGCCGCACGTTCTGCCTGCTGCTGCGCCACCACGGCATCGTTGCGCGCCGCCTTGGCCTCGGTGATGTCGCGCCACATGCTCACCATCCGGATCGGCTCGCCCGACGCGTCCAGCACGGGTGCACCGATGACGTCGAGCCACCGGTGCACGCCCTGGGCGTCGATGGCATCTACCTCCAGTCTCGAGGTGCCGCCGGCGCGCACCACGTCGAACATGGCGCTCAGCTTCCGAAGCCGGCCTTCGGGAAAGATGGTCTCGAGCGCGTCGCGGTTTGCGAGTTCAGAGACATCGAGCCCGATCATCTGCCTCGCCGCCTTGTTCATCAGCAGCGTATTGCCCGACAGGTCGAGCATGCTGATGCAATCGGGGCTGCTGTCGAAGATGCTCCGAATCGAGGCTTCGCTCTCGCGCAGCGCGGCTTCGGCCTCGCGCCGCTCCGTCACGTCGAGAATGGAGCCGGCATAGCCGAGGAACCCGCCGTCAGGCGCGAGCCGGGGCGCTCCAGTGTCGATGACCCAGGCCCAGCTGCCGTCGGCCCGGCGCAGCCTGTAGTCGAGCTGAACCGGAATGCGCTGGGCGCTTGCAGCCTCGAACTGTTCGAGCACCGAGGCGCGGTCTTCGGGGTGGATGGCGCGGCTCCAGCCTGCGCCCAGCGACTCGATCTCGGTCTGGCCCGTCACCTCGAGCCAGAGCCGGCTGTGGAAGGTGGCCTCTCCATTCTGGTCCGTGAGCCACATCATCACGGGCACGCTGTCGGCAATCAGGCGGAACAGCGACTCGCTCTCGCGCAGCGCTTCGATCGCGATCCGGCGCTGGTGAACGTCCTCCAGCAGCCCGTACCAGCGCACGATGGCATGGCTTTCGTCGCGACGGGGCGCGGCACGAGCCCTGAACCATCGGTATCTTCCGTCTGCAGCGCTCAGCACCCTGTATTCGGCGTCGAAGGGAACGCCGCGGGCCACCGAGTCGATCCACTGCGTTCTGACGCGTTCGAGATCGTCGGTGTGCAACGCGCATTCCCAGCCCGAGCCCAGCGTCTTTTCGACCGAATTGCCGGTGAGCGCCGGCCAGCCAGGTCCGACCTCGGTGATAGCGCCGGCCGCGTCGGCGGTCCAGGTGATCTGCGGATGCAGTTCGACGAACGAGCGGTAGTGCGCTTCGCTGGCCAGCAGCACCCGCTCGGCCGTACGCAGTTCGGTCACGTCGGAGATGACGACCACAAGGAGCTTGCCGATGGAACCCGTGAGATCGACGGCTTGCTTGAGCGTGACCAACGTTCTGGTCGATCCGTCCCCCGTGGTGATTTCTTCTTCGAAGCTGCGGCTTTCGCCGCTCGAGAGAATCTGTAGATCGACCGCCCTGATTCGATCGGCCTCCACGCGTGGCAGGAAATCGTGGTCCGTCTTTCCACGCGCGCCGTCGAGCGACACGTTGAGCAGCTCGCACGCCCGCCGGTTGAGATGCACGAACCGCGAGGCCTCGTCCTTGACGATGACCGCCTGCCCGACCGCATCGAGGATCGCCGCCACCTGAACCCACGGATCGGTTTGATCGCCGGGCTGCTGTGCTGCGCGGGACTCTCCCATGTCGATGTCTCCGATGTCTCCTGTCTGGATGCTCAAGGCTTGCCCTCGTTTTCCGGAGCGGGCGTCAGCCAATGGTGCAATCTGAACGAGCCTTCGGCCTACACCTTGTTCAGTGCGGCGGGCCCGCCCGCCTCCAGGTCCAAAATTTCTCGCCGCGGCCTTCAACTTTCGGCTTAGTTGCCGATAACCGGATGTGGCAGCCCTGCGACCCGAGCGCCCAGAGCTCCACTCCCGACCGGACACGCCCCTCACCTGTGAAAGAAGAGCTCCATGCACTTGCGAGATATGAAAATCGGCATCCGCCTCAGCGGAGGCTTTGCCGCCATCTTGTTGCTGATGATGCTGGTTTCCGGCGTCGCCCTGATCCGGCTGAATGCCGTGGCGCATTCGGCCAGCGTGATGGTCGACGAAGCGCTGGTAAAGGAACGCGTTGCAAACCGCTGGGCCAACCTGCTCGGCCCGAGCATCGTCCACTCCTTTGGCATGGCCAAGGCCACAGACAGTGCGAATGAAGCCTACTTCAAGAAGAACCTGACCGAGGGGGTGGCGTCGATCAACCCGGTCCAGGAGGAGATGGGCAGGCTGCTCACCTCGCCGGATGAGAAGAAGTCGTTCGACGACGTGGTCGAGGCCCGCAAGAAGGTGTTGGCCCACCTGGCGACAATCAACAAGCTGAAGGCGGCCGGCGACAACGAAGCGGCCGGCAAGCTGGCCGACACGGACTACCAGGCGGCGCTTCAGGTCTACGGCAAGGCCGTGCAGCAGATTGCAGAAAACCAGCGGGTGCAGATCGACGCGAAAGCCCGCGAGATCCAACAGATCCATCAGAGCGGCCGCTGGGTCGTGATTTGCCTGTCCGCCGTTGCGCTGCTGGCGGGTGCCTTGTGCGCGTGGCGGCTCACCGTGGGAATCGTGCGTCCGATGCGCGATGCGCTCGGCCTGGCGGAGCGGGTGGCGGCAGGTGACCTGACCACCCGGATCGTCGCCAGCACACGCGACGAGGTCGGCCAGTTGCTGACGGCGCTCAAGTCGATGAACGACAACCTCTCGAAGGTGGTCGGCGAGGTGCGCCAAGGCACTGACACGATCGCCACGGCGTCCGGCCAGATCGCATCGGGAAACCAGGACTTGTCGTCACGCACGGAGCAGCAGGCAAGTTCACTCCAGCAAACCGCCGCCTCCATGGAGGAGTTGACTTCTACAGTCAAGCAGAACGCGGACAACGCCCGCCAGGCCAACCAGCTTGCGGCCTCGGCGTCCGAAGTGGCGGTGCGCGGCGGCAGCGTGGTGAGCGAGGTGGTCGACACCATGGGATCGATCAACTCGTCATCGCGCAAGATCGTGGACATCATCGCGGTGATCGACGGCATCGCGTTCCAGACCAACATCCTGGCGCTGAACGCCGCAGTGGAGGCGGCCCGCGCCGGCGAGCAGGGCAGGGGCTTCGCGGTGGTGGCGGCAGAGGTGCGCAACCTTGCGCAGCGCTCGGCCGCAGCGGCCAAGGAAGTCAAGGGCTTGATCGACGACTCTGTCGGCAAGGTCGAGGCCGGCAGCCAGAAGGTGGCTGAAGCAGGCCAGACGATGGATGAAATTGTCGCGAGCGTGCGCCGGGTGACCGACATCATGGGCGAGATCGCCGCCGCCAGCCAGGAGCAGACGACCGGCATCGAGCAGATCAACCAGGCCATCACGCAGATGGACCAGGTCACCCAGCAGAACGCCGCGCTGGTGGAAGAAGCCGCTGCTGCAGCCGCCTCGCTGCAGGACCAGGCGGGCAACCTGTCTCAGTTGGTGGGTGTCTTCAGGTTGGACGAGGCGCGCCGCGAAATGGCGTTCGCCTGACCGAACTCGAACGCAAAAGGACAGCGGAGGCGGCCTGCCCGCATCGGCATCGGTGCGGCGGCGCAATCGCCAAGCGGCTGTGGGTTTGCGCAGGCAGCGTGAAGCTGCAAGAGATGGGGGATTGGCCTGCCCGGAGGGGATCGAACCCCCGACAACCTGCTTAGAAGGCAGGTGCTCTATCCAACTGAGCTACGGGCAGATTCCGGGCCGGACAGAAGCAAAACGAAAAATACAGAAGAAACTTGGTCGGGGCGAAAGGATTCGAACCTTCGACCCTCTGGTCCCAAACCAGATGCGCTACCAGGCTGCGCTACACCCCGACAAGCCTTCTATTCTAGCTTGAATATCGGGTGCCCTCAGCGTTTCTCGTATTGCGTCTTGCCGAAAAGAATCTCGCGTTCCTTGTCGCCGGTGATCGGCTGGCGCAAATCGGCCAGCACTTTCACTCCGCGCTGCACTGCGGGCCTGGCGGCGATGGCGTCGAACCAGGCTTTCAGGTGCGGGTAGTCGGTGAGGGTAATGCCCTGTTTGTCCCAGCTGCGCAGCCACGGGAAGATGGCGATGTCGGCAATGGAATAGGTCTTGCCGGCAATGAACTTGTTCTTCGACAGCTGCTTGTCGATCACGCCGTAGAGCCGCTTGGCTTCGTTGCTGTAGCGCTCGATGGCGTAGGTGATCTTTTCAGGCGCATACATGCGAAAGTGATGCGCCTGGCCGAGCATGGGGCCAACGCCGCCCATCTGGAACATGAGCCATTGCAGCACGTCGTAGCGTTCGCGGTCCGACTTGGGCAGCAGCTTGCCGGTCTTGCCTGCGAGGTAAACGAGGATGGCGCCCGATTCGAAGAGCGAAATGGGCTTGCCGTCCGGACCGTCGGGGTCGGTAATGGCGGGAATCTTGTTGTTGGGGCTGATCTGCAGGAAATCAGGCGCGAACTGGTCGCCCTTGCCAATGTTGATCGGTCGGGCGTTGTACGGCAGGCCGCACTCCTCCAGCATGATGTGGATCTTGTGGCCGTTGGGCGTTGGCCAGGAATAAACCTCGATGGGCGATGCAGGCATGTCTCGGGGCTCCGATGTGCGGGTTGTGGTTCGAGGCAGGCAGGATATACGCGGCGATGCAAATGTGCGCGGGGCAGGGAATTGCGCGGCCGATGCCCGCCGCGGCGCTCAGGCGACGGCCGAAGTGGACGACAGGTGCTGGTGAATCAATGCCACCACGGCAGCGCCTTCGCCGATGGCGCCGCCCACGCGCTTGACCGAGCCCGAGCGCACGTCGCCCACGGCAAAGACGCCCTGCACGCTGGACTCGAGCGCCGCTGAGGGGCGCGCCGGAAAGCCGCTGCTCGCCGCATCGCCCGTCAGCACAAAGCCGTGCTTGTCGACCGAAACACCGCACCCCTCGAGCCAGCTGGTTTCGGGCTCGGCGCCGACAAACAGGAAGATGTTTCGGGCCGCGCAATCGTGTTCGTCGCCGGTGGTCTGGCTGCGCCACCTGGCGCCGGTCAGGCCTTCGTCGGAGCTTCCGTTCAGCTTTACCAGCTGCGTGTGCGGATGCAGTTCGATGTTGGGCGTGGCCTCGATGCGGTCGATGAGGTAGCGCGACATGCTGGCCGCGAGGGATGGGCCGCGCACCAGCACATTGACCTTGGCCGCATGCCGCGACAGGAACACCGCGGCTTGCCCCGCCGAGTTGCCGCCGCCTACCAGTGCCACCTCCTGCTGCGAACAAAGCTTGGCTTCGATGGCCGAAGCCCAGTACCAGATGCCGCGGCCTTCGAACTCGGAGAGCCGCGGAACATCGGGCCGCCGATAGCGCGCGCCGCTGGCAATGACCACCGTGCGCGCGTTGATGGTGCGCCCGTCGGCCAGCGCGATGCGCAGGCTGCCCATTGCGTTCTTGCGCGTGCAGTCCAGCGAGGTGACCTTGGCTGGAATGAGCATCTCGACGCCGAACTTCTGCGCTTGCACAAAGGCCCGGCCCGCGAGGGCCTGCCCCGAAATGCCGGTGGGAAAGCCAAGGTAGTTCTCGATGCGCGCGCTGGCGCCGGCCTGGCCACCGAAGGCGCGGCAATCGAGAACGATCACGTGCAGGCCTTCGGATGCGGCATACACCGCAGTTGCCAGGCCGGCCGGGCCGGCACCGACCACGGCCACGTCGAACAGCTCATCGCGCTCGGCGGTGTCCACCATGCCAAGGCAGCGCGCCAAGGCATCTTCGGCCGGATTGACCAGCACCGAGCCGTCGGGGCACACGGCCAGCAGCTTGCAGGTGCCGTACTGTTCGAGCAGCGCCGCGGCGTCGGGGTCTTCCGCCGCATCGACCAGGTGATACGGGTGCCCGTTGCGGCGCAAGAAGTTTTCCAGCCGCGCCATGTCGGGCGACTCGGGCTTGCCGATGAGCACCGGCCCGCTCGCACCCGATTCGATCAGCGCCACGCGCCGCAAGATCAGCGCGCGGGTAATGCGTTCGCCGAGGTCGGCCTCGGCCACGAGCAGTGCGCGCAACTGGGGCGGGGGTACGACGATCGCTTCGACGTCTTCGTCGGCATGTCCATCGACCAGGGCAGGGCGGCCGCTGAGCTGGCCCACCTCGGCAAGAAACTCGCCCGGCCCCTGGCGAACGATGGGCACCACGTGCCCGAGGCCGTCGCGCTGCGTAATGGCCACCACGCCCTTGAGCAGCACGAACATGCCAGGGCCTGTTTCGCCGGCGGTGAACAGTCTTTCCCCGCGGGCAAAACGCTGCACCGTTCCGAATCGCGCGATGCGCGCGATTTCGGTATCGCTGAGAACGGGAAAGGTCTGGTGAAGACGATTGTCGAAATTGCTGCTTGCGTCTGTGGCCATTTGAAAAAACTCCGTGTCGCGAACCCACCGCATTAGACAACCTCAGGGCCTTGGCTGGGCATTCAGGGTTGCCAGGCCGCACGGGCTGTAACACCCGTCATGCAAATGCAATGCCATTGACATGCCGGTTTCACCGCGAGTGCAGAGACTCCGTCGGCAGAAAGGGTTCCCAATGAAAGAACTGCCCAATCCGACGTTTCCGCTGTCGCAGATCGGACTGCGCGCCGCCTTGTGGCCCGTCCCTGCTGTTGCAAACGCCGCGCGCACGTCGGTGCCCGAGGCGCCTGCTGCGGTTCTGGTGCCACCGGTCGTCGATGCCAAGCAGGGCATCACGGTGAGCTGGGCGCGCCACCTCGATGACGTGCGCGCCGCGCAGCGCCTGCGCTACGAAGTGTTCGTCGGCGAAATGGGCGCACGCGTGAGCACGCCGGTGCCCGGACACGACATCGACCTGTTCGACGACTTCTGTGAGCACCTGCTGGTGCGCGACGAGCTCACGCAGCAAGTAATTGGCACCTACCGCGTGCTCACGCCGGCCCAGGCCCGGCGTGTGGGCAGCACCTACAGCGACACCGAGTTCGACCTGACCCGGCTGCGCGACCTGCGCGAGCGCATGGTCGAGCTGGGCCGCAGCTGCGTGCACCCCGATCACCGGCAGGGCGGGGTCATTCTTGCGCTGTGGGGCGCCCTGGCGGGCTTCATGCATCGCAACAAGCTCGACACGATGATCGGCTGCGCGAGCATTCCCATGTCACACAACGGCGTGACCAATGGCGATGCGGCGGCCAGTATCTGGCGCCAGCTGTCGGCCAGCCACATGGCGCCGATCCAGTACCAGGTGCAGCCAAGGCTGCCGTTGCCGGTCGAGCGCCTGGACAGCGCGCTCGACGTCGAGCCGCCCGCGCTCATCAAGGGTTACCTGCGCCTGGGCGCCAAGGTGCTTGGCGCACCCGCATGGGACCCGGACTTCAACACCGCGGACCTGCCGATGCTGATGCGCATCGACGACTTGCCGGCGCGCTACCGCAAGCACTTTCTCGGCGCATGAAACCGGCGGTCGCCCGGCCCGCCGCCAGGCCTTCGGCTTCCTTGCCCGGTCCGGGCGAGATGGCCGGCGGGGAATCGGCGTCACAGGAGCGTCACGGAAACGTCACAAACAAGGACGAAACTGTCATATTTCCGCCTACGTGTGCTCCCGTGCCCCTTGCCCCAGAATCAGTGCCCATGCAATCTGCTACCGCTGACCGGACACTTGCGGTCGCGGCATCGGCGCTCACGCTGCTCGACCGCGATCACAGCATCCTGTCTTTCAACGAGCGCGTGCTCGATTGGGCCCACAGGCCCGAGGTGCCGCTCATCGAGCGCCTTCGCTACCTGTGCATCGTTTCATCGAACCTCGACGAATTCTTCGAGGTCCGCGCCGCACCGCACCTGATTGCCAGCAGCGCCAGCGACCAGAAGGGCACCTACACCACCGAGTCTTTCGAGCGCTTGTCCGAGGCTGCCCACACGCTGGTGGGGCGCCAATATGCGCTCTACAATGACGAGCTGATGCCCACGTTTGCCAAGCACGGCATCCACATCATTTCGCACGGCGAGCGCAACGCGGCGCAGCGCAAATGGGTCAGCGAATATTTCGAGCGCGAAGTGCGCCCGTTGCTGATTCCGGTGGGGCTCGATCCGGCGCACCCGTTTCCGCAAGTGGCCAACAAGTCGCTCAACTTCATCGTGCGGCTCGGCGGCAAGGACGCGTTCGGGCGCGAAAACCCGATCCAGATCGTCAAGGTGCCGCGTGTGCTGCCGCGCGTCATTCGCATGCCGGCCAAGGTGTCGGACGGCAAGACGCTGTTCGTGGCGCTTTCGAGCGTGGTCCGCGCGCATCTGGCCGGCATGTTCCCGGGCCGCGAGGTGGGCGACTTTTCGCAGTTCCGCGTCACGCGGCATTCCGATCTTGCGGTCGACGAAGAAGACGTCAAGAACCTGCGCACCGCCTTGCGCCAGGGGCTGCAGCATCGCCACTACGGGCAAGCCGTGCGGCTCGAGGTGTCGGCGAGTTGTGCCGAGTCGCTCGCAAGCTTTCTGCTGGCGCAGTTCAACCTGCCGCCGCAGGCGCTCTATCGCGTGCATGGCCCTGTCAACCTGGCGCGGCTCACGCAGCTGATCGACCTGCTGGACGAGCCGCAGCTGCGCTTTCCGCCGTACTCGGCTTCGTACCCGGTCACGCTGTCTCCGGCGCAGTCGTTCTTCGAGCGGCTGCAGCGCGGCGACGTGCTGATCCACCAGCCCTTCGAAAGCTTCGACGGCGTGCTCGCGTTTTTGCGCGAGGCCGTGCAAGACCCGCAAGTGCTGGCCATCAAGCAGACCATCTACCGCACCGGTGCAGATTCGGAGCTCATGGACCTGCTGCGCGAAGCTGTGCGCCGCGGCAAGGAAGTGACGGTGGTGGTGGAGCTCAAGGCGCGATTCGACGAAGAGGCCAACATCAACTGGGCCGAAATGCTCGAGTCGATCGGTGCGCAGGTGGTGTACGGCGTGGTGGGCCTGAAGACGCACGCCAAGATGCTGCTGGTAACGCGCCGCGAGGGCAAGCAGATGCGCCGCTACGGCCATCTTTCCACCGGCAACTACAACCCCCGCACGGCCAAGCTCTACACCGACATCAGCCACCTGACGGCCGATCCGCTGCTGACGGCCGACATGGAAGCGGTGTTCGTTCACTTGGCAAGCCAGAGCCGCCTGCCCAAGCTCAACCGCATGTGGCTCGCGCCGTTCGACCTGCACAAGAACCTCGTTGCGCAGATCGATGCCCTGGGCATGGCTGCCGCAGCCGGAGAGCCCACGCGCATCGTTGCAAAGATGAATGCGCTGACCGACGACCAGCTGGTTGCCGCGCTCATGCGTGCGGGGCAGCAGGGCGTAAAGATCGATCTCATCGTGCGCGGTGCGTGCACATTGCCGGCGCAGGTGCCGGGGTTGACGGACAACATCCGCGTGCGCTCGGTGATCGGGCGCTTCCTGGAGCATTCGCGGGTCTTCTACTTCCGCAGCGGCGAAGAAGAGTCGCTCTACCTTTCAAGCGCCGACTGGATGAACCGCAACATGATGCGGCGCGTGGAACTGGCCTGGCCGGTTACCGATCCGAGCCTTCGCCAGCGCCTGATCGACGAATGCCTTGTGGCCTACCTGCACGACGGCCGCGATGCCTGGGACCTTGGCGGCGATGGCATCTACACGCGCGTCGACCGCGACACCCACCCTGGAGAGGCGGGTGCTTCGCGCGCCGTCGAGGCGCACGGCGCGCAGACTGCGCTCATGAACCGATATGCATCGCGAGGGCATCACGCCGATGCATCCAGCAACTGACCATCGAAAGACGATGAGCATGGACTTGATCTTCTGGCGCCATGCCGAAGCCGAAGACTGGACCGAGGGCTGCGACGACCTGCAGCGCTCCCTTACCGCGCGCGGCGAAAAGCAGGCCAAGCGCATGGCCAGCTGGCTCGACCGGCAATTGCCCGACGGCACCCGCATCATCTGCAGCCCGGCGCGGCGCTGCGAGCAGACTGCGCTCGCGCTCGGCCGCAAATACAAGCTGCGTTCCGAACTCGCGCCAGACACCACGGCCGAGGCCATGCTGGGCGCGGCCGGCTGGCCCAACGGAAAGTCGGTGGTGCTGATGATCGGCCACCAGCCGTCGGTGGGCCAGGCCATCTCGCTGCTTCTTGGACTCAAGCAGGACAGCTGCCCTGTGCGCAAGGGCGCGCTGTGGTGGATTCGAACGCGCGAGCGCGACGGCGATGTGCAGACGGTGGTGGTTACCGTCCAATCGCCCGAACTCCTGTGATGGGAGTGTGCGGGGCAGAGAATTTGCCCAAAACTGTAAACTAATTGACCAAATCAGGGCTCCGCGGCGGCGGCATGTAGGCACAATGGCCACGCCAGATGCATTTGGTCACAAATTGCATCCATAACTTACAACCACAAGGCGATTGCGCAGCAAGTGCCTTGTGTGCCGCGGATTCCCGGGCGCCAGGTGGCGAGGGCTGTTGCAGCCGTCTGTCACCGCGGATGCCCCATGAAAGCGCTCGTCTCCCTGTTGGCTGCTGCAGCCCTCCTGGCCGGATGCGCCACGAGCACGCCTGAGCCCGCACCCCAGGTACGCCACGACGCCACCCGGTCGATCTCGAGGATCGAACTCGTCTACAACGATCAGGACCAGCTGACCGTCATGGATGGCGGGGGCTCCGCAATCATCGGTTGGGCCGGGGTTTTCGGGCCGGTCGGAACGCTGGTGGCGCTCGGTGTCGAGGTGGGCACACGGGTAACGATGGCCAGCCGCATGGAGAGGCGCACGCTGGAGTTCACGGCCGCCGTGAAGAACAGTGGCGCAACGTCGCTCAACCGGCAATTCGCGGAGCAGTTGGCGGCGCGCTTGCGCACCGGGGGCCGAGAGGTAAAGCTGACGCCAGCCCTGCGCGTGGACGGCGGACTCGCGCAGCTGCAGGCAGCCGGGTTCCAGCCGACCCCCGGCTACAGCACGTTGACCGTGCGGGTCACCACCATCTATTCGGCGCCCGACATGACGTCGAGCTTCAAGCCCTTCGTCGCCATCGAGCAGACGCTCAGGAACGAGCAGCAGGCCGTTCTTTACCAGACGACCCACACCTCCGACCTGGAGGAGCCGACCTTCCTTGCGTACGACGGCTTGCTGCAGGACACGGCCAAGGCGCAGGAGGGCCTCCGGCAGGGGCTTTCGCGAATCCTCCACACCGCGTATGCCGGCATGTTCGGCGAGGACGAGTCGTCTCGCCTGGCCAGCGCGGAACCCGCCCTCACGGCCGGCCTCGAGGCAAAGTGAGATAGCTCAGGCGCCGCTGAGTTCAACGCGCCAGTTGCTGGTCTTTTGCCAGGCCAGCACTTCTTCGCGCAGCAGGTGTGCGGACTGCGGGTAGGCGTCGGCCCAGTCGGGCGCACAGGCAATCGTGAAAGCCCTGGCGCCCAAAGCCGCGAGATGCAGCGCTTGCGGATCGGGATCGCGGCGGGCGTGGCACAGGATGACTGCCAGGCGCAGCGACAGCAGCTGCATGACGAAGGTTTCATCATCCAGTGCGGCCTCGAGCTTGCGCAGCTTGCCGCGTTGGCCCAGAACCAGCTGGCCGAGCGCGTGCAGTTCATTCACGGCAAAGCCGGGTGCGTCGGTGTTGTCCAGGATGTAGGCGCCGTGCTTGTGATAGTCGCTGTGCGAAACCAGCGTGCCGATCTCATGCAACTGCGCCGCCCAGCCCAGCTTTCGCAGCGCCCGGCCGGCGCGGCTGGTGGCGCTGCCGCCGCGTGCCGCCGGCGTGAGCTGCACGAAGAGTGCGGCGGCCGTTTCGCCCACTCGCCTGGCCTGGGCTGCATCGACAGAAAAGCGGCTGGCCAGCCGCGCCACCGTGGCGGTGCGCAAATCGGCCACGCCTTCGTCTCGTTCCAGCAACTCGTAGAGCACGCCATGGCGAAGCGCGCCCTGGGCCACTTTCATTTCTTCAATGCCGAGCAGGTCGAACACGGCCCGCAGCACGCTCACGCCGCCGCCAATGACGGGCTTGCGGTCTTCCCGCATGCCGTCGATGCGCAGCTTGTCGGCGCTGCCCGCCTTCAGCAGGCGGTCGACCAGCCAGTCGAGCCCGTCGCGGGTGATCAGGCCCGGCTCTCCGCCGGCGGCGGCCAGCACGTCGCCGACCGCGCCAATGGTGCCGGAAGCGCCGTACGCCACATCCCACTGGTCGCGGGTGTAGCTGGAGAGCGCATCGTCCAGCACGGCCTTGGCGGCCACCTCGGCGGCGCGGAATGCGGCCGGGGTGAAGAGGCCTTCCGCAAAGTGCTTCATCGACCACGCGACGCTTCCGACGCGGTAAGACTCCATGAGCTCGGCTTCCAGTGCGCGGCCGATGATCATTTCGGTCGAGCGCCCGCCGATGTCCACCACCAGGCGGCGCTCCCGGTCGGAGGCGTCGGTGTGCGGGAGCATGTGTGCCACGCCCTGGTAGATAAGGCGGGCCTCTTCGCGCCCGGGGATCACGTCGATGCCAAACCCCAGGATGGTGCGCGCCCGCAATAGAAATTCTTCGCGGTTGCGGGCTTCGCGCAGCGTCTGGGTGGCCACGGCGCGCACCTGCGATCGCTTGAAGCCGGCCAGCCGCTCGCCAAAGCGGGCGAGGGCGTCCCAGCCGCGCTGCATCGCCTCGGGCGTGAGGTTCCGGGCGCTGTCCAGGCCGTTGCCCTGGCGCACGGTCTCCTTGAGGTATTCGGTGCGGTGAATCTGGCCGTAATCGACCTGTCCGATTTCGAGCCTGAAGCTGTTCGAACCGAGATCGACTGCGGCGAGGCGGGTGCCGTTTTGCATGTAGTTGTAGTGATGAAGAAGGCGGGTGGCCCTCATCGTAGCGCCGTGAAAGACGGTGGCAGCTGCGCCGACGCCCGAATCGCCGGCGGCGAGGCTCGGAAGGCTATGCCGCGTGAATGACGGTTGTGTGACAGCGTCATACAAGCCGCATGGCAGCCAACGCCATTTTCCCTCTGTGGCGGGGTGTCACACCGATGTCACACAAGCTTTCTAGAGTCCGTCCCAAGCCCGAAAGGGACTACTTCTTACTTCTAAAAAAGGAAGCCTCATGAAAACGACTTTCAAATTTGCAGCCGCCGGCCTCGTGGCCGCGGTCTTCGCTCAAGTTCCCGCTTTTGCACAAGACGTAACCGGCGCCGGCGCGAGCTTTCCCGCACCGCTGTATGCCAAGTGGGCGTCTGACTTCAACAAGAGCACCGGCGTCAAGATCAACTACCAGTCGGTCGGCTCGGGCGCGGGCCTCAAGCAGATCGAAGCCAAGACGGTCGATTTCGGCGCGTCGGACGCTCCCCTGAAGGACGAAGAACTCCAGGCCAAGGGCCTGATGCAGTTCCCCACCGTCATCGGCGGCGTGATTCCGGTAGTGAACATTCCCGGCATCAAGCCCGGCGAACTGAAGCTCAACGGCCAGGTGCTCGGCGACATCTACCTGGGCAAGATCACCAAGTGGAACGACCCGGCCATCAAGGCGCTGAACGGCTCGCTGGCCCTGCCTGATGCCGCCATTGCGCCGGTTCGCCGCGCCGACGGTTCGGGCACCAGCTTCCTGTTCACCAATTACCTGAGCAAGGTCAACGCCGAGTGGAAGACCAAGGTCGGCGAAGGCACGGCCGTGAACTGGCCCACCGGTGCGGGCGGCAAGGGCAATGAAGGCGTTGCCGCTTTCGTGAACCGCCTGCCCAACTCGATCGGCTATGTCGAATACGCCTACGTCAAGCAGAACAAGATGACCTACGCGCAGCTGCAGAACGCGGCCGGCAACTTCGTATCGCCGGAAGACACGGCATTCAAGGCCGCCGCCGCCGCTGCCGACTGGAGCAAGAGCTTCTACCAGGTGCTGACCAACCAGGCCGACAAGGGCGCATGGCCGATCACCGGCGCGACCTTCATCCTGATGCACAAGTCGCAGGACAAGCCCGCCAACGCAACCACGGTGCTGAAGTTCTTCGACTGGGCCTACAAGAACGGCGACAAGACCGCCGACGACCTGGACTACGTGCCGATGCCCGATACGGTGAAGGCCACGATTGCCAAGGCATGGGGCGAGGTGAAGGACGCATCGGGCAAGCCGGTCGCGTTCAAGTAAGCAACCCACCCATCAAGCCAGGAACGGCGCATTCATGAGCACCACTTCGCTCGAGGATGCGCCGCTTTCGTCATTGCCGGAGCGACCCGTGTCATCCACTTATCCTGCTTCCGCATCCACGCTCGACCTCGCGGCCGAGCGCGGGCGCGCCACCTCTCCACCGCCAGCCAAGGCACCGCGCTCCGGCCCGATGGCCGACCGCCTGTTTGGCTGGGCCGCAAAGGGCGCCGCGCTGCTCACGCTTGCAATGCTGATCGGCATCCTGCTGTCGCTGATCGCCGGTGCATGGCCCGCCATCTCGAAATACGGCCTCGGCTTTCTCACCAGCAGCGTGTGGGACCCGGTACAGAACGAGTACGGCGGCCTGGTCATGATCTACGGCACGCTGGCCACTTCGATCATTGCGCTGGTGATTGCGGTGCCTGTGAGCTTCGGCATTGCACTGTTTCTTACCGAGCTTTCGCCCAGCTGGCTCAAGCGCCCGCTGGGCACGGCCATCGAGCTGCTCGCCGCTGTGCCGTCCATCGTTTACGGCATGTGGGGCCTGCTCGTGTTCGGCCCGATTCTTTCCACCTGGGTGCAGCAGCCGCTGCAGAAGCTGCTCGCAGGCGTGCCGTACCTCGGCGCCCTCGTGTCCGGCCCGCCGGTGGGCATCGGCATTCTTTCGGCCGGCATCATCCTCGCGATCATGATCATTCCGTTCATTGCATCGGTGATGCGCGACGTGTTCGAGGTGACGCCGCCGCTGCTCAAGGAGTCGGCCTACGGCCTTGGCTCCACCACCTGGGAGGTGGTCTCCAAGGTTGTGCTGCCGTACACCAAGGCCGGCGTCATCGGCGGCATCATGCTCGGCCTTGGCCGGGCGCTGGGCGAAACGATGGCGGTCACCTTCGTGATCGGCAACATGAACCAGCTCAATTCACTGTCGGTGTTCGAGGCTGCCAACAGCATCACCTCGGCACTCGCCAACGAGTTTGCCGAAGCCGGTGCGGGCCTTCACCAGGCTGCGCTGATGTACCTGGGCCTGGTGCTGTTCTTCATCACCTTCGTGGTGCTGACGCTTTCGAAGGTGCTGCTGGCGCAAATGAAGAAGAGCGAAGGGACCAAGTCATGAGTACGAGCACCGCTCAAAACCTGCTGAACGCCAAGGCGCTGGCCGAAACGCGCCAGGCCAAGTTCGCCGCGCGCAACCGGGTCAACAAGATCGCGCTTACGCTGTCGCTTGCGGCCATGGTGTTCGGTGTTTTCTGGCTCATCTGGATTCTTTGGGAAACGCTGCGCCTGGGCCTTGGCGGCCTGGCGCTTGCCACTTTCACCGAAATGACCCCGCCCCCCAATGAGGCGGGCGGCATCGCCAATGCGATCTTCGGGTCGTTCGTGATGGTGATGCTCGCAACTTTCGTGGGCACGCCGATCGGCATCATGGCCGGCATCTACCTGGCCGAGTACAACCCCAAGGGCTGGCTCTCGTCGGTCACGCGCTTCGTCAACGACATCCTGCTGTCGGCGCCGTCGATCGTGATCGGCCTGTTCGTGTATGCCGTGGTGGTGGCGTACTTCAAGACCTTCTCGGGCCTTGCGGGTGCACTGTCGCTGGCGCTGATCGTGATTCCGGTGGTCATTCGCACCACCGAGAACATGCTGCAGCTGGTGCCGCCGGGCCTGCGCGAAGCGGCCTATGCACTTGGCACGCCGAAGTGGAAGGTGATCCTGAGCATCACCCTGCGCGCCGCGCGTGCCGGCGTGGTCACGGGTGTGCTGCTGGCCGTGGCGCGCATTGCGGGTGAAACCGCGCCGCTGCTGTTTACCGCGCTGAACAACCAGTTCTGGACCGCCGACATCAGCCAGCCGATGGCCAGCCTGCCGGTGACGATCTTCAAGTTTGCGATGAGCCCGTACGAAAACTGGCAACAGCTGGCCTGGGCCGGCGTGTTCCTGATCACCGTGGCCGTGCTTGCCCTCAACATCCTGGCGCGCGTTCTCACGCGCAACAAACTCTGATTCAAGAAGAAGTAGCAACCATGCCAAACACCGTCGTACAACCGTCGCGCTCGAAGATCTCGGTCAAGGACCTGAACTTCTACTACGGCAAGTTCCACGCGCTCAAGGGCATCAACCTCGAGATCCCAGAGAACAAGGTCACGGCCTTCATCGGCCCGTCGGGCTGCGGCAAGTCGACCCTGCTGCGCACCTTCAACCGCATGTTCGAGCTCTACCCGGAGCAGCGCGCCGAAGGCACCATTGCGCTGGACGGCGAGAACCTGCTCACGTCCAAGCAGGACGTGGCGTTGATCCGCGCGAAGGTCGGCATGGTGTTCCAGAAGCCCACGCCGTTCCCGATGTCGATCTACGACAACATCGCCTTCGGCGTGAAGCTGTTCGAGAACCTGAGCGCCAGCGAAATGGACGACCGCGTCGAGTGGGCCCTGAAGAAGGCCGCCCTCTGGACCGAGGTGCGCGACAAGCTGCAGCAAAGCGGTTCGGGCCTTTCGGGCGGCCAGCAGCAGCGCCTGTGCATTGCACGCGGCATTGCCATCAAGCCCGAGGTGCTGCTGCTCGACGAACCGTGCTCCGCGCTCGACCCGATTTCGACCGCGAAGATCGAAGAGTTGATCGCCGAGCTGAAAAACGAGTACACCGTGGTCATCGTGACGCACAACATGCAGCAGGCCGCACGCTGCAGCGACTACACCGCGTACATGTACCTGGGCGACCTGATCGAGTTCGGCGCAACGGAACAGATGTTCTTCAAGCCGCAGCGCAAGGAGACCGAGGACTACATCACCGGCCGTTTCGGCTGATGCCAAGGAGGCACACATGACTGAAAAACATCTCTCCAGCCAGTTCGACAGCGAACTCAACGGCGTTTCGTCGCGCGTGATGGAGCTCGGCGGCATGGTCGAGGCGCAGATCCACCAGGCGGTGTACGCGCTGCTGCAGTTCGACCCCGATGCGGCCGACCGCGTGATGGAAACCGAGCACCGCGTCAACGCGATGGAGATCGAGATCGACCGCGAGCTGTCGTCGATCATTGCGCGCCGCCAGCCGACCGCGCGCGACCTGCGCCTGCTGATTGCCATTTCGAAGACCACCGCCAACCTGGAGCGCGTGGGCGACGAGGCCAACAAGATTGCGCGCATGGTCAAGTCGATCATCGAGAGCGGTTCTGCGCGCGCGCTGCCTTCGAACGAGCTGCGCATTGCGGCCGACCTGGCCTCGGGCCTGCTGCGTACCGCGCTCGACGCATTCGCGCGCCTGGACACGGCCGCGGCGCTGTCGATCCTGAAGGACGACGACCTGATCGACAAGGAGTTCGACGGCTTCGTGCGCAAGCTGGTCACCTACATGATGGAAGACCCGCGCACCATCTCGGCCAGCCTCGACCTGCTGTTCCTGGCAAAGGCCATCGAACGCATCGGAGACCACGCCAAGAATATTGCCGAGTTCATCATCTACATCGTCAAGGGTGCCGATGTGCGGCACACTTCGATGCAGGAAATCGAATCGGCGCTGCAGTAACAACAAGCGCCAGACTCCCCAGAAAGCATGAAGAAACCCCGAGTCCTGATCGTCGAAGACGAGTCGTCGATCGCCGAGCTGATCGCCGTCAACCTGCGCCACAACGGCTTCGAGCCGATCTGGTCGGAAGACGGTGCCGCAGCCCAGCGCGAGATCGACGCTTTCCTGCCGGACCTGATCCTGCTCGACTGGATGCTGCCGGGCCAAAGCGGCCTGCAGCTCGCCCGCCAGTGGCGCAAGGACGCACGCACCAAGGCAATCCCCATCCTGATGCTGACCGCGCGCGGCGACGAGCCCGACAAGGTGGCAGGCCTGGACGCGGGCGCCGACGACTACATCACCAAGCCGTTTTCCACCCAGGAAATGCTCGCGCGCATCCGCGCGGTGCTGCGCCGCCGCGCACCCGAGGTGGTGACCGAGCGTGTCGAAATCGGCGAGCTCGCGCTCGACACCGCCACGCACCGTGTCACCTGGCAGGGCAACGCGCTCAAGGTGGGGCCCACCGAGTTCAAGCTGCTGGCCTACCTGATGCAGCATGCCGAGCGCGTGCACAGCCGTGCGCAACTGCTCGACAAGGTATGGGGCGACCACGTCTACATCGAGGAACGCACGGTCGACGTGCACGTCAAGCGCCTGCGCGAATCGCTGGGTGCCGCGGCGCCCATGGTCGAAACCGTGCGCGGCGCCGGCTATCGCCTGACGGCCCAAGTCACGGTTTGAAGAGCGCGGTGTTCATCGGCCGCGGGCGCGGATAATCGCGCGCCATGCCTTTCCGTATTGCTACGTTTCTCATAGCGTCCCTCGCAATAGGAGTGGGCGCTGCAGTCATTTTTGGCTGGAAGTTCGGATGGCTGGGCGCATGGCTCGGCGCTGTGCTCTGGCTGGCGCTGGACGCATGGCGGGCCGAGCGCCTGCTGCGGGTGCTGCGCAACAACGCATCGGGGCTGCCCACGCGCGGAGCCGGCGTGTGGGGTGAACTCGCGGAGCGCATTCGCAAGCTGCTGCGCGAGCGCGAGCAGCAGACCCGGCAGGCCGAAGAGCGCCTCCAGGAGTTTCTGGCGGCCATCCAGGCGTCGCCCAACGGCGTGATCCTGCTCGATGAGCAGGGCCGCATCGAATGGTGCAACCAGACGGCGGCCGCCCAGTTCGGCATCAACGCCGAGCGCGATCTTCTGCAGCATCTTGCAAACCTGGTGCGCGACCCGGCCTTCGTGGCCTACCTGGCCTCGTGGAACTACAGCCGCGACGTCGTCATCGACGCCTCCGGCCCCGGACAGGCGCAGCAGCGCAGCCATCCGGTGAGGCTTTCGGTGCAAGTGCATCCCTATGCCGGCAACCGCCGCATGCTGCTCACGCGCGACATCACCGCCGTAGAGCAGGCGGAAGCGATGCGGCGCGACTTCGTCGCCAATGTGTCGCACGAAATCCGCACGCCGCTCACGGTGCTGGCCGGCTTTGTCGAAACGCTGCAGAACCTCCCGCTCGATGCGGAAGAGCGCACACGGTACCTTTCGCTGATGAGCCAGCAGTCGCACCGCATGGAAACGCTGGTGAACGACCTGCTGACGCTTTCGCGCCTCGAAGGCAGCGCGCCGCCTTCGGGCACCCAGTGGATTCGCATCCGCGCGCTGCTTGCCCAATGCGAAGACGAAGGACGCGGCTTGTCGGGGCGGCTGGTGCCGCAGGGGCACCGCCTTTCTTTCACCATCGAGGCCGAGTCCGAGATCTCTGGCGCGCCGACCGAACTGCAAAGCGCCATGTCGAACCTGCTGACCAACGCCATTCGCTACACGCCCGGCGGAGGCGAGGTGGCGGTGAGCTGGCGGCTGCTGCCCGATGGGCGCGGCGAATACGCGGTGCGCGACACCGGCCCCGGCATTGCCGCGGAGCACATTCCCCGCCTGACCGAACGCTTCTATCGCATCGACCGCAGCCGTTCGCGCGAGACTGGCGGCACCGGGCTGGGCCTTGCCATCGTCAAGCACATTGCGCAGCGGCACGGGGCTGAGCTGCGCATAGAGAGCACGGTGGGCAAGGGCTCTCGTTTCGCACTCGTTTTTCCGCCCAACCGGGTGCGGGAAGCGCGGCTGCTATCGAAGTGAACGCTGCATCGTCCACCGGAGCAGCGCCCCGAACAGCACGGCCGTGACCGCGAGTGCGCCCGAGCCCATGAGCCAGAACGCCAGGGGCGATTGCATCGCAGGCCAGGGCCCCAGGCCGCGATAGGCCAGCAGATAGCTGCCGCCAAGGCCCAGGCCCCACAGCAGCGTGCAATAAATGACGAGCGGCGCCAGCGTGACGCGGTAGCAGCGCAGCACGAAGACGCACAGCGTCTGCAACGCATCGGCAAAGTGATAGACCGCCACCACCAGCAACAACGCTGCGGCAATCGCGACCACGGCCGGGTTGTCCGAATACACATGGGCCAGCTTGAAGCGCAATGCCACCATCGCGCCGGCAAAGAACAGCGCGCACAGGGCGGTGAGTTCAAAGCCCAGGCGGCAGGCACGCCGCGCCCTTGCCGCTTGGCCGGCACCCAGCCAGAAGCTCACGCGCGCGCTGGTGGCAATGGCCAATGAAAGAGGCACCATGTAGGCCACTGCCAGCAGGTTGGAGGCAATCTGGTGCGCGGCGGCCGCGGCCGTGCCGAGGCGGGCGATGAACAGCGCCATCAAGGTGAACGAGGTCACTTCCACCAGCACCGCCAGCCCGCCGGGAATGCCCAAACTCGCAAACTGGCGGATCTGCCGCCAGTCGGGCGCCTCGATGCGTTCCCACAGCCGGTAGTCCTTGTAGAAGGAACTGCTGCGCAGGAGCCATGCCGCACAAGCCAGCATGGCCCAGTTCACGCACAGCGTGGCCCAGGCGCAGCCTACCAGGCCCATGGCCGGCAGGCCCGCGCCGCCAAAGGTGAACCAGATCGACAGAGGCAGCTTCACGAACAGCGAGCCGAGCTGCAGCCAAGTGACCACCTGCGGCTTGCCAAGGCTTTGGTTCAGCGTGCTGAACAACCGAAAGAGCAGGGCAGGCGGCAGCGCGAAGGCCAGCACCGCGAGGTAGGCCTCGACGCCGGCGCGCATTTCCGGAGGCACCTGGGTCCAGCGCAACACGGCGCCGGGAAACAGCAGCACCACCATGCCGACGGCGATGGTGATGGCGCTCAGGTAAAGCGACTGCCGCACCGAGCGGCCGACCTCGCTCCTGCGATCGGCGCCGTGCAGTTCGGCCCACACCGGCAGCAGCGCCTGCAGCACGCCCATCAGCGAGACGAACACGCTGACGAAGACGGCCGCGCCCACAGAAAGCGCCGCCAGCGCGCTCTCGGCATAGCGCCCGGCCACGATGGTGTCGGTCACGCCGAATGCCATGACGGCCAGCTGGCCGACCAGCACCGTGCCGGCGTGCCTTGCGATCAGACCTCTTTCGCCAATCACTTGCTACGGTGCAATCTTTTGATAGAGCAGCAGGTCGTCGGTCGCGCTGCTGGGCCGGCGCAGCGTGCCGCTGAAACGCCATTGCTCCAGGGGAATGATGGTGTGCAGCCGCTCGATGGTTTCAGGGCTGACCAGCAGCCACGGGCAATTGGTGCCAAGCAGCAGCGGCTGCAGGTTGAACCGGCCGTGGTGCTGCAAGGCCGCAATGTGCGCCCGGCTGAGCGCCAGTTCGGCAACGCAGCTCGGCTGCCCGACCCGCTCGGCCACCGCGCGCACTTGGGGAACGTAGCTGCGCGCGTAGTCGATGGAAGGCAGCCAGAGCGTCATCAGCAGCATCCAGCACAGTGCGGTGCCGCCGGCCGGGAGCACCAGCGTTTTCCACAACGCGGCGCGGTGGCGGCCGGTGCGCCAGCGCACCACCCAGCACCAGGCAATGGTCGCGGCCAACGCCAGGACAAACGGAACGACCGAGAACTCGGGCACGAAGCCGGGCACCAGGCGCGCCACGCTGGCCGCCGGCTTCGGCGGCACGCCGGTCTGCATGGCGATCCAGTAGATCCAGCCCAGCACGGCCAACCCGCTGAAGAACAGAACGTTGAACCAGTCGATCAGCGCCGCCGCGCTGCGCCGGAAGGTGGGCAGCGCGAACGCGGCCAATGTGGCGAACGCCGGCAGCGCCAGCAGCAGCGAACGGTCCGAATAGTCGGTTGTCCAGGTGGCGGCCAGCGGCACCAGCGCAAACCAGAAGGGCAGCGCCACATGGCGTGCGGTGAGCTGGCGGCGCCAGCGCCAGAGCGTCCAGATCGCGAGGGGCCACACCGGCCAGGTGAACCACACCAGCAGCTTGGCCTGGCTGCGCACGTCGCCCAGCACGGAGGTGCTGCTCGGGTGGCGGCCCGGCAACTGGATTTTCCATTCGAGCAGTCCAAGCCCGATGGCCAACGCCGCGGCGACCAGCGCAACCGCAACCATCGTCACTAGCGCCCCCCGGGTGTAGCCGGGGCCTTCGTCCGTCGTAACGTCGGCCTTCCGGGCGGTGCGCCGTTCGTAGGCCATGAAAAGCGCGCTACCGATGGCCAGCGCCAGCCCGACGGTGGGACCGCCGCTCAGCGTCATTCCGACCGTTCCGACGATCAGCGCGATCACGGGGCCGACTCGGCGGTACGGCAGCGCGGCCACGCCGTAGAAGAGATGCGATGCGAAGTACAGCTGCGCCAGTGCCGGCGTGGTTTCATGGCCGAGCTGGGCCAGGCCCAGGCAGGCGATCAGCGCCAGCAATCCGCCGTCGGCGATGGCGCGGGCGTAGTCGGTGGGGCGTGCCTCGCCGCCGAAGGCAAAGGCCACCGGCTGGGCCCGCGAGGTGCGGGCAAGGTAGTAAACCGCGTACCAGGTGGCAGTGAACGTGCCCCAGAGCATCAGCGCAAAGACGATGCGCACGGCCAGGTCGGGGTGCAGCCACGAGGGCGCGATCTTGATGGCCCAGGCGCCGATCCAGTACGGAATGAGCGCCGGCGTTTCAGGCCGGAGGCCCAGCAGCATGGGGTCGAACCAGCGCGCGATGCCTTCGGTGGTGCGCGCCAGCTCGGCCATGTAGCCGAACGAGGTGATGTCTGCGCTTTTCCACGGGCCGCGTCCCACGAGGCCCGGCAGAAGATAGGCGGCGCATAACAACAGCAACGCGATGCGCGGCAACCGGCGCACGGCGCTCTGGGCAACGATCGCAGGAGTGGGCTGATTCACAAAGATGAGCGAACGGCGGTTTTAGGAAAGAAAAAGGGCAGCGCGGTAAACCGGGCTGCCCTCTGTGCGAAAGCGCGTGCTTTACTTGGAAGCAGCGCCGGTGGTCTTGCCGAAGCGGTTGCGGAACTTCTCGACGCGACCGCCCATGTTGTCGACCGACTTTTGCGTGCCGGTGTAGAACGGGTGCGATTCGCTCGTGGTGTCGAGCTTGAACAGCGGCAGTTCGCGGCCGTCGTCGGTCTTGCCCATTTCCTTGGTGTTCGCGCACGAACGGGTCACGAACTTGAAGCCGTTCGACATGTCGACGAACAGAACTTCGCGGTAATTCGGGTGGATGCCTTCTTTTGCCATGGTGTTTCCTTTGGGGTCGATGCGAGAGCCACAAGCGTGCCGTAAGGGGCAAGCTGTTCCTTGGGGAAGCGCCGGGCAAAACGCCCAGCCGCACTTTTCGCGGAGCCGCCGATTATCGCATACTGGCCGTTTCGAGCGAAAGGCCCCCGTAGATGACCTCCAGAACCTTGCGCGCCGGCCTTGTCGGCTACGGCTTTGCCGGCCAGACCTTTCATGCGCCCGTGCTCTCAGCCGTTACAGGCCTCGAACTAGCGGCCATGGCGAGCTCGCAGCCCCATAAAGTCCACACAGACTGGCCTGACGTGGCTGTTGTGCCGGATGCAGGGGCGCTGGTGGCCCGGGCGGACATCGACCTGGTGGTGGTCGCCACCCCAAACGCGCTGCATTATCCGGTTGCCAGGGCAGCGCTGGAAGCCGGCAAGCACGTGGTGGTGGACAAGCCCTTCACCCTCGACGTGGCCGAGGCCCGGGAGCTCGAATTGTTGGCTCGGCGCAACAATCGGATCTTGGCGGTTTACCAGAACCGTCGTTTCGACGCCGACTACCTCACGCTCAAGGACGTACTGGCCAGCGGCGAACTCGGCCGCCCGGTGTACCTGGAATCGCATTTCGACCGCTTTCGCCCCGAGGTCCGGGACCGCTGGCGCGAGCAGAAGGTGCCCGGCGCGGGCCTGTGGGTCGACCTGGGTGCTCATCTGGTCGACCAGGCTGTCCAGCTGTTCGGAAAGCCCGACTCGCTGCAGCTCGACACCGCGGCGCTGCGAGACGGGGCGCAGGTCGAGGACTACTTTCACGCCGTGCTGCGCTACGAAAGCGGCCCGCATGCGCCGCTGCGCGTGGTGCTCCACGCGACGACGCTCGCGGCCCATGCGGCGCCGCGCTACATCGTGCACGGTACGCGCGGCAGCTACATCAAGCAGGGCGTCGATCCGCAGGAAGACGCGCTGCGCGCCGGCCAGCGGCCGCCCATGGCGGGGTGGGGCGCAGACCCGCAAGACGGCGAACTCGTGGTGCCCGGCAGCGATGGCGGCGAGCCGCAGCGCCGCATCTGGCCCACGCGGGCCGGCAACTATGTCGACTACTACGCAGCGGTGCGCGACGCGATTCTTGGCAATGGTCCGAATCCGGTGCCTCCGGAGCAGGCTGTCGCGCTGATGGAATTGTTGGATCTGGGCGCAAGAAGTGCCGCCGAGGGGAAGGCGCTGCGCACATGAAAAATGCCCGCCAAAGGCGGGCATTCGTTCGTGGGGTGCCACCGATCCGGCTTTGCCGGGCGGTCAGCACCGCCCCCGGTAGGGGGAGGGCGTAGCGACACGAAGTGCGCGCAGCCTGGGGGCGAGCAACAGTTACCCGCCGCGACGCATCATGTCGAAGAACTCGACATTGGTCTTGGTCGCCTTCATGTTCTTGAGCATCAGCTCCATCGACTCGATCTCGTCCATGTTGTACATGAGCTGGCGCAGGATGCGCGTCTTCTGCAGGATCTCGGGGGCGAGCAGCAGCTCTTCGCGGCGCGTGCCGCTGCGGTTGAGCTGGATCGACGGGAACACGCGCTTTTCGTACAGGCGGCGGTCCAGGTGGATTTCGGAGTTGCCGGTGCCCTTGAACTCTTCGAAGATCACTTCGTCCATGCGGCTACCGGTGTCAATCAGCGCGGTGCCGATGATGGTGAGCGAGCCGCCTTCTTCCACGTTGCGCGCCGCGCCCAGGAAGCGCTTGGGGCGCTGCAACGCGTTGGAGTCGACACCGCCGGTCAGCACCTTGCCCGACGAGGGCACGACGTTGTTGTAGGCACGGGCAAGGCGGGTGATCGAGTCGAGCAGGATCACCACGTCCTTCTTGAGCTCGACCAGGCGCTTGGCGCGCTCGATCACCATTTCTGCCACGTGCACGTGGCGTGCGGCGGGCTCGTCAAAAGTCGAGGCAATGACCTCGCCCTTCACGGTGCGCTGCATTTCGGTCACTTCTTCAGGCCGCTCGTCCACCAGCAGCACCATCATGTGCACTTCGGGGTAGTTGGCGCTGATGGCGTGGGCGATGTGCTGCATCATCACCGTCTTGCCGCTCTTGGGCGGCGCCACCAGCAGGGCGCGCTGGCCCTTGCCGATGGGGGCGATGATGTCGATGATCCGGCCCGTGATGTTCTCGTCGCTCTTGATGCCGTCGCGCTCGAGCTTCATCTGCTCCTTGGGGAACAGCGGCGTCAAGTTCTCGAACATCACCTTGTGCTTGTTCTGCTCGGGCGGACCGTCGTTGACCTTGTCGAGCTTGGTCAGCGCAAAGTAGCGCTCGCCGTCCTTGGGCGTGCGCACTTCGCCTTCGATCATGTCGCCGGTGTGCAGGTTGAAGCGGCGCACCTGGCTCGGCGAGATGTAGATGTCGTCCGTGCTGGCCGTAAAGCTGGTGTCGGGGCTGCGCAGAAAACCGAAGCCGTCGGGCAGGATTTCGAGCACGCCGTCGGCGAAGACCTGCTCGCCGGCCTTGGCGCGCTTCTTGATGATCGCGAACATCAGCTCTTGCTTGCGCATGCGGCCGACGTTTTCGATCTCAAGCGCTTCAGCCTGCTTGAGGACTTCAGACACGTGGAGTGCCTTGAGTTCGTTTAAGTGCATGGAATGACCCCTCGCGGGGTAATCGATCGGAAAACGGGGGGAGGTTAAACGTGAAGCGAGAACTGCTTCACTAACCGGGGAACTCGAACCGGTTGCCTGGAAGGGCCGGTGATCTGTGGGAGATTATGACAGGAAAAATCGTCCGGCCAACGCATTGCGCGTTGGCCGGTTGAAATGTCTCAGGCGAGCTGTTGGTCGATGAAAGCCGTGAGTTGCGCCTTGCTCATGGCGCCAACCTTGGTGGCGGCCAGCTGGCCGTCCTTGAACAGCATGAGCGTGGGAATGCCGCGGATGCCGAACTTGGCCGGGATGTCGCGGTTTTCGTCCACATTGAGCTTGGCGATCTGCAGCTTGCCTTCATAGGCGGCCGACACTTCATCCAGGATGGGTGCGATCATCTTGCAGGGGCCGCACCATTCGGCCCAGTAGTCGACCAGCACGGGCTGGCTGGACTTGAGCACGTCGGCTTCGAAGGAAGAATCGGAGATGTGTTTGATCAGGTCGCTGGCCATGTGATGTGTCCTTGTGCGCGGAGAGTTTCGGTGCAGCTAAAGTGCTGGTCATTGTGACAGAAACCAAGGGGTGGGGTGCCGTGCGGGAACGCTATGGCGCCGATAGCAAAAGCCCTTTGCGCGTCGCGCCTCCACGCCCTCCAACCCCTCGATAGAACATGAACGAAGGCCACCCCGTCCAGGCCCTGTGGTGCGACCCCGCCGACGGCGTGGTTGCCCGCATTGCCGCCGCCATCGCGCAGCGGCAGCTGCACGCTGCGCGCACCGTGGTGCTGGTGCCCTATGCGCAGCTGATGGGAGTCGCGCGCGCCATGTGGGCGCGCTGCGGCAGCGCGGGCTTTGTGCCGCGGTTCGAGACCACCCGCAACTGGGCGCGCAGCTCGGGCGGCTTTTTGCCCACGGGCTACGACATTGCATTCGACATGGCGCGCGACCTGGTCACGGCCCAGGCGCTGCTGTCGCAGGCCGGCTTTGCCGCCGAGCGCTTTGCACTGGCCGGGCGGGTGGTCGAGCTGGCCTACCAGCTGGCTCCACTGGCGGCGGCCGCCTTGCCCGAAGAGCGTGGCGGCGAATGGGCCCAGCGCGCGGCCCAGGTGGCCGAAGCGGGCAGTGAATCGGAATGGTTTCGCATCGAGAGCGCGCTGATCCGCGTTGCGGTGGCCTGGGCCGCCAACTCGGGCTATGCCACCGATGTGCTGCTGCGCGAGAGCGTGCGCACGCAGGTCGATGCGCTCATCGTGCTCGAGGGCTTCCAGACCGATCCGCTCACCCAGACGCTGTGCAACCTGTGGGGCGATCGCGCGATTCATCTCTCGCTGGTGCCCACCGCACCGCCCGCCGCGGCCGCAAGTGCGCACGTTGCCGACGACCCGGAAGACGAGGCGGAACTGGCCGCCGCCTGCATGCTGCGGCACCTGGCAGAGGGCCGCGCACCGGTCGCGCTCATCACCACCGACCGTGCGCTCACGCGGCGCATCGGGGCGCAGCTCCAGGCGCACGGCATCACCGCGCACGACGAAACCGGCTGGAAGCTTTCCACCACGCGCGCCGCCGCCACCGTGATGAGCGCATTGCGCGCCTGTGCGCACGACGCGGGCAGCGACCAGGTGCTCGAATGGCTCAAGAGCAGCGCCGACGGCGATGCGCTCGCGGTGCAGGCGCTCGAGGCGCGGCTGCGGCGCGAAGGCGTGCGCGAGTGGGCTGCCTGGTGCGGGCAGGCCGCGCGCAGCGAAAAGCCGCAAGACATCGCATTGCTGCCCTTCACCGAAGCCGTCGAAGGCCGCCGCATGGCCATGGCCCGTTCCAGGCCGCTTGCAGACTGGCTCCGGGCCTTGCGCGAGCTGCTCGAAGCCGGCGGGCAGTGGGAGCCGCTCGCCGCCGACATGGCCGGTGGCAAGGTGATCGGTGCCCTGTGGCTCGATGCCGGCGCGCACGGCGACGACGACGAATTTCCGGGCGGACGCCACACGCTTGCCGAGTTCACGGCCTGGGTGCGCGACGTGCTCGAAGACGCCAGCTTTGTGCCGCCAGCCGGCGGCGACGTGCCGCAGGTGGTGGTGCTGCCGCTGCACCAGCTCCTGGGGCGCGCATTCGGCGCGGTGGTCATTCCCGGCTGCGACGACCGGCGCCTGCCTGCCTCGCCCGAGCCGCCCGGCAACTGGAGCGCCGCCCAGCGCGCAGAACTCGGCTTGCCCGCACGCGAAACGCTCGAGGCCGCGCAGCGTTCGGCCTGGGCCGCCGCCTTGTGCAATCCGTGCTGCGAACTGCTCTGGCGCCAGTCCGACGCCAGCGGCGAACCCGTCCGGCCGAGCCCGCTGGTGCAGTCGCTCCAACTCGACCATGCATTGCAAATGGCGGCCGATCCGCGCACCCCGCGCGAGGTTGCGCTGCGGCCGACCTTGTACCCGACACCCTCCGGAGCGCTGCTGCCGCTGCGGAACATTTCGACCAGCGTCTACGAGGACCTGCGTCGCTGCCCCTACCGCTTCTTCGCGCTGCGGCAACTGGGCCTGCGCAGTGCCGATGAGCTCGACGCCGAGGTCGACAAGCGCGACTTCGGCAACTGGCTGCATGCCGTGCTCGGCAACTTTCATGAGGCGCTGAAGGAAACCCCCACCGATGAGGTGGCGGAGCGCGTGGCGTACATCACCACCGCGGCCGAGCGCGCCACGCAAGAGTTTGCTCTGTCCGATGCCGAGTTCCTGCCGTTCGCCGCGGCTTGGCCGGCGGTGCGCGACGGCTACCTGCAGTGGCTCGCCGGGCATGAGGCAAGCGGCGCGGTGTTCGCCGAATCGGAGCCGTGGATGGAGCAACCACTGGGCAACCTGCAACTGGTCGGCCGGCTGGACCGCATCGACCGCATGCCCGACGGCCAGGCCTTCGTGATCGACTACAAGACCGAATCGGCCGCGGTCACCAAGGAGCGTGTGAAAGACCCGACCGAAGACACGCAGCTAGCCTTCTATGCCGCGCTGGTGGCCGACGACACCCTGCGCGCCGCCTACGTGAATGTTGGCGAAAAATCGTCCGGCACGCAGACCGTCGAGCAGCCCGTGGTGGTGGAGGCGCGCGATGCACTGGTCGCGGGCATCCTTCACGATTTCACGCGCATTGCAGATGGCGCGGCGCTCCCGCCGTTGGGTGAGGGCGCAATCTGCGACTACTGCGCCGCACGCGGGCTTTGCAGAAAAGACTTCTGGGAGATCGAACAACCTCCGCCTTCGACTGAAGCTGCGGCCGGAGGGCCCGCCCAATGAACGGCGCCGCCTACGAACACAACGGCCGGCACGTCACGCGCGAGGCCTTCTACACCGTCGCCTGCGATCCGCGCCGCTCCGTTGCGGTCGAAGCCTGCGCAGGCGCCGGCAAGACCTGGATGCTGGTGTCCCGCATCTTGCGGGCGCTGCTCGAAGAGGGCGAATCCGCCTGCGAGCCGCACGAAATCCTGGCCATTACCTTCACCAAGAAGGCCGCCGGGGAAATGCGCGAGCGGCTCGACCAATGGCTGGAGCAGTTCGCCGACCGCAGCCCCGAAGAACTGGTGCGCGAGCTCGTGATGCGCGGCGTCGATCCCGCGGCCGCGCTTGCCGCCGTGCCGCGTCTGAAAGGCCTCTACAGGCGCTTGCTCGAAGGCGGCCGGCCGGTGCAGTTTCGTACCTTTCATGCCTGGTTTGCAGGGCTGTTGCGCAACGCGCCGCTGGCGGTATTGCGTGAACTCGGCCTGCCTGCGAACTATGAATTGCTCGAAGACGATGCCGAGGCGCGTGCGCGCACCTGGCGGCCCTTCTTCGAGGCGGTGACGGCCGACAAGGAGGCGCTGGCCGACTACTACGCCGTCGTGGCCACCTACGGCCGCTCGCAGACCGCCAAGGCGCTGGGCGAAGCGCTCACGCGCCGCGTCGAGTTTGCGCTGTCCGACCCGGCGTCGGCGGTGCAGCACTTCAGCGCCATGCATCCTTCGCTCCAAGGTCTGGACGAGCCGACCGATGCCCTGAGTGGAGACCTTGTCAGGCGCCGCTGGCTCGATCGCGCCGCCGCGCTCGGCCGCGAGGCCAACAAGACGCCGCAGAAAGCCGCCGAGGCGATCATCGACGTATTCGGCACCGGCGAGCCGCCAAGCGAATCGCGTGCCGCCGCCCTGGCGCACCTGCGCAAGAATTTCTTTGTCGCGACGGAAGACCGGCTCACCAAGAACCTGCAGAAATTCCCCGCCGCGCAAGAAGCCGAAGCCGAGCTCCAGACCCTGTGCGTTGCGCAGGCCCAGCACGCGGCGTGGCTCTACCAGCAGCGCATGACTCGCCTCACGCGCATCCTCGTCTCCGCGTTTGCCGAAGTGAAGCGCGCGCACGGCTGGGTCGACATGAACGACGTCGAGCAGGCCGCGCAACTGCTGCTCGGCCAGTCGGCACTGTCGGGCTGGGTGCAGGAGCGGCTCGATGCGCGCATCGCCCATCTGCTGATCGACGAGTTCCAGGACACCAACCCGCTGCAGTGGCAGGCGCTCTACGGCTGGCTCAGCGCCTACACCGGTGCGGGGGGCAAGGCGCCGCGCGTCTTCATCGTGGGCGATCCGAAGCAGAGCATCTACCGCTTTCGCCGCGCCGAGCCGCAGGTGTTCATTGCCGCGAAGAAGTTCGTGCGCGAAGGCCTGGGCGGCGAGCTGCTCAACTGCGACCACACCCACCGCAACGCGCGTGCGGTGGTCGGGCTCGTCAACCAGGCGATGCTGGCCGCGCAGGACGCGGGCGAGTTCGACGGCTACCGCGCGCACACCACCGAGCGCAACGACGAGGGCGAGCTGCTGAAGCTCCCGCCCATCGACCGCGATGCGGTCGGCACGGCCGCACCCGAACCTGCCGACGACGGCATGCTGCATTGGCGCGACAGCCTCGTGACGCCGCGCGTGTTGCCTGAAGAGCAATTGCTGCAAAAAGAATGCGAGCAGGCCGCGCGCTGGGTTGCGCAGCGCATTGCCGACGGCACGCCGCCGCGGCAGATCATGGTGCTGGCCCGCCGCCGCAATCGCCTGGCTGCCATGCAGGACGCACTGCGCCAGCGGCACATACCCGTGCAGCAGCCCGAAAAGAACGAGCTGCACGATGCGCCTGAAGTGCAGGACGTGGTCGCGCTGATCGATGCGCTGGTGTCGCCCGCGCACGACCTTTCCCTGGCGCGCGCGCTCAAGTCGCCGCTGTTCGGCATCGGCGACGACGCGCTGGTGCAGCTGGCGCTGCGCCAGCGCGAGCAACCGTCGTCGAGCTGGTTCGCGTTGATCCAGAAGGGTGAAGGCCTGCCGCAGGAATTGGTCGAGGCTGGTGCCAGGCTCAAGCAGTGGCAGCGCTGGCTTGCTGCGTTGCCGCCGCACGATGCGCTCGACGCGATCTTTCACGATGGCGATGTGCTCGCCAGGTTCGGCGCCGCCATGCCCTCGGCCATGCGCCAGAGTGCGTTGGCCAACTTGCGCGGGCTGCTGGCGGCATCGCTCGAGATCGAAGGCGCGCGCTACGCCACGCCTTATGCACTGGTGCGCGCATTGCGCGCCGGTGGGGTCAGGGCGCCGTCGGTCGCGGTGCCCGACGCGGTGCAGCTTCTCACGGTTCACGGCGCCAAGGGCCTCGAGGCCGACACCGTGCTCATGCTCGATTGCGACGCGCCGCCGCCGCGCGCCCAGACCATGGGCGTGCTTGTCGAGTGGAAGGGCAGCGACAGCGCACCCACGCGCTTCGTATTCCTGGCGAGCGAAAAGACGCCGCCGGGCTGCGCCACCACATTGCTCGAAGAAGAGCAGCGCGCACGCCACCGTGAGGAACTCAACGGTCTTTACGTGGCGACCACCCGGGCGCGCGAGCGCCTCGTGCTGTCGTCGGTGCAGCCGGCCCGCGCCAACGAGGGCAGCTGGTGGTCGCGGCTCGAGTCGATTTGCGAACCGGCCGAAGCCGATGAGCCGCTGATCGTGTTGCCGGTGGCTTCCGGTGCGGGCAGCTTCCCGATGAAGCAGATGCCCGTGTTCGCGCCAGCGGCCAAGGAACCCGTGGTTATCAAGAAAGCCGCCGACGCCACCGTCGATGCGCGCGCTGCCGCATTCGGCCAGGCGATGCACCGCCTGCTCGAATGGGCCGAGCCGGGTGAGCCTTTGCCGGCCGCGCACGTGCGCGCCGCGGCGCGCGAGTTCTTGCTCGACGCGCAGCAGGCACGCGGCGCCGCGGTGCTCGCCGAACGCATTCGCGGCGGCGCCGGCGCATGGGCTTGGAATGAGCGCATGATCGACTGGCACGGCAACGAAGTCACCCTGGTGCACGAAGGCGAAACGCTGCGCATCGACCGGCTGGTGCGCGAGCGCGCGACCGGCGCCTGGTGGATCCTCGACTACAAATCTGCCGCCCGCCCTGAGCGCGACGCGGCACTCATCGCACAGATGCAGCGCTACCGCGCGGCTGTGCAACATGCCTATCCCGGTGCCACGGTGCGCGCCGCGTTCCTGACCGGGCAGGGCGAACTGGTAAATCTCGAATGACTCTTTCCCATACCGTCGCCGTGATCGGCGGCGGACCTGCCGGCCTCATGGCGGCCGAAGTCTTGAGCGCGTCAGGCGTGCAGGTGCACGTGTACGACGCCATGCCCTCCGTGGGCAGGAAATTCCTTTTGGCTGGCCGTGGCGGGCTCAACCTCACGCACTCGGAGCCCTTCGACATCTTCATGAGCCGGTTCGGCGACCGGCGCGCACAGCTCGAACCCATGCTCACCCAGTTCGGACCGGAGCAGGTGCGCCAATGGGCAGCAGGCCTGGGCGTCGAGACTTTCGTGGGCACATCGGGCCGCGTGTTTCCGACCGACATGAAAGCCGCGCCGTTGTTGCGTGCGTGGCTGCAGCGGCTGCGCGCAGCGGGCGTGCAGTTTCATATGCGCCATCGCTGGCTTGTCGACGGAGATGCGCCGATAACGGCGGCTTCGCTGCGGTTTGCCACCCCGGCCGGTGAAGCCACCGTGAAGGCCGATGCCGTAGTGCTCGCGCTCGGTGGTGCCAGTTGGGCGCGGCTGGGCTCCGACGGCGCGTGGGCGCCGTGGCTCCAGGCACGCGGGGTCGACGTTGCGTCGCTGCTGCCCGCCAATTGCGGCTTCGATGGAGCAGGGTGGAGCGAACATTTCTCCAGCCGCTTTGCGGGCCAGCCCTTCAAGTCGGTCGCCGTTTCGTTCACCGACAGCCAGGGCCGCCGCTTTGCGCGCAAGGGCGAGTTCGTTGCGACTGCCACCGGCATCGAGGGCAGCCTGATCTACGCGGCATCGGCATTGCTGCGCGACGAGATTGCCGCGCACGGCAGTGCGACGCTGCTGCTCGATCTGTTGCCAGACCGCAGTGCCGAGCAGGTACTGGCGGCCGTGAAGCATCCGCGTGGCGCCCGTTCGCTCAGCAGCCACCTGAAGAGCCGGCTGGGGCTGGAGGGCATCAAGGCCGGCGTGCTGCACGAGGTATTGAGCCGCGAGGCGATGCAAGACACTGCGCAGTTGGCGGCGACCATCAAGGCCGTGCCGTTGCGGCTGGTTGCGGCGCGTCCTATCGATGAAGCCATCAGCACCGCGGGTGGGGTGCGCTTCGATGCGCTCGACGAAGGGCTCATGGCAACTGCATTGCCCGGCGTGTTCGTTGCGGGAGAAATGCTCGATTGGGAAGCACCGACCGGGGGTTACCTGCTGACGGCTTCCATGGCCAGCGGTGCGGCCGCGGCCCGCGGAGCCATCAAGCAACTGGGCCTTTGAGGGTATGGCTGAATACTTTTGTATTGTTTATTGCACGCACAAGGAATAAGCTGCGACCAGACAAAAACAAAAGGAGCAGCGATGACCAGCGTTCCATCGCCGCGCGCCGCGCGCGGGCTTGCTTATGCATCCCTGGTGTTCCTGGTTTGGTCCGGCGGTGACGCAGGAGGCGGCGCCGGCGCGCAGGGCGCACATCCGACGCTGGCGGGCACGTCCGCATCGGCCAGCAAGCCGGTGCCACCGGACGGACAGCCGGCGTCCCTCACCAGTCCCTCCCCCGGCACCAAGTTCGCCAGCCGCAGCGCCACCTTCGCCTGGAACAACACCGGTGCCACCCAGTACGGGTTGACGATCCTCTCGGCCTCTTCGGCGACACCCGTGGTGGACACATCGACAAGTGCGACAACGCTGACGGTGACAAACCTTCCCATAGACGGCGCGGGGCTCGTGGTCCGCCTGCGCTCCCGATTCAAGGGAAAGTGGCTGCCGGCCAACGAGTACCTGTTCACGGCAGCCGGATACACCGCGGCGCAATCGACCGCCGCGGTGAAGCCCTGGTCCGATCCGATCGCGCTGCCGCTCGTTCCCGCATCGGCCGCCAACCTCCCGGATGGCAAGCTGCTGCTGTGGGCAGCCCGCTCGCCCACCAGCTTCAGCACGAGCAGCAACGAGGCGTACACCTACACCTCTGTGTTCGACCCCATCACGCGAAGCGCCAGCCCGCTGGTGATCACGGCCACCGGCCACCAGATGTTCTGCCCCGGCCTGAGCATGCTGGCCGATGGCAGCGTGCTGGTCAGCGGCGGCAGCGATGCGACGAAGACCTCGATCTACGACCCGGCGCTCGGCGGCTGGGTGACGGGGGCACAACTCGGCATTGCACGTGCCTACCAGGCGAGCACGACCATGTCCGACGGCTCCGTATTCACCGTCGGGGGGTCGTGGAACGGCGGGCAGGGCGGCAAGTACGGCGAGGTGTGGTCGGCCGCCACCAAGACCTGGCGCACGCTGTCCGGCATACCAGCCAACATGCCCGATGCGAGCAATGTCTCCAACCCGCCGTTGGCCGGCCCGGACGCGGCGGGGGTCTACCGGGGCGACAACCACATGTGGCTGTTCGGCGCCGCCAACGGCTGGGTATTCCACGCCGGGCCTGCTGCCGCAATGCATTGGATCGACACGCGCGGCAGCGGCGCCATCCTGCAGGCCGGGCTACGCAACGATGACCCCTATGCCATGACCGCCAGCGCCGTGATGTACGACATCGGCAAGATCCTCAAGCTCGGCGGCGCGCCCAACCACGACAGCGGCAACGCCTTCAAGACCGCCTACATCATCGACATCAGCGCAGGCGCGCCGGCGGCGCCCACGGTGCGCAAGCTTTCACCGATGGCCTATGGCCGAACCTTTGTCAACAGCGTGGTGCTGCCCAACGGCGAGGTGTTCGTGATAGGCGGACAGACGCAGCCCGTTCCGTTTTCCGACTCCTACAGTGTGCTGGCGGCCGAACTGTGGAGCCCGGAGCTGGAGAGCTTCATCACCGTGCCGCCGATGCAGAAACCGCGCAACTATCACAGCGTGGCCCTGCTGCTGCCGGACGGACGCGTGCTGGCGGGCGGCGGCGGGCTGTGCGACTGTGCGGGCGACCACCCGGACGCGGAGATCTACACGCCACCGTACCTGCTGGCGAGCGACGGTTCGCCGGCGTCCCGCCCGGCCATCACCGCTGCGCCGGCCAGCGCCACATGGGGCAGCCAGATCGCCGTGGCGACCGACCGCGCGGCGGCCCGCTTTGCGCTGGTGCGCATGGCATCGGCCACTCACTCGGTCAACACCGATCAACGCCGCATCCCGCTGTCATTCACGGGCACGGCAGGCAACTACCAGCTGGGCATTCCGACCGATCCCGGGACGGTGCTGCCGGGCAACTACATGCTGTTCGCGCTCGACAGCAGCGGCGTGCCGAGCGTGGCGCGCACCATCAACATCCGGTAGCGGCCGGCGCGCTTCGCGAAGCCGAGGCTTTCGATGATGATGCTGACGCTGGCGCTCGGAACCGCACTGGCCGTTGGCCCGGCGTGGTCCGCAGAGCCTGAAGCCGCCGTGCCTTCCTCGGTGGCGCGTGGCGCGCGCCTGTTCGATGGCACCGAGCCGCTCGCCGGCACGCTGTCCGGCCACAGCGCGCCGCTGCCGGGCGCGGCGACGCGCTGCATCCAGTGCCACGCGGGCCCCGGAAAGTCCACTGCCGCTGTCTCCGGTTTCGCGCCGCCGCTCGACCGGCGCCAGCTGCGCGAAGTCTTCGCGCGCCGCGGCGGCCCGCCCGTCGCGTACGAGCGCGCATCCTTCTGCCGCACGCTGCGTACCGGCATCGACCCCACCCATGTCATGGTGCCCCGAGCCATGCCGCGGTTCGATGCCGACGAAGGCCAGTGCGCGGCGTTGTGGGACTACCTGACGCAAGCCCTTACCCAATGAATTCAATGAACTCAATAAAGCGATGAACGCGCACGACCCCTTCATACCCCCGCAGGTCGCATCCCGCGGGCGCCGGCGCCTTCTTGCCGCCGGTGGACTGGCGTGGCTGGGTGTGCCTCCGGCCCGCGCAAACACCAGCATCGGCCCGGTGCTGCCGGCGGTGTCGGCTCCGGCCTTGCCGCTGCGGCGCCACGACGGCGCAAAACCGATGCTCGCGGCGCAGCTGCGAGGCGCCCCAACCGCCGTTCAATTGATGTTTACCGGATGCAGCACGGTCTGCCCGATCCAGGGGGCCTTGTTCTCGACGCTGCAGGCGGCATTGCTGCCCGAGCGCTACGCGGGAGTGCGTCTGCTGTCGCTGAGCATCGACCCGCTCTCCGACGACCCTGTTGCGCTGGGCGCCTGGTTGCGGCGCTTCGGCGCGAGGTCGACCTGGAGCGCGGCGGCGCCAGCCCCCGAGGCACTTGAGTCGATGCTCTCGCTGTTCACGGGAGGCGCGGCAGCGGGCGACCGCCATACCGGCCAGGTTTATCTGTTCGACCGTCATGCCCGGCTGGTCTGGCGAACCAGCGAGTTGCCGCCGGCCGAAGAGGTCATGGCCGGGCTACGACAGATTGGTTAGTTGGATGCAGCGGCTGCCGATTCGGCGCCGCTGCGGGGGCGCATGCCGCGCCCGTCCGTTCATCGATGTTAGGTTGACGAGCCTTACCCCTGGCACTGACTACGCAGTTAGGGCTGCTTGGTTCCCCACCTGACCCGGTTGGCCACTTCACCATGCAGGGAGGCCCGTCAAAGGCTATTGTAACCCCCCAGGCTGCGCGCACTTCGTGTCGCTTCGCCCACCCCCTGCTGGGGGCGATACCAGAGGCCCGGCAAAGCCGGTTCCTCGGTATCCCACGGATGGACAGGGCTTTTTTTGATTGAGGGGTGGGGCCGGGGACCGCCTCCGCGCCTTTTAGAATGCCCCCAATGTCTTATCTCGTGCTCGCTCGCAAGTTCCGTCCGAAAACCTTTGGTGAGATGGTCGGCCAGGGGCACGTGGTGCAGGCGCTCGAGAACGCGTTGACCACGCAGCGCCTGCATCACGCCTATCTTTTTACCGGCACGCGGGGCGTGGGCAAGACCACGGTTTCGCGCATCTTGGCCAAATCGCTCAACTGCCAGGGCCCGGACGGGCAGGGCGGCATCACGGCCACGCCCTGTGGGATGTGCCAGGCCTGCAAGGACATCGATTCGGGCCGTTTCGTCGACTACACCGAGTTGGACGCGGCCTCGAACCGCGGCGTGGACGAGGTGCAGTCGCTGCTCGAACAGGCGGTCTACAAGCCGGTGCAGGGACGCTTCAAGGTCTTCATGATCGACGAAGTGCACATGCTCACCAACACCGCGTTCAACGCGATGCTGAAGACGCTCGAGGAGCCGCCGGAATACCTCAAGTTCGTTCTGGCAACGACCGATCCACAGAAGGTGCCGGTCACCGTGCTGTCGCGCTGCCTGCAGTTCAACCTGCGTCCCATGGCGCCTGAAACGGTGCTCGAACACCTCACAAGCGTGTTGCAGACCGAACAGGTGCCGGCTGAGCCGCAGGCATTGCGGCTCCTGGCACGCGCCGCGCGCGGCTCGATGCGCGATGCGCTGTCGCTCACAGATCAGGCCATTGCCTTCGGCAACGGCGAACTGCTTGAAACCGGCGTTCGCCAGATGCTCGGCAGCGTCGACCGCGGCCACGTGTTCAAGCTCATCGAGGCGCTGGCGCAGGGCGACGGCAAGACGGTGGTCGACACCTCCGAGGCGCTGCGGCGCGACGGCATGTCGGCCGCTTCCACGCTCGAAGAAATGACCGCCGTGCTGCAGGCCATGGCCGTGCTGCAGGCGGTGCCTTCGCGCGCGGAGTCCGCCGATTCGGCCACCGACCCGGATGCGGCCGACACGGCACGCCTGGCGTCGCTGATGCCGGCCGACGAAACGCAGTTGCTCTACAGCCTGTGCCTGCACGGCCGCGGCGAGCTGGGCCTGGCGCCCGACGAGTACGCGGCGCTGACAATGGTGCTGCTGCGGCTGCTGGCCTTCAAGCCTTCGGGCGCGGCACCTTCCGCATCGGCCTCTTCGGGCTCCGCGGAAAAAAAAACTCTGAATGAAGCGCCAAGGGCGGTTTTAACCCCCTCGGCAACACCTTCGGCTCGACCTGCACAGGCAGCTGAAGCGCCGGTTGTGTCTGCCGCGCCGCTGCCGCCGCAAGCCGGCTCGGCACCTGCCGGGCAGCGGCTTACGGTGGTCAGCGAGCCAATGCGCCAGGGCGGACCGCCGAGGCCTGGCGCTTCGGCCGAGCCGCAGGCTCTTGAAGACCGCCCCAGGGTGCTTGCGGTGCCAATTCGGGTCCAGCCGCCGCCGGGCCAGCGGGACGTGCCCCGTTCCGATGAGCAGCGCGCTCCCGCGCCCCCCATTCCGCCTAGCGAAGACGGCGATTTCTGGCATGCCACCGTCACGCAGATGATTGCGGCCGAGAGCATCAACGCCTTGGCGCGCGAACTTGCATTGCAGTCGCAGCTGGTGGCGCGCGATGTCGACCAGTGGATATTGCGCGTGGAGCGGGAACTGCTCAATCAGCCTTCTGCGCGCGAGAAGCTCGCCGACGCGCTCGCGGCCCTGGGCCACAGCGTGAAGCTGGCCATTGAAATCGGCGGCGTGATCGACAGCCCCGCGCGACGCAACAAACACGCGGCCGACGAGCGCCAGCGCGTTGCCGAAGAGGCGATTCGCAACGACCCCGAGGTGCAGATGCTGATGCGCGAATTCGATGCGAAGATCGTGCCTGGAACGCTCAAGCCCGCCTGAGCGCCGTCTCTTATCCTTTCCCCAATTTTCCCCAACCAATCAGGACCAACGATGTTCAACAAAGGACAACTGGCCGGCCTCATGAAGCAGGCGCAGGCAATGCAGGACAACCTCAAGAAGGCCCAGGAAGAGCTGGCCACCATCGAGGTCGAAGGCGAATCGGGCGCCGGCCTCGTCAAGGTCGTGATGACCTGCAAGCACGACGTCAAGCGCATCACCATCGACCCGAGCCTGCTGGCCGACGACAAGGACATGCTCGAAGACCTGGTGGCCGCCGCCTTCAATGCCGCGGTGCGCAAGGCCGAGGAAACCAGCGAACAGAAGATGGGCAAGCTCACGGCCGGCATGCCGGGCCTCCCGCCCGGCATGAAGCTGCCGTTCTGAGCGATTGATGGCCGACGCCAGCTCGCTCGACGCATTGATCGATGCGCTGCGCCGCCTCCCCGGGGTCGGCGTGAAGTCGGCTTCGCGCATGGCTTTTCATTTGCTGCAGCACGACCGCGAGGGCGCGCAGATGCTTTCGCGCGCCTTGCAGCAGGCGGCCGGAAACGTGCGGCATTGCGAGCGCTGCAACACCTTTACCGAGGCGCCGGTCTGCAACGTGTGCCTGGACCCGCGCCGCGACGCGAGCAAGCTTTGCGTGGTCGAAACGCCTGCCGACCAGGCGGCGCTCGAGCGCACAGGTGCGTTCCGCGGCTACTACTTCGTGCTGATGGGCAAGCTCAGTCCGCTCGACGGCATCGGGCCCAAGGACATCGGCCTGCAGAAGCTGTTCGACCGCGCGCTCGACGGCACGGTCAGCGAGGTGATCCTTGCCACCAACTTCACGGCGGAGGGCGAAGCCACGGCGCATGTGATCGGCGAGGCACTCAAGCAGCGCGGCCTGAACGTGACGCGGCTTGCGCGCGGCGTGCCGGCGGGCAGCGAACTCGAATACGTCGACCTCGGCACCATCGCGCATGCGCTGGTAGACCGCAGGTAGCCACAGACAACAGGACATGACTCTTTCACTGCTCACCATTGCCTACTGGTGTGTGTTCATTGCGTGCGGCCTGCCATATCTGGCGGCATGGATTGCAAAGGTTGGCAGCTTCGGTCCGCGCGACAACATCCAGCCGCGCGACTGGGCCGCAAAGCAGAGCGGCTGGCGTGCGCGCGCCAACAGCGCACAGGCCAACAGCTTCGAAGGGCTGCCGTTCTTCATCGGCGCAGTCATCATTGCGCATCAGCTCGGCGCAGCGCAGGCAAGGCTCGACATGCTCGCGGCCGCGTATGTCGTACTGCGCGTGATCTACATCGCGGTGTACATCAAGGGCATAGGCACCGTGCGCAGCGCGGTGTGGGCGCTCGGATTCCTGGTCAACATCGCGATTCTTTTCATCGCGCGATAGGCGCACACGAGCCCTTCTGAACAGGGTCTCGTAGAGGTCTTCATGTTTACGTGAAAACCCGCACGGGATGACCCCGATGCAAGCAAGGTGGGCGCACCCCTAAGCTCGATTCAGTTCACCAGAATCAAAGAGCCCGCAGGACCGCTCCATGCTCCATCGCAGAACCCTCATCACCGCCTCCGCAGTCGCTGCCGCAGCAGTTGCGCTGCCGCGGGTCTTTGCGCAAGCCAAGCTCGAGAAGACGAAGATCTCCATCGCAGTCGGCGGCAAGGCGGCTTTCTACTACTTGCCGCTCACCATTTCCGAGCAGCTCGGCTACTTCAAGGCCGAAGGGCTCGAAGTAGAAATTTCTGACTTTGCCGGCGGCGCGCGCGCGCTGCAGGCTGTGGTCGGCGGGTCGGCCGACGTGTGCTCCGGCGCCTACGAGCACACCATCAACCTGCAGGCCAAGAACCAGTTCTTCCAGGCTTTCGTGCTGCAAGGCCGCGCCCCGCAAATCGCGGTGGGCGTTTCAACCAAGAACATGGGGGGCTACGCCGGCATTGCCGACCTGAAGGGCAAGAAGATAGGCGTTTCCGCGCCGGGTTCGTCGACCAACATGGTGGCCAACCTCGTGCTTTCGCGCGGCGGCCTGAAGGCCAGCGACGTGAGCTATATCGGCGTGGGTGTGGCGGCCGGCGCGCTCACGGCGCTGCGCTCGGGCCAGATCGATGCCATCAGCAACACCGATCCGGTGATGACCATGCTCGAGCAGAAGGGCGACGTGAAGATCATCAGCGACACGCGCACGCTCAAGGGCACGCAGCAGGTGTTCGGCGGGCCCATGCCCGCGGCCTGCCTTTACGCACCGATGGAGTTCATCCAGAAGAACCCCAACACTTGCCAGGCGATGGCCAATGCCATTGTTCGCGGCCTCAAGTGGCTGCAGACGGCAGGGCCGGGCGACATCATCAAGACAGTGCCTGAAACCTACCTGCTCGGCGACCGGGCGCTCTACCTTGCGTCTTTCGACAAGGTGCGCGAATCGATTGCCACCGATGGCCTGGTGCCCACCGAAGGCCCCAAAACCGCGCTTGCAGCCATCTCGAGTTTCGACACGGCGGTGAAGGCCGACAAGATCGACCTTGCCAAGACCTACACCAACGATTTTGCCCGGCGCGCGAAGGACAGGTTCAAAGCCTGACCTCCGGACGTCCTCGCGACCCGGCTTCGGCCGGGTTTTTTCTTGCAGCCAGACATGTCCGACTACGCACTCGAACTTCTCTCCATCAGTTGCACCTTTCACTCGAAAGACGATCCGGGCCAGCGCTACACCGCGGTGGCAGACACCACGCTGCGCGTCGGGGCGGGCGAGTTCGTTTCAGTGGTGGGACCGACGGGGTGCGGCAAGTCGACGTTGCTGAACGTGGGCGCGGGCCTGCTAGAGCCTTCGTCGGGCACGGTGAAAGTGTTTGGCCAGACGCTCGCCGGCGTCAACGCGCGGGCCGGCTACATGTTCCAGACCGAAGCGCTGATGCCGTGGCGCAGCGCCGTCGCCAACGTGATGGTGGGGCTGCAATACCGGGGCGTTTCGGATGCCGATGCGCGCGAGCAGGCTGAGGCTTGGCTTTCGCGCGTGGGCCTCTCAGGCTTTGGCGACCGCTATCCGCATCAGCTTTCAGGCGGCATGCGCAAGCGCGTGGCATTGGCGCAAACACTGGTGCTCGACCCCGACATCATCCTCATGGACGAGCCCTTCAGCGCGCTCGACATCCAGACCCGGCAGCTGATGGAAAACGAAGTGCTCGAACTGTGGAGCGCCAAGAAAAAGGCGGTGCTGTTCATCACGCACGACCTTGATGAGGCGATTGCGATGAGCGACCGCGTGGTGGTGCTGTCAGCCGGCCCGGCCACGCACCCCATCGGCGAATTCGCCATTGACCTTGCCCGCCCGCGCGACGTGGCCGAGGTGCGCACGCAACCGCGCTTCGTCGAACTGCACACGCAGATCTGGGAAGTGCTGCGCGACGAAGTGCTCAAGGGCTACGCGCAGCAACTGAGGAAAGCCGCATGATGCCGCGCCTGAACGAACGCAACGCGCGCTTCTGGCAGCTGGCGCTGCTTGTGGTCTTGCTGGTGGCTTGGCACCTGGCGTCGCGCAACCAGCAGATCGCGTTCTTCCTGGGTGAGCCCATTCAGGTGGCCGGACGCATCTGGAGTTGGTTTCTGCCTTTCGAAGTGCCGCCGAACCTGCTGTTTCCAGAAGGACTGAAAGGCAATGCAGACATCTACCGCCACCTGGGCACCACGCTGCTCGAGACGGTGTTGGCCTTTGGTATCGGCACGGTGCTGGGCCTGGCGTGCGGGCTCTGGCTGGCGCTGGCGCCCACGGCGAGCCTGATTCTCGATCCCTACATCAAGGCGGCCAATTCGATGCCGCGCGTCATCCTGGCGCCGATCTTCGCGCTGTGGTTCGGCCTGGGCATCTGGAGCAAGGTGGCGCTGGCCGTCACGCTGGTGTTCTTCATCGTGTTCTTCAACGTCTACCAGGGCGTGCGCGAGGTGAGCCCCGTGGTACTGGCCAACGCGAGGATGCTGGGTGCCAACCAGCGGCAGCTTCTGCGCACCGTGTATTTGCCCAGCGCCACCAGCTGGGTGTTCTCGAGCCTGCACACCTCGGTGGGCCTGGCCTTCGTGGGCGCGGTGGTGGGGGAGTACCTGGGGTCGGCGCGCGGCGTCGGCTACCTGATACTGCAGGCCGAAGGCACTTTCGACGTCTACACGGTGTTTGCCGGCATCGTGGTGCTTACGGCCTTTGCGCTGCTGCTCGACGGGCTGGTAGGCCTCATCGAGAAGCGCTTGATGAAGTGGCAGCCGCGCAGCGGCGAGACCGAAAAGCTCTGAGCCGGATCAGCGCTTTTTCTTTGCCGGGGTGCCGCCGCGCTTTTCGCGCACGACCTGCTGCTTGCTGCTCGACTTGGCCACATTGCCGCCACGCGTGGTGGTCGCCTTCACCGCGCTGCCGCCCTTGGTGCTTGCGCTCGTGCGGCCGCGGGCCGGTGCGGCACCCGAGCCAACGCGGGCCGCGGGTGCGGCACGAACCGGCAGGTACACGACCACGCTGTAGCCGCGCTTGAAGGCGTGGTTGGGCTTGACGTCGTTCCACTCGGCCACGTTGGCCGGCGCGAGCTTGTAGCGGCGTGCGATGCTGGCCACGCTGTCGTTGCGTCCGGCCTTGACAGTGGTGCGGCGGTTGACGATCTCGGGCTGGAAGCTCAGGTGGCCGCTGTCCGCGACCACGGCCGTCACGTCTTCCTTCACGCGGGCGCCGCGCGGCACGATGAGCGTGGAGCCGGCCTTGATGAGCATGCGCGGCGGAATGCTGTTGAGCGCGCGCAGGTCGGCCTCGCTCATGCCCGAGCGCTGGGCGGCATCGGCCACCGTCATGGTGTTGGGAACCACCCATGCCGTCCAGCTGGCGTACTGGCCTTGCGAATAGGCGTCGAAGTTGCGTTGGAACACGGCTGCGTTGTCCCAGGGCAGCAGGATCTGCTGCGTTCCGGCCGCGAGCAGCACAGGCTTGTGCGCCGCGGGGTTCAGGGCGCGAAAGTCTTCGAGCCGAACGTCGGCCAGCTTGGCTGCCAGCTCGACGTCGAGGTCGCGCGTGAGCGTCACGGTCTGGAAATACGGGTGGTTGGCGATCAGCGGCAGTTCGGTGTTGAATGCCTGCGGGTTCGCAACAATGTTCTTCACGGCCTGCAGCTTGGGCACGTAGAGCCGGGTTTCGGCCGGCATGGAAAGATCGCTGTAGGTGGTGGGCAGGCCCAGGCGCTGGTTCTTGGCAATGGCGCGGCTCACGCTGCCTTCGCCCCAGTTGTAGGCCGCCAGCGCCAGCTGCCAGTCGCCGAACATGCGGTAGAGCTTTTGCAGGTAGTCCAGCGCGGCGCGGGTCGATGCCACCACGTCGCGGCGGTCGTCGCGGAAGATGTTCTGCTTCAGGTCGAAGTCGGTGCCGGTGGCCGGCATGAACTGCCACATGCCCGCGGCACGCGCGCTCGAAATGGCCTGCGGGTTGAACGCGCTTTCGATGTACGGCAACAGCGCGAGCTCGGTGGGCATGTTGCGCCGTTCGAGTTCCTCGACGATGTGGAACATGTACTTGTTCGAGCGCTCGGTCATGCGCTGGATGTAGTCGGGCCGGCTGGCGTACCACTGTTCGCGGTCGCGCACGAGGTCGCTCTCGAGGTTGGGCATCTTGAAGCCGCGGCGGATGCGGTCCCACATGTCGGCGGGCGGTGCCAGCGTGACGACGCTTTGCGAATGCGCTTCGCTGCTGGTGATGGGGGTGAGGGGACCGCCCGGGTAAACCGGCGCGGCGCTACCGGACGCCTTGGAACCGGTGCCGCCAGGCGAGGCGGTCGATTGCGCCGAAGTGCCGGACGAAGACGAGTCGGTGGTGCCCGCGCAGCCCGCGAGCAACAGTGAGCCTGCAAGGCAGGCAGCAGCGATAAATTTCATCGGAAGTCGTTTTTCCATTGGCGCAGTGCGGCAAACACATCGGCTTCGCCAGCATTGGCAGAAAGCTCGGCATGCTCACGCACCGCTCTAAGGACAGTGGCTTCGCGGCTGCGAAGAAAAGGATTGATTCGGCGTTCAATGGCCAATTGCGAGGGCAGCGTGGGCTGCCCTTGCGCGCGCAGGCTTTCGCAGTGCGCGGTGTACTGAGTCAGATCGGCATTGCCGGGTTCCACCGCTTGGGCGAAACGCAGGTTAGCAAGTGTGTATTCGTGCGCACAACACACGCGTGTATTGCCGGGCAGTGCCGCAAGCGCGTCGAGCGATGCGAGCATTTGTGCCGGCGTGCCTTCGAACAGGCGGCCACAGCCGCCGGAGAACAGCGTGTCGCCGCAAAACAGCAGCGGCGCCTGTTCTTGCTGTGCGGGCAAGAAGTAGGCGATGTGGCCGGCCGTGTGGCCCGGCACGTCGATGACCTGGAAGCGCAGCCCGAGCACTTCGGCGCTGCTGCCCTGCAACAGCGGTGTAAAGGGCTCGGGAATGCGCTCGCGCGCGGGACCGAACACTGGGGCGCCCGTTGCCGCATGCAGCGCAGCCACGCCGCCCGTGTGATCGGGGTGGTGGTGCGTGACTAGAATCGCGGCGAGCTGCAGCTTGTCGCGCGTCAATGCGTTGAATACCGGTTGAGCGTCGCCCGGGTCCACCACGATCGCGTTGGACCCGTCCTGCAGCATCCAGATGTAGTTGTCAGCGAAGGCGGGCAGCGGAACAAGGGTCATGAGCGGTCAAATTATAGGTTTGCAGGATTGGTTCGCGACCCCCCCCGGCCGCTACCTCCTGGCGTGGGAGCAGGCCCAGTTCGACGAGGCGGTGGCGGATGTCTTCGGCTACCACGCGTTGCAGCTGGGCGCCACCGAGATCGAAGGGCTTCGCTCCAACCGCATGCCGCACCGTTGGCTGGCCCTGAGCGACCCCTTGCAGCAACCCGGCAGGGCCGCACTTTTTACCGACTTTGCGGCGCTGCCATTCGCGGCAAACAGCCTGGACCTGGTGGTGCTGCCGCACGCGCTGGAGCTGAGCCCCGACCCGCACGCCACCTTGCGTGAAGTGGAGCGGGTGCTGGTGCCCGAAGGCCGCGTGGTGATCTGCGGCCTCAACCCGGCCAGCCTGTGGGGCATGCGGCAACGCCGTGCGCACCTGTATCGCAAGCTCGGCTTCGGCGAGTTCTTTCTGCCCGAGGGCGGCGAGTTCATCGGCTACTGGCGGCTTCGCGACTGGCTGCGGCTCCTGAGCTTCGAGGTGGAGTCAGGGCGTTTTGGCATCTATCGCCCGGCCGTGCGCAGCGAGGCATGGCTGGAGCGCTGCCGCTGGATGGACTCTGCCGGAGAACGCTGGTGGCCGATTTTCGGAGCGGTGTATTTCCTGGTGGCGGTCAAGCGGGTGCGCGGCATGCGCCTGCTGGGGGCCGAATGGCGCCGCGCCACAGCGCGCGCAACGGCTCCGGTTCCCTTGGCAGGCAAGGTGCACAAGGCCGAACACGCCGACTGAACAAACAAGTGAATGAACGAATGATTGAAAGAAGAAGGAAAAGAAAGTTTTGAACGAAGTCGTGATCTACACCGATGGTGCGTGCAAAGGCAATCCCGGCCCCGGCGGCTGGGGCGCGTGGCTCAAGTCGGGCGCCACCGAGAAAGAGCTGTTCGGCGGCGAACTCAACACCACCAACAACCGCATGGAACTCACGGCCGTGATCGAGGGCCTGGCCGCACTCAAGCGGCCCTGCAAAGTCATTCTTTACCTCGACAGCCAGTACGTCCGCATGGGCATCACCGAATGGATCCGCGGCTGGAAAGCCAAGGGCTGGCGCACCTCGACCAAGCAGCCCGTCAAAAACGTGGAGCTCTGGCAGAAGCTCGACAAGCTGGTGGCCGAAGGCGGCCACGTCATCGAATGGCGGTGGGTCAAGGGCCACTCGGGCGACCCCGGCAACGAGCGGGCCGACATGCTTGCCAACAAGGGCGTCGACAAGGCCCTCGGCCGGATCTAAGCCGGATCCAGACCGGACTAGTCCTCGAGCATCATCACGTCGACTTCATCGCCCGCGGCCACGCTGCCCTGATCGTGGTGCAGCACCACGAGCCCGTTGGCCTCGACCATCGAACTCAGCACACCCGAACCCTGGTTGCCCGCAATGCGAACCTCGGGCAGGGCGCCGGTCACGGCCGTGACGAAGCCGCGCTGGTATTCGGTGCGGCCGGGCTTCTTGCGGATGGCACCCGCGCTGCGTGCACGCAGCAGAGGCCGCGGCGCGGCGGCAATGTCGTGGCAGCCCATCATGCGTAGCAACGCCGGCCGCACGAACGCAAGAAAAGTGACCATCACGGCCACCGGATTGCCGGGCAGCCCAAACAGCACGGCGGCGCCCGCTTGCGATGAAGAGGCCTGGTCGCGCGGGATCAGCCCGACGGCCATCGGCCGACCAGGCCGCATGGCAACCCGCCAGAATGCCATGTCTCCCAGCCGCTGCATCACGGCACGCGTGTGGTCGGCAGCACCGACGCTCACGCCGCCGCTGGTGATGATGGCGTCCGCCTCGCTGGCGGCGCGTTGCAACGTGGCGGCGAGCATGGCCGGATCGTCTCCCACCAGGCCCAGGTCGATCACCTCGCAACCCAGGCGCGTGAGCAGGCCGAACACCGTGTAGCGGTTGCTGTCGTACACCGCGCCTTCGCGCGGCCGTTCGCCGAGGCTCAGGATTTCGTCGCCGGTCGAAAAGTAGGCCACGCGCAGGCGCCGCAGCACGGAAACCGAGGGAAGGCCGAGGCTCGCGATCATGCCCAGGGCTGCGGGCGACAGGCGCTCGCCGCGCTTCAGGGCTGGCTGGCCCTGCATCAGGTCTTCGCCCGCAAAGCGGCGGTTGTCGCCACGGCGGAGCACCTTGGCCGGAAAGCTCACGCGGTCGCCGTCGACCTTGCAGAACTCCTGCGGAATCACGGTGTCGAGCCCTTCGGGCATGACCGCGCCGGTCATGATGCGAACCGCATCGCCCGCACCCAAAGAGCCACGCCAGGCCGCGCCGGCCAGTGCAGTCCCGACTACGTTCAGTTCAATCGACGCGTCGGTGGCCGCGTCGTCTCGCAGGATGGCGCCGTCGAAGGCAAAACCGTCCATGGCGGAGTTGTCGTGCGGCGGCACGCTGACCGGCGAGATGATGTCTTCGGCCAGCACGCGGCCAAGGGCCTCGCGCACGCCGACTTCTTCGCGTTCGGAGACCACAGCCCGGGCGACGAGCTGGGCCAGGAAGGCCTGCACTCCGTCGACGCTCAGCGCCTGGGGGTCATAGCCCGCAAGGGCGGCGGCAATGTCGGCGATACGGCTCATCGGTTTTCAAGCGCGTGCAGCTCGGCCAGCGTGTTGGCGTTGAAGAAAGCATCGGGCGCATCGCCGGGCCGGTCGAAGGGCACGAGCACGGTGCGGTGCTGCGCGGTCCACGCGTCGATCTTGCGGCCGCCGGACTGGGTGAAATTCACCAGGCTTTCGAGCAACGCCGTGTGCAGCAGGCAGAACACCGGCTGCGGCCGCAGCACCGGCGCCGCGCCGGGTTCGGCGGCGGCTTCGGGGGCGCTGACCATGGCGATTTCCGCGTTGTCGGCAACCAGCGCCTCGGCCATGCGGCTTGACAGGTCGAGCGGGAACAGCGGTGTGTCGCAAGGCACGGTCAGCAGGTAAGGCGTTTCGCAGCGCTCGAGGCCGGTCAGAAAGCCCGCGAGCGGCCCCGCGTAGTCGGCCAGGCTGTCGGGCCATACCGGCACGCCGAAGGACTCGTAGGCGGCCAGGTTGCGGTTGGCGTTGATCATGACCTCGCCGACCTGCATGCCCAGCCGCAACACGGCGTGCATTGCGAGCGGCGAGCCGTTGAAGTTCTGCAGGCCCTTGTCGATGCCGCCCATGCGTGTGCCGCGTCCGCCGGCCAGCAGCAGGCCGGTAATCTCGCTGGGGGAAATGGGTTCTTGTGTCTGTGGGGTCATCCGCCGATGTAGCTCATTTCGACGCGCCGGGGCGCCTTGTCGTTGGTGTCGTGCTCGGCGCTTTCAGGGCCGCGAAGCGCGCGCAGTTCGGAATAGCGGTCGGCGCGGCCCTGCCAGATGTGGCCGATGGCGGAGGCGATCTCCTCGTCGGTGGCGGTGCCGCGCAGCAGCGGGCGCAGGTCGTGGCCCGCGCTGGCAAAAAGGCAGAGGTAGAGCTTGCCCTCGGTGGACAGGCGCGCGCGGCTGCAGTCGTGGCAGAAGGCCTGGGTCACGCTGCTGATCACGCCGACCTCGCCGCCGCCATCGGCATAGGCCCAGCGCTGCGCGGTTTCACCGGGCGCACTGGCCTCGAGCGGCACCAGCGGAAACTCGGCGCCGATGCGCGCGATGACCTCCGCCGAAGGCAGCACCTCGTCCATGCGCCAGCCGTTGGTGGCGCCCACGTCCATGTATTCGATGAAGCGCAGCACCACCTTGCCGCCGTGGTTGTCGCGAAAGTAGCGCGCCATCGGCAGGATTTCCTGCTCGTTGGTGCCGCGCTTCACCACCATGTTCACCTTGATCGGGCCGAGCCCGGCGGCCAGCGCCGCCTCGATGCCGGCCAGCACGTCGGCCACCGGAAAGTCGACGTCGTTCATGTGGCGGAACACCGCATCGTCGAGGCTGTCGAGGCTCACGGTCACGCGCTGAAGCCCGGCGGCGGCCAATGCTGCCGCCTTGCGCTGGAGCAGGGAGCCGTTGGTGGTGAGGGTGAGCGCGAGCGGTTCACCTGCCGGCGTGCGGAGTTCGGAAAGCTGCTCGATCAGCCCCTCGATGTTCTTGCGCAGCAGCGGCTCGCCGCCGGTGAGGCGAATCTTGCGCACGCCGTGGGCCGCGAAAAGCCGCGCGAGCCGCGTCATTTCTTCGAAGCTCAGCAGCGCGCTTTGCGGCAAGTATTGGTAGTCCTTGTCGAACACGTCCTTCGGCATGCAGTAGCTGCAGCGAAAGTTGCAGCGGTCCGTCACGCTGATGCGCAGGTCGGTCAGTGGCCGGCCGAGGCGGTCGAGCAGATGGCCCGTGGTGGGCACGGCAACCTCCGGCACCGAAACCGCCGGGCGTGCGCGGCCGATTTCGGAGAGCGGAATGACGGTTGTGCTTTTGCTGTTCATGGGGCAGAAGCCAATTTACTCCATCGGGGATGGGCCGAGCCGTACAGGGCTACTCGGAAAGGCCGCTAGACGCAGCGCGCGCCGTCCACTTCGATACACACGCCGCTGATGAACGCGGCCTCGTCGCTCGCGAGGTACAGCGCGGCGTTGGCGACGTCGAGCGCGGTCGAGAAGCGGCCGAGCGGAATGGTGGCGCGGAACTTGGCCTTGCGCTCTTCGGTGAGCGGTCCGCCCGCGAATTCGGCGGCCAGGCCGGTGTCGGGGTTGAACACCGGGTTGATGCAGTTCACGCGGATGTTGTCGGGGCCGAGCTCGGCGGCCAGCGACTTGCTCGTCGTGATGACGGCGCCCTTGGAGCCGTTGTACCAAGTGAGCCCCGGACGCGGACGCACGCCGGCCGTGGAGGCGATGTTGATGAACGAGCCGCCGCCGTTGGCGCGGAATGCCGGCACCGCGTGAACGGTGGCGAGGTAGATGCTCTTCACGTTGACCGCGTAGCACTTGTCGAACTCGTCTTCGCCGACCTCGAGGGCAGGGCGGTTGCGGTGCGTCCAGCCGGCGTTGTTCACCATGGCGTCGAGCTTGCCGTGGCGCTCCACCGCGGCTTCGACCAAGGCCTTGACCTGGGCCGACTGCGTCACGTCCGCCGCAAAGAACGAGGCCCGGCCCCCGTCGCGCAGGATGGCTTCGACCACCTGCTGGCCGGCTGCCGGGTTGATGTCGTTCACGAGCACCTGGGCGCCCTCGGCCGCGAGCCGCTTGGCGATGCCTTCGCCGATGCCGCCGCCGGCACCGGTCACGATGATGGATTTGTCCTTGACGCGCACGCTGTGTCTCCTCGAAAAAAGTGCAGCGGGGCAGTGTATCGGGCCATGGGCTGGACGAGGTTGTTGAGAATTACTATCATCCAGGTGCCTGAGTACGCAGCACCCGAATGCACGCAAAGGGCTCTTTCAACACAAGGAGCTTGCAACCGTGCTTTACACGCAGCGCACCGATCTTTCGTCACGCCAATGGATCGGCCTGGCAATCGTCTCTGCCGGCGCGCTTGCACTGGTGGTCAGGTTTGGCCAATTCATTCAGGCAGACCCGCTCGTGTGGAACGCCTTGCTTGGCGGCTCGGTCGCGGCCCTCGCCACCGCGCTGGGCACGCTGCCGGTAATGTTCTCGCAGAAGCTCCCGGACCGGCTGCATGACACGCTGTTCGGTTTCGGGGCCGGTGTGATGCTGGCGGCCTGTGCTTTCTCGCTGATCATTCCGGGCCTCGACGCGGCACGAACAGTCGGCATGTTCGGCGGCGGCAGTTGGGCCGCTGGCGGCGTAATGGGCTCGGCCATCCTGCTGGGCGGCATTGGCCTGATGCTGCTGGACCGCGTGCTGCCGCACGAGCACTTCATCAAGGGCGTCGAGGGGCAGACGGCGCACCGTTTGCGGCGCACGTGGCTTTTCGTGTTCGCCATCGCGCTGCATAACTTGCCGGAAGGCCTCGCTATAGGCGTTGGCTACGCCGCGGGCAACGGGTTGCGCGCTGATGCGCTGGCCACAGGCATTGCCATCCAGGATGTGCCCGAAGGCCTGGTGGTGGCGGTTGCGCTGCTGGCGGCGGGCTACAGGCGTGGTTTCGCGGTCTTCATCGGAATGGTTTCAGGGGTGGTCGAACCTATCGGCGCGGTGCTCGGCGCCGCCGTGGTCGGCCACTCGGTCTTGCTGCTGCCGTGGGGGCTGGGCTTTGCGGCCGGGGCCATGCTGTTCGTGATCAGCCACGAGATCATTCTGGAGTCGCACCGCAAGGGGCACGAAAGCTTTGCGACCAGCGGGCTGATGCTCGGCTTCGTGCTGATGATGCTGCTGGACACGGCGCTGGGGTGACCGGCCGCCGTGGCCGGGCCTTCAGCCGTGCTTGATGGCGACGGTCTTGAGCGTGGTGAAACCGTAGAGCGCTTCGAAGCCCTTTTCGCGTCCGTAGCCCGACGACTTGACCCCACCGAACGGCAGCTCCACGCCACCGCCGGCGCCGTAGTTGTTGATGAACACCTGGCCGCTGCGCACGCGCTTGGCCATGCGGAACTGGCGCGCGCCGTCGGCTGTCCAGATGCCGGCAACAAGGCCGAACTGCGTCGCGTTGGCGAGCGCCACCGCTTCGTCCTCATCGGCAAACTGCATTGCGGCAAGCACCGGGCCGAACACTTCTTCCTGTGCGAGGCGGTGGTTCACCGGCACGTCGCGCAGCAGTGTGGGAGCCTGGTAGAAGCCTGTTTCGGGCGCTTCGTCGACCACGACGCCGTGGGCCACCATCGGAATGCCGGCCACCTGGGCGTCGCTCAAGAAATCCCACACGCGTTGCTGCTGGGTCTGGCGGATCAGCGGACCCACGTCGAGGTCCATGGCTGCGGGGCCGACGCGCAGGGCCTCGAAGGCATGGCCGAGGCGTTCGAGCAGCGGCTCGTAAATGCCGCGCTGGATCAGCACGCGCGAGCCGGCCGAGCAGGTCTGCCCGGCGTTCTGCACGATGGCGTTGATGATGACCGGAATGGCCGCGTCGAGGTCGGCATCGGCAAAGATGATCTGCGGGCTCTTGCCGCCGAGCTCGAGCGTGACCGGGCAATGCCGCTCGGCCGCCACCTGCTGGATGAGCGTGCCGATCTTCGGGCTGCCGGTAAAGCTGATGTGGTCGATGCCTTCATGCCGCGCGAGCGCGTCGCCCACCTCGTGGCCGTAGCCAGTCACGATGTTGAGCGCACCGGCCGGAAAACCGACCTCGGCTGCAAGCTGCGCCACGCGGATCAGCGAAAGGCAGGCGTCTTCGGCCGGCTTCACCACGCACACGTTGCCGGCCGCGAGGGCCCCGCCCACGCTGCGCCCGAAAATCTGCATCGGGTAGTTCCACGGAATGATGTGGCCCGTAACGCCGTGCGGCTCGCGCCATGTGAAAACGCTGTAGCCGTCCTGGTAGGGAATGGTTTCGCCGTGCAGCTTGTCGCAGGCGCCGGCATAGAACTCGAAATAGCGCACCAGCGCCACTGCGTCGGCGCGCGCCTGCTTCACCGGCTTTCCGCAATCGCGTTGCTCCAGGAGCGCCAGTTCATCGACGTGTTCGGCGATCTTCTGCGAGAGCTTGTAGAGCAGGCGGCCGCGGTCGGCGGCGCTTACCTTGTGCCAGGTGCCCTCGAAACAATCGCGCGCCGCGCGCACCGCGGAGTCGATGTCGGCGGCATTGCTGCGCTGGATTTCGTCGAAGGGCTGTCCGTCGGAAGGGTCGAGCACCTGCAGTGTGCGGCCGGAGGAAGACGGGACGTCGGCGTTGGCGATGAAGTTGAGTTGCATGGAACGGGATTTTGCGCGAAGCGCAGCAAACCCGCCGTCGCGCGCTTGCTACCTGGGCGAACCCGGCCGGGGCAGCGCCCGAACCGCATTGAGCATGCGCTCCACGTGCTTGTCCGGGTTCAGGTTCTGGTAGTAATACGCCACGGTACCGTTCGGCGCAATCACATAGGACAAGCGGTTTGCAAAGTCAGGCCGCGTCTGCATGAGGGCGTCGAAACCGTTGATCACGGTCTTCGCTTCGTCCGAGGCCACGGGAAAACGGCTTTGGCACGACTTGACCGAGAACTTCGAGAGGGTGTCGATGTCGTCCGCGGAAACACCGATGACGGTGGCGCCGAGCGCGGCGAACTGGTCGACGGCTTCGGCGAAAGCATGGGCTTCGATGGAGCAGTCGCTGGAGTCGGCCGCCGGAAAGAAGTACAACACCACGGGCCCCTTGGCCAAGGCCTCCGCCAGCGAATAGCGGAATGTCTTGCCGCCAAGCGCGGCATTGGCTGTGAACTTGGGTACCGGATCGCCGATGTCGAGGGCGGCGCTGGCGGGCAGCGCCACAAGCGCCGCGACCGACATCAGTGCGATGCGTGAGAGGATCGGTCTTGCCATGGTGTAACTCCGAGCGGGTGTTGAGCGAATTCTAGGATGGGCGAGCAAATCAAGAAGGAGGCCGGATGAAACCGGCGGGCTATCCATGGCATCGTTGAAGAAAACCAAAGAGGACCACCGGTCTACCATCATGAATGCCTGGTCTCGACTTTTTCGGATCTGCCTTGCGGGCGTGGTGATCGCGTCCCTGGCGGCCTGCGGCTCTTTGCCCCCGGCGCGCCAGCGGGCGGCGGTGACGGCGGCAGCGGTCGACTCCTCCACCACGCTCGCAAAGATCGTGGCGGCCTCGACGCCGCCTGGGGAGCATTCGGGCTTGCGGCTGATGCCGCTCGGGGTGTATTCGCTGGACGCGCGCGTGCAGCTTGCAGAGCGCGCCCAACGTTCGCTGGTGGTTCAGTACTACCAGTTCGAGAACGACGCCACCGGGCGCCTCCTGATGCGCGCGCTGCGCGAGGCGGCAGCCCGCGGCGTGAAGGTGCGGCTGCTGGTGGACGATCTCTACACGGTGAAGAGCCAGCAATTGCTGCTGGCGCTTTCCGAAACGCCCAACGTCGACGTGCGGCTGTTCAACCCGTTTTGTTGCGGACGCAACGGCTTTCTTTCGCGCTTTGCCGCGTCGCCGCTCGAAATAGGGCGGCTCAACCACCGCATGCATAACAAGCTCTTCATTGCCGACGGGGTGATGGCGGTGGTGGGTGGGCGCAACATTGCCGACGAATATTTTGTGCTGAGCGAGGCGCAGAACTTCATCGACATGGACGCGCTGGTGGTGGGCAAGGTGTTGCCGCAGCTCGAGTCGATCTTCGATGCCTACTGGAACAGCGAGCAGGTCTGGCCCATTGCCGACATCGTCAAGGGGGAGGGCGGCCGGATGCCGACCACCGCGGATTTCGACGCGTGGATCGGCATGGCGGCGGCGCCGCCGAAGATCGTGCTTCCGCCCGCCGACATCCTGGGCTACGGGCCGATTGCGGAAGAGCTCGACGGCGGCCGCATGGGCTTGCTGTGGGGTGAGGCCCGCGCCATCGCTGACCCCCCGACAAAGCCGACCACCATGACGGCGGACGAAGCCATTGCCACCAGTGTGACGATGCAGGTCTGGACGCTGCTGATGGACGCCAAGGTCCAGGTCGACCTGACCTCTCCGTACCTGGTCCCCGGCGAGCGCGGCATGGCAGCGTTCGAAGACCTGGCAAAGCGCAACGTCAAGCTCACGCTGCTCACCAATTCGCTGGCCGCCAACGACGAGCCGCTGGTGCACACCGGCTACGCGCGCTACCGCGAGCGGCTGCTCAAGGGCGGGGCCGACCTGTACGAACTGAGCCCGCAGCGCACCACCGCGGGCGAGCGCTTCGGCATGTTCGGCAAGTCGCTGGGGCGGCTGCATTCCAAGACAGCCGCCATCGACAAGACGCGGGTCTTCATCGGCTCGATGAACCTCGACCCACGTTCGGCAAGCCAGAACACCGAGATGGGCCTGGTGGTCGACAGCCCCCAGCTGGCGCGCGAAATGCTGCGTGTCATCAACATCAGCAAGCTGCAGAACTCGTACCGCCTGCGCCTTGCCAAGGACACCGGCACGCTGCAGTGGCTCACGAGCGACGGAGAGAAGGAAGTCATCCTGACCTCGGAACCGGAGTCGACTTTCTTTCAGCGGCTCCATAACCTGATCATTGCGCCCCTGGTTCCCGAAATGCTGCTGTAGCCTCGGGGGATGGCGCAAACCTTTACAAATTTGTCCGCCCTCCAGGTGATGTGCTGGGGGCTGGCGTTTTTCGGCTCGATCTACCTGGGGTTCGGCGCTCTCAACTGGCTGTTGACCCGGCGGGCGCTGCCGGCGCTCGGCATCGGCCGGGTGCTCGATCCACGCCCGCTGCAGCCGGGGCAGCTGCGCCGCGAACTGACGCAGTCGGGCGTTTCGGTGCTGGTTTTCGGGTTGGGCATGGTGTTTCCGTGGGGCTTGCTTCAGTTGGGCTGGGCGCGGCTCGACGCCGATGCGGGCTGGCGGCAAGTCGCGCTTGAAATCGTGGTGCTCGCGGTCTGGAACGACGTGCATTTCTGGTTCAACCATCGCGTGCTGCACATGCGCTGGTTGCGGCGCTTTCACGGGCCGCATCACCGGTCGGTGGTGACCACGCCCTGGGCCACGTACAGCTTTCACCCGATCGAGGCGGTGATGCTCGGCAACGTGATCCTGCTGCCGATGCTGCTGCATGACTTCAGTTTCTGGTCGCTTGCGTCGGTGCCGCTTTTCAGCCTGTTCTTCAACAGCATCGGTCATTCGAACTACGACTTCTTTCCCGGGGTGTCTTACAGCCACTGGTTTGCCGCCAGCCGCCGGCACCATCTGCACCACGCCTGCCATGGCGGCAACTACGGTTTCCAGTTCACGTTCATGGACCGGTTGTTCGGCACACGCATAGCCGCCGACGCGGCCGAGCCGCAGTTCCAGGCTTTTCAAGAAAAGCAGCAACGCCGACAGCAGCATGGCACCCCCGCCTGAGGCGCCGCGCCGGCCGGCGGGCCTGCGCCATTGGCGCGACTGGCAGAGCCTTGCGTACCTGATGGCGCTTCCGGCGCTCGCGGCATGGCAGTGGGTGCATGGCTTTGCGGTGCTGCTCTATGGCTTGATGCTGTTTCTGACGCTGGGCGTGGGCGTGATCCACCACAACCACGTGCACTTGCGCATGTGGCGCGGGCGGCGCATGAACCGGGTGACCGACTTCTGGATCACGCTGCTGCAAGGGCACCCGACTTTTGTGTTCTGGCCCGCGCACGTGGCCAACCACCATCGCCACCGGCACGGGCCGCGGGACGTGGCGCGCACCTATCGCTTCGGCGGCGACACCAATCACTTGCGCGGCTACCTGCTGCATCCGTTCCAGGCAGTGTGGGTGCTGATGCCCGTGTTCTTTGGCTGGCTCGGGCGGCTGCGCAGGCATCGGCCGGGGCCCTGGCGCTATTGCATGGCGCAGTACGCGCTGTGGCTCGGCAGCTGGAGCGCGCTGCTGCTGCTCGACTGGCGCAAGGCGCTGCTGCTCGTGATCGTGCCGCAATTGCATGGGCTGCATTGGCTGCTGGCCACCAACTATCTGCAGCACGCGCATGCGGACGGGCGCAGGCCCGTGCCGGAGGCAGAGGCGCGGCGCGATACCGCGGGTACCCGCCTGAACTACGCGCGCAATTTCGAAGGGCTCGTGAACCCGTTGCTGTTCAACATTGGCCTGCACACCGCACATCACGAGAACCCGCATGTCCATTGGTCCGAACTCACGCAATTGCACCGCACGCGCTACCGCGCGCAGGTCGATCCCGCGCTCAACGAGCAAGGGCTGGTGTCCTACATGGTTCGCGTGTTTGTGCTGGGAGCACTGTGGCCGCGTTTTCGCAGCCGCTCGCTGATGTCACCTGTGCCTTCCGTGCCGCCCAAGTCTTCAATCCACTGAACCATGCCTGTTCCATTTCAACGCGTCTACATCGAGAGCGCCGGCTACTACATGCCGGGCGAACCCATTCCCAACGAGCACATGGACGCATTCATTGCGCCGCTCAATCGCATGTCGGAGCGCATCAAGCGGCGCATCCTGGCCGAGAACGGCATCCTCACTCGGCACTACGCAATCGACGAGGAAGGCGTAACGCGCGAAACCAACGCGCAGCTCGCGGCGGGCGCGATTCGCGATTGCCTGCAGCGCGGCGGGGCCGAGCTTTCGCGCGTGTCGCTGCTGGCCAGCGGTTCGTCGGGCGGCGACACGCTCATGCCCGGCTTTGCCAACATGATCCAGGGCGAACTGGCGGCGGCGCCGATGGAGACCTTGTCGGTGCACGGCATCTGCGCCGCGGGCGTGTCGGCCATCCAGGCCGCCGCGCAAGGCATCGAGCTGGGCGCGCACCGCAGCGCGCTTGCGGTGGCCAGCGAAATGCCCTCGAGGCTTTTCAAGCGATCGCGTTTCGCGGCGCGCGGCTATGAAACGGACTTCGATTCGCACTTCCTGCGCTGGATGCTCTCCGACGGCGCGGGCGCGCTGCTGCTCTCCGACGGCACGCCCGGCCTCGCGGGCAACGCCGGGTTGCGGTTGCGGCTGAAATGGGTGCACCAGCGCGCGTTCTCGGGCGACTACCCGGTGTGCATGCAACTGGGCCTGACCGAAGACCGCACGCGCGGCCATCTCGACTACGGCTCCTGGGCCGAGGCGGAAGCAGCCGGCGCCTTGTCGCTGCGGCAAGACATTCGCCTGCTGCCGCACCTGTTCGACATCGGCATTCATGAATACGCGACGCTGGTGCGCGATGGCTGGGTCGATCCGAAGCGGGTCGATCACTTCCTGTGCCACTACTCGTCGGAAAAATTCATTCCCGTGGTCGAAGACCTGATGACCAAGGCCGACCTCGCCATTCCGCGCGAGAAGTGGTGGAGCAATCTTGCCTGGCGCGGCAACACCGGTGCGGCGTCGATCCTGATCATGCTGTCGGAGTTCTTGCACACCAAGACGCTGAGGCCCGGTGAACAGATCTTCTGCTACGTGCCGGAGTCGGGCCGCTTCATGGCCGCCTACATGCTGCTGGAGGTCGAGGCGGCGGATGCGCCCGTGCAGGCGGTGTCCAGCCCACGCGCGGCTGCCGAAACCGCGCCCGCCGATGACGAGTTGGCGATTGCGCCGCCGCACGATCCCGCCGCCGCGCCTGAAGGCCTGGGCGCGCTGCTGACCGAGCTGGCCGGCATCTGGCACGACTACCGATCCAACGTCTGGCGTACGCCGCTGATCCGCCAGATCCGCGAACGCCGCTTCGCGCTGCCCGACTACCTGAACTGGATGGAGCAGTGGGTTCCGCAGGTGCGCGAAGGCAGCCGCTGGATGCGCGAAGGCGCCGCTTCGCTGACCGGCCCATACAAGGCGCTGGCCGCGCTGATCGACGTGCATGCGGGCGAGGAACAAGACGATTTCAACATTCTCTTCAGCGATTACCGGAAGGCTGGCGGTACCGTGGCCGAGATTGGCGACCTGCGGCGCAACCCCGGCGGGGAGGCGCTCAACGCCTATCTTCATGGCCTGGCCGCCACGCGCGACCCCATCGGGCTTCTGGGCGCGATCTACATCATCGAGGGCACCGGGCAGCGCATCGTGCCGGCCTTGCTGCCGCTCATCAAGGCCGGCCTGAAGCTGCCGCCCGATGCGTTCCGCTTTCTCGAATACCACGGCCACAACGACGAGAACCACCTGAACCGCTGGCTCGCCGCAGTCGAGATGGTGATGGCTGTGGAAGCGGGCAAGGATGGCCAAGATGCCAAAGGGCAGGGCCGCGCAGCCCGTCAGATCATCGACACGGCGCGCCACACGGCCGCGCTGTACCTGATGCAGTTTCAGCACATCACGGAGCGAATGTCACATGAGCCGAACGCCTGATTTTCTTGCACAGGGACACGACGAGCGCGACCCCAGCCCCTGGCTCGCGCTCTACCTCGACCAGAGCACGCCACTGCCCGACGAGGTCAAGGCGGCTTGGCTGGCCGACTCGAGCTCGGGCTCGCGCCAGTACCTGCTGCCGTTCCTGCGGCCCTTGGCGCGGCTGACCATCATCCTGATCCAGGTGGTGAAGGTGTTCGTGCCGCGCAACTGGTCGCACTCCAAGCTGCTGCACAACCTCCTGGCCTGGGGTCTGAAGCGCTTCGTCTCGCCGGAGGCGAACTGGCTGATCCTGCGGCACTTCCATCTGGGCTCGCAGGTGCTGAGCTTCATTGGCCGCAATTCGCCAGTGCCGGTGGGTACCTCGCCGCTGGAGCCCGCGGACATCGATGCGCTCAGGGATGAGATGTTCCTGAAGCACGACCTGAACCTCTTCAATTTTGTGATCCGCCTGAACCAGGCGCTCCGCGATCAGGGTCTCATGCTCGGCAAGGCGGTGAATGTCGATTTTTCGATGATCAAGGACCCTGGGTTGCGGCTTTCGGACATGCCGCGCAGTAAGCTCAATTTTCTTGATCTGCAGAGTTCAATTGAGCTTTTTACGCCGCTTTACCAGTTGATGTTGACCGATAACGACTTTTGGCGCGCCGCCAACTCCCTGCAGCTCGACGAAACCATCGGCATTTACGCGGCAACCGTGCTGGGAGCGCCCGAACACCTCATTTTGGTGAACAACAAGCACCCGCTGGTGCCGCTTTCAACGCTTCGGGCGGGGCATCGGCTGGTCATCCATGGGCTCTCGACCGAAATGCTGCACAGCCTGCTCCGGCGAATGCAGGCTGCGCATGAGGCAGCGGCTGAGCCAACCCCCATACGGGAGGAGGCACTTGCATAAAGCGTATGCTGCCCCCAGATGGACTCCATGAACACGACCCAAAATCCGTCTCCCAAGACCGATCTGGCAGTGACCCACGTGCTGGCTCAACTGCTGGAACGGCTCGAGCACAGCACCGTTCCCGTGGGCGCGGAGCAGTACCGCTCGGTGGTCGAGCACCTTGTGCATGAATTCAGCGACGTGGAACCAGGCGCCGACCTGGGCCGTTTGCTCGATGCCTATCCGGCGGCTGCCGAGGTGTACGAAAATCTCAACTATCAACACGCCGGCCTGTGCCGTTCGGCGCTGGACGCGGCGCTTGCAGCCGAAGTCCGCGCCAGAGACGTTATTGCACGCGCCATGCGAAATACTGAACCCAAAAAGGACAAAGCCGATGGCCAAAGCTGAGGTGAAGACTGCCGTCGTGGCCGATGGCTTGCGTTACAAGTCGAAAGCACCGGGATCCCCGTTCCGCGCATCCGCGTCTTTCAGCGGGGCAACCATGTCCTGCTTCATGTGCGGCAAGCACCGCGTGCGGTCGCAACTGCGCACCCGCCAGGTGCTTGGCAAGTCGCAAACCGTTTGTGCGCCTTCCTGCAAGGCGCTCGACGAGTCGCTCGAATAAGCTGGCGGCGCTCGGCTGCCACGTCCGAGCGTCTTTTTGGCGACATGCCCGAGCACCGGCGGTGCAGATTTCCTTCCCTATTTGCGGTATTCGATATACAGTTAGACACAATTGATGCAAGTAATTGCAGTCAATAAAAAGTTCTAATTTACTCGACGCAATGATTTTGTATAGGCAAGGCGCCCAGCGTTGGGCGACCGTGCGGAAGGACCTGCAATGAATAAATCACGTCATGTTGTCATGCAGGTGGTCAAGCGCTCATCCGGCAGCGCCACGCACCACGTCGAATTTTTCATGGACAACATCTTTGCCGAGCGCCTTCGGCAGTTGCGTTCGCTGGTTCCTCCTCTTGGCAGCCTCAACAAACAGCGCGACCTGGTGATCGACAAGGTGCGTGTGCGGCTGCCAAATGCCATCTGGCGCACCGGAAGCCACGTCGACAGCGGCGTCGAGGGTTCGTGCATCGTGATTGCGGCAGAAGGCTCGTTCAATTGCGGCGGCAAGGACCGCAACACGCGCGAAAAGCTGGTGACGTACAACTTCTCGATTGCGCGCCTGATCGAACTGCACGACGAACGCCCCGACAACGAAACCCTGTATATCCGCGACGGTACCTTCGCCAACGATGAGCCTGCGGAGTCGGCCGCGGGCAAATGGGTTGCCTCACTGAACGAACTGGAAGCCGTGATGCGCGTTCCAGATGCTCCTTCGGACTTCGACACCTTGCACGACTTGACGATGCGGCCCGACCACCGGCCTGCCGCGAGCCCTCCCACGCACCGGGCCAGCTTCTACTGAACAGCGGCTGCGGCCGCCTCGGGTGCCGCGCCTACAGCCGTGTATTGCGCCCGGTTGTTTTCGAGCCAGCGCGCTGAAAGGCTGCTGTCTTGCTGCGCAGGGTGAAAGTCTGCACGAAAGTAGCTGTGCCAAGCCCGCCAGTTTCCTCTCAGCAGGCCGTCTCGGCTCAGCAGGATGTGCGCGGCGCTCTTCCACGTTGCCAACTTCCACAACTGGCCTTCATGGCGCAGGTTGTCGACGGTCTGGCGCAGCAGGTCGCCCAGGAACATGACCGTGACCCGGCGAAACCAGCGGGTGCGCCATGGGTCTGAACCTCCGGCAGCCTTGTAGATGTCGAAGGCGACAGACTTGTGCTCCAGCTCTTCGGCGCAATGCCAAAGCCACATGGTCCGCAGCCGCGGCTCGGCGCGGTCGAGCACTTCAGGGTGGGCGAGCAGCCACTCGGCGAACATTGCCGTGAAGTGCTCCGTAGCTGCGGTAACAGCCAGTGCGTGGCGGGGGTCGGCACCCTCCATCAGCTCCATGCGCTTGGCGGCGCGCGGTGTCCAGCCGTCTTTGAAGCCCTGGGCTTCGAGGTGGCCGTTGAACAGCGAGTGAATGCGGCGGTGCGTGGCTTCCTGGCCGATGAAGCCGCGCACCTGGGTGCGATACTTTTCCTGTGCCTCTGCCGGGAGCGTGGCCACGGTGTCGCGCACGGCATCGATGAAGAACTGCTCGCCGAATGGAAAGCTCATCGACAACGCATTGAAGAAGGCGGTGGAGAATGCATCGCCCCCGCACCAGTTGCGGATGAAGGGCGTTTGCAGATCGATCAGGAGACGGCGCACGACAAGGTCGGTCATCGGAAATATCCTCTGGCAAGCATTTTGGTACACGCGGGTACCACTTGCCTGAATAATGAGCATACCGGCTGGTACCGTCAAGTACCAAGGCGTAGGAAAATGTACCTTCATGAGTGTCGCGATTGAAAGACCAGCCCTTGCCGACCCTTCCGGGGATGCGGTCCACGAGCATTATTCAAGGTTGCTCGAGGGCATGGCGCGCGCGGTTGCTGCCAAGGGCTACGCAGAAACAACCATTGCGGACATCGTCCGCGAAGCAGCGGTTTCGCGGCGCACGTTCTATGAGCACTTCACAACCAAAGCGGAATGCCTGATTGCGCTGTACGAGGCTGCCAGCAAACTGGCGCTGCGCGCGGTCAGCGAGGCCTTCGATCCGGCGCAGCCCTGGCACGCGCAGGTGGAGCGGGCCATGAGCGCGTATTTCGATTACCTTGCGCAGGACCCGGTGCTGCTGCGTACGCTGTTCGTCGAGATTCTGGGCCTCGGCATGCCGGGTCTTGCGGCGCGGCGCCGGGTGAACGACGAAATCGCCAGCTTCATTCAACTGGCCATCAACGGTGGCGGTTCGCAAGAAGGGCCAGCGGCGCACCTCACCAGCGAAATGGCAATGACGGTGGTGGGCGGCATCAACGAACTGGTGCTCCAGGCCATCGAGCAAGACCAGGCTGGAAGCCTGGGCCAGCTGGTGGCTCCAGCCACACGCCTTGTACGGGCAGTGGCGGCCGAGAGCTTCAGCTAGCGCAGGGCGATCAGGCCGGCTTGGCCTGCGCCGGGTCGTAGAAGAATTCTTCCTCGGCGATGCGGTCGCCAGCCCAGCGCTGCCAGGCGAGCTCTTCCATGCGCATGGTCTTGCCGCCCTTGAAGCGGAAATCGAACACCCACCGGATCACCACGTGGTCGCCGTTCACGATCACGGGGCGCACGCAGGTCGAAACGACGGACTCGGTTCGTTCCAACATCGCCTGCTCGTGCGCAACCAGCGTGGCACGGCCGCGACGGGGCTCGGCCTGGTTCTCACGCATGGTCGCGTCTTCGGTGTAGTAGTTTTCGATGGCCTTGGCATGCGCGCCGCTTTCGACGGCTGCAATGAAGGCCTCGAGTCTTTCCGTGGAAGGCATCAGGTATGGGCTTTCATTTCACGGCGCCCGATGCAACCGGTGCAGGCGGCGTGGCGGAGGCGGCGGGAGCCGCCGGGGCGGTGACTGCCACTGGCGCCTCCACCTTGTGCGGCATGGCTGCCGCCGCATCGCCCGCATGGAACTTGACCACCAGCGGCACGATCAGCAGCGCGACGATGTTGATGATCTTGATCAGCGGGTTGACCGCGGGGCCGGCCGTGTCCTTGTAGGGATCGCCCACGGTATCGCCGGTGACGGCGGCCTTGTGCGCCTCGGAGCCCTTGCCGCCATGGTGGCCGTCTTCGATGTACTTCTTGGCGTTGTCCCATGCCCCGCCGCCCGTGCACATCGAGATGGCGACGAACAGGCCCGTGACGATGGTTCCCATCAGCAAGCCGCCCAGCGCCTTGGGGCCGAGCAGCAGGCCGACGACGATCGGCACCACCACCGGCAGCAGCGACGGGATCATCATTTCCTTGATGGCCGCGCCGGTCAGCATGCCCACGGCCTTGCCGTACTCGGGCTTGCCGGTGCCCTCCATGATGCCGGGAATGTCGCGGAACTGCCTGCGCACTTCTTCCACCACCGCGCCGGCCGCCCGGCCCACGGCTTCCATGGCCATGGCGCCGAACAGGTAGGGGATCAGCCCGCCGATGAAGAGGCCGACGATCACCATCGGATCGCTCAGGTTGAAGCTGATGGCCAGCCCGAAGCTTTCCAGCTTGTGGGTGTAGTCGGCAAAGAGCACCAGCGAGGCCAGGCCGGCCGATCCGATGGCGTAGCCCTTGGTCACCGCCTTGGTGGTGTTGCCGACGGCATCGAGCGGATCGGTGATGGCGCGCACGCTGTCGGGCAACTCGCTCATCTCGGCAATGCCACCGGCGTTGTCGGTAATGGGGCCGTAGGCGTCGAGCGCAACCACGATGCCTGCCATGCTCAGCATCGAGGTGGCAGCCACCGCAATACCGTAGAGGCCTGCAAGCGCGTATGAAGCCAGGATCGCGATGCAGACAAAAATCACCGGCCACGCCGTGGAGCGCATCGAGACGCCCAGGCCGGCGATGATGTTGGTGCCATGGCCCGTGGTCGAGGCCTGCGCGATGTGCTGCACCGGCTTGTACTGCGTGCCCGTGTAGTACTCGGTAACCCACACCAGCGCCGCAGTGAGTGCAAGGCCCACGAAGCAAGCGCCGAACAGCTTCAGTTGGCTGCCGCTCGGGGCGATGGCGTTGTCCGGAATGATCCAGCTCGTGACAAACCAGAAAGCGATCAGCGACAGGATGCCCGCCACCGCCAGGCCCTTGTAGAGCGCCGGCATCACGTTGACCATGCCCGGCGAGGCCTTCACGAAGAAGCAGCCGACGATCGACGCGATGATCGACACCCCGCCGAGTGCGAGCGGATAAAGCACTGCATTGACCGGCGCCGCCGCCACCATGAGCGCGCCCAGCACCATGGTGGCGATCAGCGTCACTGCGTAGGTTTCGAACAGGTCGGCCGCCATGCCGGCGCAGTCGCCGACGTTGTCGCCCACGTTGTCCGCAATCACGGCCGGGTTGCGCGGATCGTCTTCCGGAATGCCGGCTTCGACCTTGCCCACCAGGTCGGCGCCCACGTCGGCGCCCTTGGTGAAGATGCCGCCGCCCAGTCGCGCGAAGATCGAGATCAGCGATGAGCCGAAGGCAAAGCCGATGAGCGGGTTGAGAATGGCCGAAAGGCTGCGGTCCGGCGTGAGTTTGCCGTTGCCCGCCAGGAACCAGTAGAAGACCGAAACGCCCAGGAGGCCCAGCCCGACCACCAGCATGCCGGTGATGGCACCGCCGCGAAACGCCACATCCAGCGCCGGGCCGATGCCTTGGGTGGCCGCCTGAGCGGTGCGCACGTTTGCGCGCACCGACACGTTCATGCCAATGAAGCCGCAGGCGCCCGAAAGCACCGCGCCCACCACGAAGCCCACGGCCGTGGTCGCATCCAGGAAGATGCCGATGAGAATGGCCAGCACGACGCCGACCACCGCAATGGTGGTGTACTGCTTGGCGAGGTAGGCCGATGCGCCGGCTTGGATGGCCGCCGCTATCTCCTGCATTCGGGCGTTGCCCGGGTCCTTGGCGAGAATCCAACTTCGGGCCCAGAAACCGTAGCCGACGGCCACAAGGCCGCAGACGATGGCGAGTATCAGGGGGGTGTTGCCGATCATGCTTTGCTTCTCCATTCGTTCGTTGTGACTTGTGGAGACGGACAGCATGGGTCCTGCGCGCAACGCGTACGGGACCCAGGTTTTCCGTCGCGTTGCTTCCTCGAAGCTCGCTGCACCGAAGTGCGGAGCCGATTGGCCAACGGGTGCAATTTACAGGCAAATACAGGAACGCGTGCGACCGTGCCGTGACACGGAAAGTAAACTCCGGGTTTGTCCCCATCTCCTCTCATACTTTTCAACTACTCGAAAACGTCATGTCCTTCGACAAAGTCTCCCCCGGCAAGAATATTCCCGACGCCTTCAATGTCGTGATCGAAATCCCGATGAACGCCGACCCGATCAAGTACGAAGTCGACAAGGAATCGGGCGCGATCTTCGTCGACCGCTTCATGACGACCGCGATGTACTACCCGGCCAACTACGGCTACGTGCCCCAGACGCTCTCGGGCGACGGCGACCCGGTCGACGTGCTGGTGATTGCACCGTACCCGCTGTTGCCCGGCGTGGTGGTGCCGTGCCGTCCGCTCGGCATCCTGATGATGGAAGACGAAGCCGGCGTGGACGGCAAGGTGCTTGCCGTGCCCACCGACAAGGTGCTGCCGATCTACAGCCACTGGAAGTCGGTGGACGACGTGAACCCGATGCGCCTGAAGGCCATCAGCCATTTCTTCGAGCACTACAAGGACCTGGAAGCCGGCAAGTGGGTCAAAGTGCTGGGCTGGGAAGGCATCGACGCCGCCAAGAAGGAAGTGATCGACGGCATTGCCGCCTACAAGAAGTAATCGGCTCGGTGCAGGGCGGGCGCCGGAAGGCGTTGCCTCAGCCCTGTACCGCGTCTCCGGCCAGCCGCATCCAATCGCGGTTGACGGAACGGGCGTGCGAGTTCCAGTGGCGTGCAGCCTGCTGGAGTTCGCTCCATTGGCGTTGCGCACTGGCCGCATCGCCTTGCTGGGCCAGCCACGCAATGTAGCGGGCGCGGGCCTCGACGGTGTTGTACCGGCTCAACGCCGCCTCGAATGACTCGCGTGCTTCGGCATGGCGCCCGTCGGCGGCAAGTGCGCGGGCGGTGAGCACGGCAACCTCGTCCTTGCGGTAGTCGTCTCGCGTGGCACGCAGAGTCTCGATCACCTGCAGGGCGTCGCGCCCGGAAGCCGGGCCGCCGGCGGCGAGCAGGGCGCTGGCCAAGCCAAATTGCAACTCCGGATCGGAAGCAAGCGGACCCTTCAGGGCATCGCGGTAGTGCCCGACCGCGTCCGCAGCCTGGCCCTTGTTCAGTGCGGCCTTGGCCAGGCGGAGCTTGTTCTGGGCCGTCGGAGCGAGGTCGTAGGCTTCGGTGGCCGCGCGGTACTCGCGCTCCGGGTCGATGAAGCCGATGGCGGCATTCGCCACCTTGCCCGCGGTGCGCTGCAAGCGCGAGGCGGGCAGGTACTCGACCATGAAATACACGATGCTGCCCAGCACAGGGAAGCTGAAGAGAATGATGAGCCAGTACATCTGCTTGCCGTGGCGCATTGCATGCACCGCGAAAAACAGCGCAATGAGGATGTGCAGCCCCAGTCCCAGGAATGGCATCTATTTTCTTTCTGCTGTTGGATATTGGGCGCGTTTATAGCAGCCCCTGGTGGCGGCAGGCCGGCCGCCGTCCGGCTCTCTTCAACCGGCCTTGAACGGACTGCGTTCGCCCAGGTGGTCCATGTAGTTGCCGATGCCTTCGCCCTCGCGCTCGAGAAAGCGCTCGACCGCATCGGCAAACGCCGGGTGTGCCAGCCAATGGGCACTGGTGGTCTTGACCGGCATCAGCGCGCGCGCCATCTTGTGTTCCCCCTGTGCGCCGCCCTCGAAGCGCCCGACGCCATGCGCAATGCACCAGGCCAGCGGCTGGTAGTAGCAAGCCTCGAAATGCAGGCAATCGACGCGTTCGATGGCGCCCCAGTAGCGGCCATAGGCGACCGGCGCGCCGTCGCCGTGTGTGGAGAGCGCAATCAGGCTGGTTGCAATCGGCTTGCCCTCGCGCTCCGCGACGAACAGCAGCCAGGCTTCGGGCATGGTGTCGGCCATGCGCTGGAAGAAATCGCGCGAAAGGTAGGGCGGATTGCCGTGCTCGCGATAAGTGCGCGCATAGCAGCGGTAGAAAAAATCCCAATCGGCCGAAGCGATGTCGGCGCCGCGAGACCAGCGAAAGGTTACGCCCGCCTCGGCCACCTTGCGGCGCTCCTGGCGGATCTTCTTGCGTTTGTCGTGGGAGAGGCTGGCAAGGAACGACTCGAAATCCGTGTATGGCCTGGGTCCGTCGACGCTCGCCGGGGCTGCATTGGTCCAGTGAAACTGCACCGTGTTGCGCAGCATGAGGCCCGCTTCGGTGCAGGCGGCAATGTCGGCGTCCGAGCCGAACAGCAGGTGCAGCGAAGAGAGTTCCTGCGTCTTGCACCAGACCACCAGTGCTTGCACCAGCAGCGTGCGGCTGTGCGCATCGCGCGCCAGGAGCCGCGCGCCCGGCACCGGAGTGAACGGCACCGCCACCACCGCCTTGGGGTAGTAGGCAAGCCCGTGCTGCTCATACGCATTGGCCCAAGCCCAGTCGAAGACATATTCGCCATACGAGTGGGTCTTGATGTAGGCCGGGCAGGCGGCCTGCAATTCATCGTTGCACCAGAGCGTGACGAACTGCGGTGTCCAACCGCTTTCGGGCGAGGCGCTGCCGCTTTCGTGGAGCGCCGCAAGGTATTCGTAGCGCATGAAAGGCGAGGACTGCACCTCGGCGTCGAGCAACGCGTTCCATGCTTTCGGGTTCAGGTCCGACAGCGATGCCATCACCCGAATGACATAATCGTTCAAGCCTTTTTCTTCCTTCCGTATGACGCTCAAGCTCGCCGTCGCGCAACTCAATTTTGTGGTGGGCGACCTCGCCGGCAATGCGAAAAAAATTGTCGATGCCGCGCAGCAAGCCTACGCAGAGGGTGCGCGTCTTCTGCTCACGCCCGAACTCTCGATTGCCGGCTATGCGGCGGAGGATCTTTTCCTGCGGCCCGCCTTTACCGAAGCTTGCGATGATGCCGTGAAAGGCATTGCCGCTGCGCTGGCCGGTCTCAAAGACATGGTTGTGGTGGTGGGGCATCCGACCGGCGGAAGCCTGCGCAGCCGTTCTGTGGCGGTGCAGATGCGCTACAACGCCGCCAGCGTGATCACGGAAGGGCGCATTCTCGAGACCTACGCCAAGCGCGAACTGCCCAACTACCAGGTCTTCGACGAGCGCCGCTATTTCACGCCAGGGCAGGGCACCTGCGTGTTCGAGGCCGGCGGGGTCTCGGTGGGCCTGCTCATCTGCGAGGACGCCTGGTTCGACGAACCGGCCGAACTGGCCCGCGCGGCCGGCGCCGAGGTGCTGGCAGTCATCAACGCCTCGCCGTACCACGTGGGCAAGGAAGGCGAACGCGTCGCGCGCATGGCCGACCGCGCCCGCGCCGTGGGCCTGCCGCTGGTCTACGCGCATTTGGTCGGCGGACAGGACGAAGTGGTGTTCGACGGAGCGTCGTTCGCCCTGAACTCCGACGGCGCCCTGGCCCTGCAGGCGGAGAGCTTCAGGGAGCAACTGGTTTTCATGGAACTGGTGCGGCCGTCGCAGGGCGGCGAAGGCATCGGCTTCGTGGCCGAGCCGGGAGCAATAGCGCCGCCGCGCGATGCCGAGGCCCAGTTGTGGAATGCACTGGTACTGGGCGTGCGGGACTACATCGGCAAGAACGGCTTTCCAGGCGCCATCCTGGGGCTCTCGGGCGGCATCGATTCAGCGCTGGTGCTTGCCATTGCGGTCGATGCGCTCGGCAAGGACAAGGTGCGCGCCGTCATGATGCCTTCGCCGTACACGGCGGACATCAGCTGGATCGATGCGCGAGAGATGGCCAACCGCATGGGTGTGCGCTATGACGAAATTTCGATCAAGCACACCTTCGAGTCGTTCAAGGGCGCGCTCGCTGATGAGTTCAGGGGCCTGCCTGAAGACACGGCCGAGGAAAACATCCAGGCGCGCATTCGCGGCACCCTCTTGATGGCGCTGTCGAACAAGTTCGGCTCGATTGTTCTCACCACCGGCAACAAGAGCGAAATGGCCACCGGCTACTGCACGCTGTACGGCGACATGGCGGGCGGCTTCGCGGTCATCAAGGACCTGCTGAAGACCACCGTGTTTGCGCTGGCCCGGTGGCGCAATGCCCATGACCCGTACGGCACCGGCGCGTCGCCGATTCCCGAGCGGATCATCACGCGGCCCCCCAGCGCCGAACTGCGGCCCGACCAGACCGACCAGGACAGCCTGCCGCCGTACGACATCCTCGACGGCATCCTGGCACGCTACATGCAGGACGACGAGGGCATCGACGAGATCATTGCGGCGGGATACGAACGCGCGGTGGTCGAGCGGGTTGCGCGGCTCATCAAGATCAATGAATACAAACGGCGCCAGGCGCCAGTGGGCATCCGGGTCACCCATCGCAGCTTCGGCAAAGATTGGCGTTACCCTATCACCAGCAAATTCAACGAAACCGCCGGAGCGCAAAAACCATGAAGCAGATCACCGCCATCGTCAAACCCTTCAAGCTCGAGGACGTGCGCGAAGCGCTGGCCGAAGTGGGTGTTACAGGCCTCACGGTGACCGAAGTCAAGGGCTTCGGGCGCCAGAAGGGGCACACCGAGCTCTATCGTGGTGCGGAATACGTGGTCGATTTTCTGCCGAAGATGAAGGTCGAAGTGGTCGTCAACGAGGGCGACGTGGAACGCTGCATCGAAGCCATCGTCAATTCGGCCCGCACCGGCAAGATCGGCGACGGGAAGATCTTCGTCACCGAAGTGGAGCGCATCGTGCGTATCCGAACTGGCGAAGAGAACGAAAACGCCGTGTAAGAAGGGCCGTGCGCCAGTTGGGCTGCGGCTACAGGTTTTCAGCCAGGCGGTCGCTGCGGGGATGCAGCGGCACCTGGGCCCGCAACGCGGTGAGCAGTTCAGTGGGGTCGGTGCCCGTGCGGATGAGTTCCATCTGCCATTCGCCCATGAATCCTTCGCGCACACTGTGCGCCAGGAAGCCCAGCAGGCCGTCGTAGTAGCCGGCGGTGTTCAGGATGCCGGTCGGCTTGTCGTGATAGCCGAGCTGGCGCCAGGTCCAGATCTCGAACAGTTCCTCGAAGGTGCCGATACCGCCCGGAAGGGCGATGAAGGCATCGGCGCGCTCGCCCATCATGGCCTTGCGCTCATGCATGGTGTCGACCACGTGGAGTTCGTCGCAAAGCGTGTTGGCCAGCTCGCGGTCGACCAGCGCCTTGGGAATGATGCCGACCACCCGGCCGCCGGCGTTGCGGGTGGCCTCGGCCACGGTGCCCATCAGGCCGGTGCGCCCGCCGCCGTAGACCAGCTGGCCGCGATGCTGGCCAATCCATTGCCCGACGGCTTCCGCGGCCTTGGAAAACTCAACGCGCTCGCCGGGACGCGAGCCGCAATACACACAGATCGAAAATTCAGGATTCATGCCGCAATCATGCCTCGTGCGGCAGGCGCTTTCATGACGCAAAGCGCTGCCACAGGGCTGCGAGCCAGATGCCTCCGCACAAGGTGAGCGACAGCAGCACGGCGGCGCTGCCCATGTCCTTGGCGCGCTTGGAAAGGTCGTGCCATTCGGGGCCGATGCGATCGATGGCGGCTTCGACCGCCGTGTTGAGCAGTTCGACGATCATCACCAGAATGGCGCTGCCGGCCAGCAGGGCGACTTCGACCCAGCCGCGGCCGAGCCAGAAGGCGGTCGGAATCATCACGATGGCGATGATGGCTTCCTGGCGGAAGGCCGGTTCGCTCCAGCCCGCGCGAAGGCCGTGCAGCGAGATGAGCGTGGCGTGCCAAACGCGCTCGAAGCCCTTGCGGGCTTTTTGCGGATTGACGGCGGGATCGGGTAATTTGGGCAAGGCACTCATCGGCGGCTCATTGGCTTGGAGGTGATGAGCCGCGTGCCGGCCCAGGCGTCATGCCAGAACTGGCGCTCGGGGTGGAAGCGGGCCAGCAATGCCCAGACGGCGACCCATCCGAAGATCAGAACCGTCGATTCTCCTCCCGAAAGCTTGAAAGGTGCGATGGCTACCAGGGGTGGCAGGAACCAGATCCAGCTCAGCAGGTAGCGCGCCAAGGCCCGGCGCTGGCTCACGGGACGGCCGTGCAGGTCGACGATGCGGATGTTCCAGGTTTTCATGGCCAGTGTCTGGCCGCGAGCCCAGAACCAGACGAAATAGACGCCGAACACCACGAAGAGGAAGGCCTGGAGCAGGTGCCGGCGGGAATCCATGGCGTCTCGCATCTGGCCGAGCGTGCTGAACAGCCAGCCTGCCACGAACACCACCGCGAGCAGGAGCATGCCTTCATAGAGCCAGCACGCCATGCGGCGCCGCAGGCCGGGCACTATCGAAAGGGGAGCGCTGCTCGAAGAGTCTGCGGGAGAGGAAGGGGAATTCGATTCCGAAACTTCGGGAGAGGGGGGAACCATCGAAATCTTGTTCAGGGGGCCGAAGGCATCGGCACCTGCGCTTCGGGTGGAACCGGCGCGGAGGGCGTGGCTGGAGCAGAAGAGGGAATGGTCGCAATGGCCGGAGCGCGCTCTGGCGGCGAAGTGACCATGATGGCGGTCGGCGGGGCCGTGGCGGACGCGGCCACGGGAACCGGGGGCGCCAGCAGAATGCGCGGCGTGTGCTGGCCGGAGGGAGTCACCGCCGGAACGGTGACCAGTTTTTGGGCGGGCACGGGGCGCACCGGAATGGCGGCGCCGCGGGGTTTGGCGGGGGCACGTTCCGCGAGGCGGCGCTTTTCTTCTTCGCTCAGCGCCTGGTACTGCTCCCATTTGGCCTTGCGTTCGTCCGCGGGCACGCTTTTCACTTCTGCGAAGTTGAGGCGCGCCTGGGCTCGCTGCTGGTTGCTCAGGGCTGCCCATTCGATCATGCGGCTGTGCAGGGTGGTTTGGTCATCGGCCGACATGTTCGCGTAGTTTCGTGACAGTGCCAGCCATTTGCGCTTGTGCGCCGTGCTCAAGGTGTGCCAGTGCGATGCCAGCGGCTGCAGCGCCTGTTGCTGCTCGGCGGTGAGCTCGTTCCAGAATGGCTTGGTTGCCGGGGCCGCTTTCGAGACCGAGGGGTGCGAGGCCGACGTTGGGGCGGCCTGCGCGGCGTCGGCACCGGCCTTGGGCGACTCGGAACGCTGGTGAGCGCTGGCCGGTGGCAGGCCGGTCAGGCCTGCAAGGGTGAAGACCGCCGTGGCGATTGCACTCGCCCAAACGACGGCGCCCGGCGTTTGCGGGCGCATCGGGCGGGGTGTGGAGGTGCGGAAAACGGAGAAGCGTCGCATTCGTTCGTTCGGCGGGCCTCAGTCCGAAGCGCCGTCCGACTTGAGGAACTGGGCGAATCCGGGATCGGTGTAGGCAGCCGGAGGCAGGTCGTCGGTCAAAAGGGCCGCGTCGACTTCCGCAAGTTCGCTCGCGCGGTCTTCGTCCTGCATGACGCTGATGGTGATCAGCCCGGCAACCAGCGCGATCAGCGGAACCACCGAACCGATGCGGGTCCACCAGCCACCACCCATCGTGGCCACATTGCCCGACTGGATAACGGTTGATGCCGCGCGCAGCTGGGGCGCCTGCTTGCGCATTGCCACGGCCTGGGCACGCGCGACGCGCAGCCGCTCGCCGATGTCATGCGGCAGCTCCTGGCTGCCCGCAGACAGCCGCGCAGCCACTCGCTGGCCGAATTGATCTTCGGCGGCAAAAGAAGAGGTTGGAACCTTAGTGTTCATAGCGAAATTCCCTTGGCTTTGAGCGCTTTGCTCAAGGCGTGCACGGCCCGCGAACAGTGGGTTTTGACGCTGCCTTCGGAGCAGCCCATTGCAGCGGCCGTCTCCGCCACATCCATTTCTTCCCAGTAACGCATCAGGAAAGCCTCTCGTTGACGACCCGGCAGAGCTGCGATCTGTTCTTCGATTTCGTGGAACACCTGGGCGCGGCGGGTCGTGTCCTCGGCGCTCTCCGTCTCCCTTGAGTCGGTTGGAGAGACGAAGTTCTCCAGAAGATCGAAATCGCCGTCGTCGCTGGCGGCTTCGAAGTCGCCCAGGTTCGAGAACAGGGCGCGCCGGGTCTTCTGCCGGCGGAACCAGTCGAGCGTGCAGTTCGAAAGAATGCGCTGGAACAGCATGGGCAGTTCTTCCGGCGGCTTGTCTCCGTAGTGCTGCGCCAGCTTCATCATGCTGTCCTGCACGATGTCGAGAGCCGCTTCCTCGTCCCGCACGTGATAGACCGAGCGCTTGAAAGCGCGCCGTTCGACGCTCTTCAGAAAGTCGGAAAGTTCTTGTTCAGTGGCCAAGCGAGAGGGGGCGCCGTGGGGCGCCGCGTGGGAATAGGGTGTCTGGAAGCGCTGATGTTTTCCGCCGCGGATTATGCCTTCCTGCCTTTTGGTCGCGGTTTTCGCGCGAAGGCCGGCGCATCGATGTCATAATTCGCATTGCAAGTCAAAAGGCAAACGGGTCACGGTCCGGCGGAACATCAGTCCGCTCATGGCTTTGGCCTCAAGTCCTGGCGCGACCCCACAAGGGTTGGCAAGGGGCACCCAAGGTTTTTCGTTCCCGAAAAAACGCAAAGGTTGATCATGGAAATCTCAAAGGCGGAGATCATCTCCGCAGCAGCCGCGTCCTCTGGCGCCGGCAATCAAACGCAAGAGCTCATGGGCGCTGAAGTGCTGGTCAAGGCACTGCAGGCCGAAGGCGTCCAGTACATCTGGGGCTATCCGGGCGGCGCGGTTCTGTACATCTACGACGCGTTCTACAAGCAGGACACCATCCAGCACGTGCTGGTACGCCACGAGCAGGCAGCCGTGCATGCGGCCGACGGCTATGCGCGCGCCACCGGCGAAGTGGGCGTGGCACTGGTTACCTCCGGCCCCGGGCTGACCAATGCGGTCACCGGCATCGCCACCGCGTACATGGACTCCATCCCGATGGTGATCATCTCGGGCCAGGTACCCACCGCCGCCATCGGCCTCGATGCTTTCCAGGAGTGCGACACCGTGGGCATCACGCGCCCCATCGTGAAGCACAACTTCCTCGTCAAGGATCCCAAGGATCTGGCCATGACGATCAAAAAGGCCTTCCACATCGCACGCAGCGGCCGTCCGGGCCCCGTGGTGGTGGACGTGCCCAAGGACGTCTCGTTTAAGAAGACCCCTTATTCAGGCTATCCCGACAAGGTCGAGATGCGTTCGTACAACCCCGTGCGCAAGGGTCACGGCGGCCAGATCCGCAAGGCGCTGAACCTGCTGCTGAACGCCAAGCGCCCGTACATCTATACGGGCGGCGGCGTGCTGCTGGGCAACGCCACCAACGAGTTGCGCACGCTGGTCGACATGCTCGGCTACCCGGTCACCAACACGCTGATGGGCCTGGGCGCCTATCCGGCGAGCGACCGCAAGTTCCTTGGCATGCTGGGCATGCACGGCACCATCGAGGCCAACAATGCCATGCAGAACTGCGACGTGCTGCTGGCCGTGGGCGCGCGCTTCGATGATCGCGTGATCGGCAATCCGAAGCATTTTGCGATGAACGATCGCAAGATCATCCACATCGACATCGATCCCTCGAGCATCTCCAAGCGCGTGAAGGTCGACATTCCGATCGTCGGCGACGTGAAGGACGTGCTCACCGAGCTGATCTCGATGATCCGCGAGAGCACCACCAAGCCAGACGCCGGCGCGCTGTCCGACTGGTGGAAGACCATCGAGGCCTGGCGCTCGCGCGACTGCCTCAAGTACGACCGCGACAACAAGGACGTCATCAAGCCGCAGTACGTGGTCGAAACCCTCTGGAACATGACCAAGGACGCCGACACGTACATCACGTCGGACGTCGGCCAGCACCAGATGTGGGCCGCGCAGTATTACCGCTTCGACGAGCCGCGCCGCTGGATCAATTCGGGCGGCCTGGGCACCATGGGCGTCGGTATTCCGTACGCGATGGGCATCAAGCTCGCCAAGCCCGATTCGGAAGTGTTCACCATCACCGGTGAAGGCTCGGTGCAGATGTGCATCCAGGAACTCTCGACCTGCCTGCAATACAACACGCCGATCAAGATCTGCTCGCTCAACAACCGCTACCTTGGCATGGTGCGCCAGTGGCAGGAGATCGAATACTCCGGCCGCTACAGCCACAGCTACATGGATGCGCTCCCCAACTTCGTGAAGCTTGCCGAGGCCTACGGCCACGTCGGCATGCTGATCGAGCGTCCACAAGACGTGGAGCCGGCGCTGCGTGAAGCGCGCAAGCTCAAGGACCGCACCGTGTTCATGGATTTCCGTACCGACCCCACCGAGAACGTGTTCCCGATGGTCAAGGCCGGCATGGGCATCACCGAAATGCTGTTGGGCTCCGAAGATCTCTGATCGTCGGCGCATTCGCTTTTAACTTTACTGACGACGAATCTATTGCCCGCCAAGCCCGCGCATTACCGTGCACGGGGGAGGGCGGCGAAAAGAGGAGTCGCGCAAACATGAAACACATCATTGCAGTGCTGCTGGAAAACGAGCCCGGTGCTCTTTCCCGCGTGGTGGGCCTTTTCTCGGCCCGCGGCTACAACATCGAATCGCTCACCGTGGCGCCGACGGAGGACGCGAGCCTCTCGCGCATGACCATCGTCACCGCCGGCTCCGACGACGTGATCGAGCAGATCACCAAGCACCTGAACCGCCTGATCGAAGTGGTCAAGGTCGTCGACCTGACTGAAGGCGCCTATACCGAGCGCGAACTCATGATGGTCAAGGTACGCGCAGTGGGCAAGGAACGCGAAGAAATGATGCGCATGGCCGAGATTTTTCGCGGCCGCATCATCGACGTTACGGACAAGAGCTACACCATCGAACTCACCGGCGACCACGGCAAGAACGATGCTTTCTTGGAAGCAATCGACCGTAGCGCTATCCTCGAGACTGTCCGCACCGGTGCCAGCGGCATCGGGCGCGGCGAGCGCATCCTGCGCGTGTAGGGGGTGAAGATCCCCTCAGTTTCAATGTTCTAAATCAACACATGAGGAGAAGGTAATGCAAGATTTGCTGGGTTTCGAGAAGATGGTGACACCGATCATCATTCGGATTCTGTACTTCCTCGGATTGCTGGGCGTTCTCGCGGCAACGGTCGTTTCGCTGTTCCAGGGGCGCTTTCTGGCTGCCATCGGCATCCTCGTTTTCGGCGCGATCATGGTTCGCGTCTATAGCGAATTGCTGATCCTGCTGTTTCGCATTCACGACAACCTCGTGTCGATCAACCATCAAATGAAGGACCGGAATCCCTCCGGCCAACTGTGAGTGAAGGCACCCCCGCCCTGGGGGTGCCAGAGATTAAATAGGAAAGACGCATCATGAAGGTTTACTACGACAAGGACGCCGACCTCAGCCTCATCAAGGGCAAGACGGTCGCAATCATCGGTTACGGGTCGCAAGGTCACGCGCATGCGCAAAACCTGAACGACAGCGGCGTCAAGGTCGTGGTCGGCCTGCGCAAGGGTGGCGCTTCGTGGGACAAGGTCGGCAAGGCCGGCCTGCAGGTCGCCGAAGTGGCCGACGCGGTGAAGGCGGCCGACGTCGTCATGATCCTGCTGCCCGACGAGCAGATTGCCAACGTCTACAAGAACGACGTGGCCCCGCACATCAAGGAAGGCGCTTCGCTCGTCTTCGCGCACGGCTTCAACGTGCACTACGGTTTCGTGCAGCCGCGCGCCGACCTCGACGTGTGGATGGTGGCGCCCAAGGCTCCCGGCCATACCGTCCGCAGCACCTACACGCAAGGCGGCGGCGTGCCCCACCTCGTGGCCGTGCACCAGGACAAGACCGGCAAGGCGCGTGACCTCGCGCTGAGCTACGCCACCGCCAACGGCGGCGGCAAGGCCGGCATCATCGAGACCAACTTCCGCGAAGAAACCGAGACCGACCTGTTCGGCGAGCAAGCGGTTCTGTGCGGCGGCACGGTCGAGCTGATCAAGGCCGGTTTCGAAACGCTGGTGGAAGCCGGCTACGCGCCCGAAATGGCGTACTTCGAATGCCTGCATGAGCTCAAGCTCATCGTCGACCTGATCTACGAAGGCGGCATCGCCAACATGAACTACTCGATCTCGAACAACGCCGAATACGGCGAGTACGTCACGGGCCCGCGCATCGTGACTGACGAGACCAAGAAGGTCATGAAGCAAGTGCTGCGCGACATCCAGACGGGCGAATACGCCAAGAGCTTCGTGCTCGAAGCCGCTGCCGGCCAGCCCGCGCTGATCAGCCGCCGCCGCCTGAACGCCGAGCACCAGATCGAAGTCGTCGGCGAAAAGCTGCGCGCGATGATGCCCTGGATCAAGAAGAACAGGCTGGTCGACCAGACCCGCAACTGATCCGAAGGCAAATGAAGCGGGCGCTGCGGCGCCTGTTTTCCCGAGGGCCACCCGTGGGGTGGCCTTTTTCATGAAGGGGCGAACCATGGCCCTGAACTACACTGCGAACCCATGCGATTCACAGATCAAGATGCTATCGAATGGGTAGCTGCTCGCGCAGTGCCCATGAGGGACGGAGGCAAACCCAATGCATGACGACACAGTTCCCGACGAAGTGCCGCCGCGCAAGCGCCGCAAGGGCATCTACATCCTGCCGAACCTGTTCACGCTTGCCGCATTGTTCGGCGGCTTCTATTCGGTTGTGATGGCGATGAACGGGCGCTTCGATCTTGCGGCGCTCGGCGTGTTTGCCGCCATGATTCTCGACAGCCTGGACGGCCGCGTGGCCCGCATGACCAACACGCAAAGTGCGTTCGGCGAGCAGATGGATTCGCTGTCCGACATGGTGTCTTTTGGTGCCGCGCCCGCGCTCATCGCGTACGAATGGTCGCTCAAGGGGCTGGGGCGCTGGGGCTGGATTGCCGCTTTTGTTTATTGCGCATGCGCGGCACTGCGCCTCGCACGCTTCAACGTCAACACCGGCGTGGTCGACAAGCGCTGGTTCCAAGGGCTCCCGTCGCCCGCTGCGGCCGCGCTGGTGGCCGGATTCATCTGGCTCATGACCGAATGGGGCAAGCGGGGCGGCGAGGTGCTGTACCTCTCGTGGACGCAGATCACGTGGATCACCTTCGCGTTCACGCTCTACGCAGGTCTTTCGATGGTCACCAATGCGCCGTTCTACAGCTTCAAGGACGTGCAGATGAAAAAGAGCGTGCCGTTCGTGGTGATCGTGCTCATCGCCCTGGGCATCGCGGTCATCAACATCCACCCGCCAACGGTGCTGTTCGGATTGTTCGTGGCGTACGGCCTGAGTGGCTATGTGGTCTATGCGTGGCGCAAGGCCAAGGGGCAGCAGGCCAGCGTGATCAGCACCTCGACCGAAGAGCCGGACGAGCGGGGCTTGCATAACTGACCGCGGCTTGTGCTACATTCGAAACCCTCATGACCAAGATTTCGCTGCTGGCCCTACTAGCCCTCCCTCACGGGCGGAGACGGTAGCGCACGCGCAAATCCCTCACCACGGCCCGTTCGCACCAGCAACGGGCCGTTTGTTTTTGGGGTTGCTGGTTGATTACCAACCATCCAGAGAAATCGACATGCTCAAGCAACCTCAAGCCAAATACCGCGCATTCGCCCCGATCGGCCTCAAGGACCGTACTTGGCCCGATGCCGTGCTGACCAAGGCGCCCATCTGGCTGTCGACGGACCTGCGCGATGGCAACCAGGCGTTGGTCGAGCCGATGGACATTGCGCGCAAGATGCGCATGTTCGAAACGCTCGTGGCCATCGGCTTCAAGGAAATCGAAGTCGGCTTTCCCTCCGCTTCGCAAATCGAGTTCGACTTTGTGCGCAAGCTCATCGAGGAAGACCGCATTCCCGACGATGTGACGATCCAGGTGCTGACGCAGGCGCGCGACCACCTGATTGCGCGCACCTTCGAGTCGCTGCAAGGCGCGCCGCGCGCCATCGTTCACCTCTACAACGCGGTGGCCCCTGTGATGCGCCGCGTGGTACTCGGCATGGACGAAGACCAGATCGTCGAGCTCGCCAGCAGCCATGCGCGCATGTTCAACGAGTTTGCCGCGAAGCAGCCGGCAACGAAGTGGACCTTTCAGTATTCGCCCGAAATGTTCTCGGGCACCGATGTCGTGTTTTCGAAGCGCGTGGTCGATGCGGTCACCGAAGTCTGGGCGCCGACGCCCGAGCGCAAGTGCATCGTCAACTTGCCCACCACGGTCGAGCATTCCACGCCGAACATCTTTGCCGACATGATCGAGTGGATGCACCGCAATCTGGCGCGGCGCGATTCCATTGTGCTGTGCGTGCATCCGCACAACGACCGCGGCACGGGCACTGCGGCGGGCGAGCTGGCGCTCATGGCCGGCGCCGAGCGCATCGAAGGCTGTCTCTTCGGCAACGGCGAGCGCACCGGCAATCTCGACCTTGTGAACGTTGCGCTCAACCTCTACACGCAAGGCGTTTCGCCCGACCTCGACTTCTCGAACATCGACGAAATTCGCGCGACGGTCGAGCACTGCAACCAGATCCCCGTGCACCCGCGCCACCCGTATGTGGGCGACCTGGTCTACACCTCGTTCTCCGGCTCGCACCAGGACGCGATCAAGAAGGCCTTTGCAGCGCGAAAAGAGGGCGACATCTGGGACATGCCTTACCTTCCCATCGATCCGAAGGACGTGGGCCGCAGCTACGAGGCCGTGATTCGCGTCAACAGCCAGTCGGGCAAGGGCGGCATGGCGTACCTGCTCGAGAGCGAGTACGGGCTTGAAATGCCGCGCCGCCTGCAGATGGAGTTCATGCAGACCGTGCAGCGCGTGATGGACGTGGCGGGTAAAGAGCTCACCGCGGCAGACCTCTGGCAACTGTTCGTTCGCGAATACGGCATCGAAGCCGCTCACGCGCTGCAGCACCGGGTGCTCGAGGAAGAAGGCGAGGGCGCCAGCGCCTCCGTGGTGCTGCGCGGCAACCTGCCGTGGGACGGTGAAGTCCGCGCCATCGAAGGCCGCGGCAACGGGCCGATCGACGCTTTCACGCAGGCGCTGAGCAAGGCCACCGGCCATAGCGTGCGCGTGATGGACTACCACCAGCATGCAATTGGCGCGGGCGCCGATGCCAGGTCGGTGACGTACCTCGAACTGCGCGTTGACGAGGCCCAGACGCTGTTCGGCGTCGGCATCGATGCGGACGTGATCTCGGCTTCGCTCAAGGCCATGGTCTCTGGCGTGCAGCGGGCCCGGAGCCGGGGCGCGCACAGCGCACAATCGGTGGTTGAGCTCGCCTGACGCTGTCCGCCGCCGCGCGCGCAAGGTGCGAAACGACCAAAAGGAACAAAGGAGTCCACGATGACCGATCAACTCATTATTTTCGACACCACCTTGCGCGATGGCGAGCAATCGCCCGGCGCCTCGATGACGCGCGACGAGAAGTTGCGCATCGCCAAGCAGCTCGAGCGGCTCAAGGTCGATGTCATCGAGGCGGGCTTTCCCGCCAGTTCGAACGGCGACTTCGAGGCCGTCAGGGCCATTGCCAACGCCATCAAGGATTCGACGATTTGCGGCCTCTCGCGGGCCAACGACCGCGACATTTCACGGGCCGCCGAAGCACTCAAGGGCGCGGCGCGCGGGCGCATCCATACCTTCATTGCAACATCGCCGCTGCACATGGAAAAGAAGCTGCGCATGTCGCCGGACGAGGTGCATGAGCAAGCCAGGCTAGCCGTGCGCTTTGCGCGCAATCTCGTGGGAGACGTGGAGTTCAGCCCCGAAGACGGCTACCGCAGCGACCCCGACTTTCTCTGCCGCGTGCTCGAAACCGTGATCAACGAGGGCGCCACCACCATCAACGTGCCCGACACCGTGGGCTACGCCATTCCCGAGCTCTACGGCAACTTCATCAAGATGCTGCGCGAGCGCGTGCCCAACAGCGACAAGGCCGTCTGGTCCGTGCATTGCCACAACGACCTCGGCATGGCCGTGGCCAACTCGCTGGCGGGTGTGAAGATCGGCGGCGCGCGCCAGGTCGAGTGCACCATCAACGGCCTGGGCGAGCGCGCGGGCAACTGCTCGCTCGAAGAGATCGTCATGGCCGTGAAGACCCGCAAGGATTACTTCGGGCTCGAACTGAATGTCGACACCCGGCACATCGTGGCGGCGAGTCGCATGGTGAGCCAGACCACGGGCTTCGTGGTGCAGCCCAACAAGGCCGTGGTGGGCGCCAATGCCTTTGCGCATGCTTCGGGCATTCACCAGGACGGAGTGCTCAAGGCGCGCGACACCTACGAAATCATGCGTGCCGAAGACGTGGGCTGGACGGCCAACAAGATCGTGCTGGGCAAGCTCAGCGGGCGTAACGCTTTCAAGCAGCGGTTGCAGGATCTCGGCGTGACAATGGCGAGCGAAGCCGACATCAATGCCGCGTTCCTGCGCTTCAAGGAACTGGCCGACCGCAAGTCCGAAATTTTCGACGAGGACATCCTTGCGCTCGTCAGCGCGGAAGAGCTGGCGCACGTTGATGAACAGTTTGCTTTTGTGTCGCTTTCCCAGCACAGCGAAACCGGCGAGCGCCCGCAGGCCAAGGTCGTGTTTACCGTCCAGGGCAAGGAAGTAACCGGCGAATCCGATGGCAATGGCCCGGTTGATGCTTCACTCAAGGCTATCGAGTCGCTTGTAAAAAGTGGCGCCGAGATGGTGCTTTACTCGGTTAATGCCATCAGTGGCTCGACAGAAAGCCAAGGAGAAGTTACAGTTCGGTTACAAAATGCAGGGCGGGTAGTGAATGGAGTTGGCGCAGACCCCGACATCGTGGTCGCATCGGCCAAAGCTTATTTGAGTGCTCTCAACAAGTTACAGAGCCAAGCTGAGAGAGTGGCGGCACAAGGTTAGGTTTACGGGTGATCCTTGGATTCGAGTGAAGAAAAGGACGCAAGTAACTGATATTGCGTGCCTTTTTTGATTTCGATACACTGCGGTTCTCATTTTGCCGCTGGAGAGTTTTAAATGCCCGAAACCCGCCCCCGCCGAGTTTCCAGCCAGCGGTTCTTGCCCGCAGTCAAATTCATCGCCGTCGCGCTCTGCGCCACGGCGTTTTTGCTGCCCGGTGCACAGGCCGCCAAAAAGGAAAAAACAGCTGCCACCAAGACGTCCACGGCCAGGAAGGCCGCCGGGCCGGTGCCAGTAGAAGTCAAGCGCTCGGCCAAGGCGCCGCGCAAGGCCGACCGTAGCGAAAAGGTTGTTCGCGGTGGCCGCAATGTGGTGGCCTCCATTCGCCAAAAGAACGGCAAGACCGTGGTTGCAGTGCAACGCCGTTCGGTGGTTCGTGTCGAAACGCCGGCGCGCCAGTCGTTCGGCCAATTGGCGGGCCTGCACGGAACCGACGACGTGCTCGACCTCAAATCGAGCGTTGCGCTCGTGATCGACCAGGACACGCATGAAGTGCTGTTCAGCAAGAATGACCATGCGGTGTTGCCGATTGCGTCGCTCACCAAGCTGATGACCGGCCTGCTGATCAGCGAAGCCCATCTTCCGAACGACGAACTCATCACCATCACCCAGGATGACGTCGACACCGAAAAGGGCAGCCGCTCGCGCCTTACCGTGGGCACCACGCTGTCGCGCGGCGAGCTTTTGCACCTGGCCCTCATGTCGAGCGAAAACCGCGCGGCCCACGCACTGGGACGCACCTATCCGGGTGGCCTTGCAACCTTTGTGAGCATCATGAACGCCAAGGCAAAGATGCTCGGCATGAAGGACACGCGCTACGTGGAGCCCACCGGCCTGTCGAGCCGCAACCAGTCGAGCGCCCAGGACCTGGCGCTGCTCGTCAACGCCGCTTATTCCGATGCCACGGTGCGCTCGCTCTCCACTTCGCCTGAATACCAGGTCGAGGTGGGCAACCGCGTGCTGCAGTTCAACACAACCAACCGCCTCGTGAAGAGCCCGGACTGGGAAATTGGCGTGCAGAAGACGGGCTATATTTCCGAGGCCGGCCAGTGCCTGGTAATGCAGGCCAAGGTGGCCGGGCGCAAGCTCATCATGGTGTTCCTGGATTCGGCCGGCAAGTTCAGCCGCATTGCCGATGCAGAGCGGGTGCGCCGCTGGGTCGAGGCAACGCATGCCTCCACCGGCTCGCCGGCAGCCGCGCGCAGCAACGCGGCTTACCAGGTCGCCGGCTGAACGACTCAGGCAGCGGCTGAAGAGCCGTTGCCGCTTGCGCCTGGAGCAGCAGACGCCGAGGCAGCGTCCTTGTAGCCCAGCGCTCCCGAAATTTCATTGGCCGTGGCCTGCAGCTTGGGCAACCAGCCCTCGTCCAGCCGGTCTGCCGGGGCGGAGATCGACAGGCCCGCCACCAGCTTGCCCTGGTCGTCGTAGATGCCGGCAGCCATGCATCGCACCCCCAGCTCCAGTTCTTCGTTGTCGCGGGCAATGCCGTATTGGCGTGCCTTCGACAGCTCGCGCTCGAGCGCAGGCAACTGGGTAATGCTGTTGCGCGTGTGGCCCGCCAGGCCGGTTCGCGTGGCGTAGCTGCGCACGCGTTGCGGATCGTCCGCCGCCAGGAACAGCTTGCCGGTCGAGGTGAGGTGCAGTGCGGCGCGGCCGCCAATGGCGCGCACCACCTGCATGCCCGAGCGCTCGCTGTAAGAGCGTTCGATATAAACAATTTCGTCGCCTTGCCGCATGCTGAGGTTCACCGGCTGCTGGGTGAGCTTGTGCAGCTCGCGCATTGGCCCCAGTGCCGCGTCGCGCACGTTGAGCCGGCCCTTGACCAGGTTGCCCAGCTCCAGCAGCCGCATGCCAAGCCTATAGCTGCCGGCTTCGGGCCGGTCGACAAAGCGGCCGACTGCAAGGTCGTTGAGGATGCGGTGCGTGGTGGAGGGGTGCAGCCCGGTCTTTTCGCTGATTTCCTTCAGCGAAATCGCTTCCTCGCGGGAGGCGAGCACGTCGATGAGCGCGAACATGCGCTCGATCACCTGGATGACTGGAACGGCAGGAACGTCGGATTGGATTTTTCTCATGGCGCGATGCGGTGTGGACCGGGCGCCATTTTACCTTGTGAAATCGCTCGGCGCCTGCCAGTGTCCGTCGATCAGCACTTCATGGGGGCTGAAGCGAGCCTTGTAGTTCATCTTGGCGCTGCCTTCGATCCAATATCCAAGGTAGACGTGCGGCAGGCCGAGTTTTCGGGCCTGTTCGATCTGCCACAGCACGCTGTAGGTGCCGTAACCCGCGCTGTCGCCGGGCTCGTAGAAGGTATAGACGGCCGAAATGCCGTCGTTCAGCACGTCGAGTATCGACACCATCTTCAATGCGCCCGCGCTGCCGTCGGGCAGCGTCTCGCGGAATTCGACTAGCCGCGAATTGACCCGGCTCTGCAGCAGGAACTGGGTGTACTGGTCGATGCTGTCGTGGTCCATGCCGCCGCCGGCATGGCGGCCATTCTGGTAGCGAAGATAGAGTTGGTAGTGCTCGGGCACAAAGCACAGCTTGAGCACGCGCGCATGCAGGTCCTTGTGCTGTTTGACAGCCCTGCGCTGGCTGCGGCTGGGCCGAAAGCTGTTGACCAGCACGCGCAGCGGTATGCAGGCATGGCAGCCGTCGCAATACGGCCTGTAGGTGAACATTCCGCTGCGCCGGAAACCACTGAGCACCAGGTCGGAGTAGGCGTCGTTGTGAATGAGGTGGCTGGGCGTGGCCACCTGCGACCGGGCCTGGCGATCCGGCAGATAGCTGCACGGATAGGGCGCCGTCGCGTAGAACTGCAGCGTGTGAAGCGGAAGATCCTTGAGGTGCGTCACGTCGATTGAGAGGGTCGCGTGGAAAGGAGTTCTGCCCAGTATACGGGCTCGAAATGCCACTGTGGCCCCTCTTGCCGGCGGGCATTGGACACGTGCGCCACAAAGCGGCTGCGCGACATTTCGCGCGCTCCCAGGCTGGCCAGGTGAGAGGTGTTCTGCTGGCAGTCGATCATCTTTACCTGGAACCGTCGGCACAGGCACACCAGCGCGGCCAGCGCAATCTTCGAGGCATCCGGGCGGCGGGTGAACATCGATTCGCCGAACACCGCCCGCCCGAGCGCCACGCAGTAGAGCCCGCCCGCAAGCTCGCCATCGATCCAGGTTTCCACGCTGTGCGCGTGGCCTGCCTGGTGCAGCGCGAGGTACGCATTCACCATGTCCGGCACGATCCAGGTGCCCGACTGGCCGACGCGCGGCGATTGCGAGCAGGCCTTGATGACGGCGCCAAAATCGTGGTCGATCCGCACCTCGCACCCCGGCGTTTGTGAAAACCGCGCCAGGGTCTTGCGCAGCGACCTGTGCAGCTTGAAGTCGGCCACCTGCAGCACCATGCGCGGGTCCGGGCTCCACCAGAGAATCGGCTGGTCTTCACTGAACCACGGAAATACGCACCGGCCATACGCTTGCGTCAGAGTATCCACATCGAGCGCACCGCCGGCCGCAAGCAGGCCGGGAACGGGATCGGCCTCACCCCAGGCAGAGGCTGGGTCGGGCAGTGCTTCGCCGGGTTCGAGCCAGGGCAGTTGTTGCATGCCGTAGGTATACACGGCTTCGTGGCGAGCTTCATCCGGATGGGTGAAAATGGCCATTCTTCAGCGGTTCGCAAACGATTGCGGCCTGCGAGACACAGGCTCCCTGTGCAACAGCGCACAGGAACATCACAACAGACCCATAGCGGACCGCCAGGCCGGCATTGCCTTGCGGAGGCCAGCCCAAAAGGACCACGTTGACCACTGAATCCAACCCCACGCGTTTCGGTAGCGGCCATGCGGTTCGCCGCCTTGAAGACGAGAGCCTGCTGGCCGGCGCAGGCCGCTACACCGACGACGTCACGCTGCCTGGACAGGCGCATCTCGTATTTGTGCGATCTCCCTATCCGCATGCCCGCATCGTGTCTGTCGACACAGCCGCCGCCGCCGCCATGCCCGGCGTGCTGCGCGTGATCACGGGCGCCGAAATGGCTGAAGCGGGTGTGCAGCCCATGCCGGGCGCCGCCGGCTTCAAGCGCGCCGATGGCGGCGACTGCGCCAGCCCGCCGCGCCTTGCGATGGCACACGAGCGCGTGCGCTTCGTTGGCGAGGCGGTGGCGGCGGTGGTGGCCGAAACCGTGCAGCAGGCGCGCGATGCCGCCGAGGCATTGATGGTCGACTACGACGAGCTCCCCATGGTGGTCGATCTCGCGAGCGCCACCGCCAGTGGCGCGCCGCAGTTGTGCGACGAAGCCACCGGCAACATTGCCGCCGAAATGAAGCACGGCAGCAGCGACGCTGCAACTGCGGCCTTCGCAAAGGCCAGCCATGTGGTGGCGCTCGACGTGGTCAACCAGCGCGTCGTCGCGCTGACCATCGAGCCGCGCTCGGTGCTTGCGGCCTACGACGGCGAAACCGACCGCCTCACCATTCGCATGAGCACGCAAATGCCCTCGGGCGTGCGCGACTCCGTGTGCGCCGCCATCGGCCTCGCGAAGGAGAAGGTGCGCGTGGTGGTGGGCGACGTGGGTGGCGGCTTCGGCATGAAGACCGGCGCCTATCCCGAGGACATTGCCGTTGCGTTTGCCGCGCTGCAGGTCAAGCGCCCCTTGAAGTGGGTGGCCGAGCGCAGCGAAGAATTTCTTTCCAGCGCGCACGGCCGCGACATCGAGGCCCGGGCCGAGCTCGCGCTAGATGCCGACGGAAAGATCCTTGCGCTGCGCATCAAGACGCTGGCCAACGTGGGCGCCTATGCCACCGGCACCGGCGTCGCCATTCAGTTGCTGATCGGCCCCTGGGTGCAAACCAGCGTCTACGACATCCAGACCATCGACTTTCACTTCAAGGCGGTGCTCACCAACACCGCGCCCACCGGCGCCTACCGCGGAGCGGGCCGCCCGGAGGCCATCTTCACCATCGAGCGGCTGATGGACGAGGCCGCAAGACAGACCGGAATCGACCGCGTCGAGCTGCGCCGCCGCAATTTCATCCGCCCCGAGCAGATGCCCTACAAGAACCCGATGGCCCAGACCTACGACACCGGCAAGTTCGAGTCGGTGATGGACCAGGCGCTGGCGCTCGCCGACTGGCAGGGCTTCGAAACTCGCGCGGCCGAGTCGGCGCAGCAGGGCAAGCACCGCGGGCTGGGCATTGCCACTTTTCTCGAATGGACGGGCGGCAACGTGTTCGAGGAGCGCGTCACGGTTTCGGTGCAGGCCGACGGCGTGATCGAGGTGTTCTCGGCCGTCAACGCCATGGGGCAGGGCATTGCCACCTCGCTGGCGCAACTGGCGGTCGATGCGTTCGGCGTGCCGATAGAGAAGGTGCGCGTGGTGCTTGGCGACACAGATCGCGGCGACGGCTTCGGCAGTGCCGGTTCGCGCTCGCTCTTTACCGGCGGCTCGGCCGTTCGCATTGGCGCGGAGCGCACCATCGACAAGGCGCGCGAGCTCGCGGCGCAGGAGTTCGAAGCCTCGGTCGACGACATTGTCTACAGCCGCGGCGTGTTCAACGTGGCCGGCACCGATCTCGAGCTCGACCTGTTCGCCCTGGCGGGCAAGCAGCCCGACGGCGAAATCTTTGTCGACTCCACCAGCACCGTGGCCGGCCCGACCTGGCCCAACGGCTGCCACATTTGCGAGATCGAGATCGATCCGCCCACGGGTGAGATCAGCGTGGTGGCCTACAGCTCGGTCAACGACGTCGGCCGCGTGATCAACCCCATGATCGTGCGCGGCCAGCTCGAAGGCGGCGCGGTGCAGGGCATTGGCCAGGCGCTGTACGAGCAGGTGGTGTACGACCACGAAACCGGCCAGCCCGTGACCGGCAGCCTCATGGACTACGCCGCGCCGCGCGCCGACATCGTGCAAACCATGTTCCACATGGAAATGGATGAGTCGACACCCTGCATCAACAACCCGCTGGGCGTGAAAGGCGTGGGCGAGCTGGGCACCATCGGCGCCACGCCGGCCATCGTCAACGCCGTGGCCGATGCCTTTGCGCGCAACGGCTTTGCGGCCAGCGCACCGCGCCTGCACATGCCGCTGAGTCCGGCTCGCGTGTGGCAGGCCATGCACACGGTGGATTGAAGAACCATGGCAACCATCTACAAGGAATTCATCGTCGAGGCCGATGCAGCGCAGGTCTGGGACGCGCTTCGCGACTTCGGCGCCGTGCACACGCGGCTCGCGCCCGGCTTTCTGACCGACGCCAAACTCGACGGGCAGGGTGCCCGCATCGTGAGCTTTGCCAATGGCCTGGTAGCGCGAGAACTGCTCGTGGGCATCGACGAAGAGAGCCGCCGCCTGGCCTATACCGTCACGGGCGGCAAGGCGAGCCATCACCATGCATCGGCGCAGGTTTTTGCGCACGGCGAAGGGCGCTCGCGCTTCGTCTGGATTACCGACGTGTTGCCCGACGAACTGGCCGCCTACATCGCGCCGATGATGGACCAGGGCGGCGCTGCGATGAAGAAGACGCTCGAAAAGTAAACCGCTGCTCCCGGCCTAGAAGTCTTCGAGCGGCAGGCCCACATAGTTCTCGGCCAGCGCGGTGGAGGCGGCGTGCGAATGCACCAGGTAGTCGAGTTCGGCCTCCTGGATCTTCTGGCCGAAGGCGCCGGTCTCCGGAAAACGGTGCATCAGCGAGGTGAACCACCACGAGAAGCGCTCCGCCTTCCACACGCGGCGCAGGCAAAGGTCCGAATAGCGGTCGAGCGCGGAGGGCGTTTTCTCGCCATAGAAGATCTCGAGCGCACGCGAGAGATACCCCACGTCGGCCGTCGCTAGGTTGAGCCCTTTGGCGCCGGTGGGCGGCACGATGTGCGCAGCATCGCCGGCCAGGAACAGCGAGCCGAAGCGCATCGGTTCGGCAACGAAGCTGCGCAGCGGCGCAACGCTCTTTTCCAGCGAAGGCCCGGTCACCAGGCGCTCGCGCGCCTCGGGGTCGAGCCGTGCGCGCAGTTCGTTCCAGAAGGCCTCGTCGCTCCAGTTTTCAACGCGTTCTTCAGTCGGCACCTGCACGTAGTAGCGGCTGCGCGTGGCGCTGCGCATGCTGCACAAGGCAAAGCCGCGCTCGGTGTTGGCATAGATGAGTTCATGCGACACCGGCGGCACGTCGGCCAGCACGCCGAGCCAGCCGAAGGGATAGATCTTCTCGTAGGTTTGGATGGCGTCGGCAGGCACGCTGGCGCGGCTTATGCCGTGGTAGCCGTCGCAGCCCGCGATGAAGTCGCATTCGATCTCGTGCACCTGGCCGTCTTTCTCATAGCGCACGCTCGGGCGCTGCGAATCGAAGTCATGAAGGCTCACGTTGGCCGCGCTGTAGACGGTGGCCAGGCCTTCGGCCGAGCGTGCCTCCATCAGGTCGCGCGTCACCTCTGTCTGGCCATAGACCGTGACCTGCTTTCCGCCCGTGAGGCCGTGCATGTCGATGCGGTGGCGTGCCCCCTTGAACAGCAGCTCGATGCCTTCGTGCGGCAGCCCCTCGGCCTTGGCGCGCGCATCGACCCCGGCGCGCGCCAAAAGGTCCATGGTGACCTGCTCGAGCACGCCCGCGCGAATGCGCCCCAGCACGTAGTCTCCGCTCTGGCGCTCGACAATGATGTTGTCGATGCCGGCCTTGAAAAGCAGCTGGCCGAGAAGCAGGCCGGCTGGGCCCGCGCCGATGATCGCGACCTGTGTGCGCATGTTGATGTCTCCGATGGGGTTTTCCGGAGCGTAGGGCGTGCACGGCATGCTGGCGCGGCGCTCTGTGAGGCTCTGTGCGATCATGCGAGCGGCTGCGCGATCATCGCGCAACACTTCTCACTTCGACCAGATGACCATCGCCAAAGCCGACTTCATCGAGGGCATTGCCAAGGGCATGGCGGTGCTCGAAAGCTTCGACACCGAGCGCCAGCGCCTCAATGCCACCCTGGCCGCAGAGCGCGCCGGCCTCACGCGCGCCGCCGCGCGCCGGCACCTGCTCACGCTGGCCCACCTGGGTTACCTGGAAACCGACGGCAGCTATTTCTGGATGGCGCCCAAGGTGCTGCGCTTCTCGGGCAGCTATCTTGCTTCGTCGCGCCTGCCGCGTGCGCTGCAGCCCACGCTGAACCGCCTTGCGGCACAAACCGGCGAATCGTTCTCGGCGGTGGTGCTCGACGGCGAGGAGGTGGTCATCGTCGCGCGCAGTGGCAGCTACGGCACGCCCACCCGCGTGCTGGCGTATGGCTTGCACCTTGGCGCCCGCCTGCCTGCGCATGCCACCTCGACCGGCCGGGTGCTGCTGGCCGCCATGGCGCCCACGCAGCTCACGCAATGGCTCAAGGGGCGTCACCTGGCACGCCTCACGCCGCACACCACCACGCAGGCGCGAAACCTGCGGCAACTGGTTTCCAAGGCTCGCAAGGACGACTACTGCTTTGCCAGTGAAGAGCATGAGCTTGGCGTGCAGGCGCTGGCGGTGCCGCTGCGGGACATGCAGGGCCACACCGTGGCTGCATTGAATGTGGTGCTCTCGGGCACGCGCTACCAGGAAGAGACGCTCCAGCGCGAAATGCTGCCGCTGCTCTTCGAGGCCGCGCGTGAGGTCAGGTCGCTGCTGTAGCCTGAACTTTCTGCCCTGCCACCGCCTCGAATCCAGAAAATCGGACCACGACAACCATGCGACTGCTGCTCCTGGAAGACGACGTGATGATCGGCGAGGCCGTGCTCGACCTGCTTCGGGCCGAGCAATATGCCGTGGACTGGGTGAAGGACGGCGATGCGGCCGAGTCCGCATTGCGTACCCAGCAATACGACCTGGTGTTGCTCGACCTGGGCGTGCCCCGCCGCGACGGGCTCGAGGTGCTGCGCAACCTGCGCGCCCGCAAGCAACGCATGCCCGTGCTGGTTGCCACCGCACGCGACTCTGTGCAGCAACGCATCGAAGGGCTTGACGCAGGCGCCGACGACTACGTGCTCAAGCCCTACGACCTGGACGAACTGCTGGCACGCATCCGGGCGCTGCTGCGCCGCGCAGCCGGGCGTGCCGAGCCGGTGTACGAGCACATGGGCGTGAGCATCAATCCCGCCACGCGCGAGGTTTCGGTGGCAGGCCAGCCGGTGATACTTTCGGCCCGCGAGTGGGCGGTGCTCGAACCGCTGATTGCGCGGCCCGGCATGGTGCTGTCGCGCGCGCAGCTCGAAGAAAAGCTCTACAGCTGGAAGGATGAGATCAGCAGCAACGCCGTCGAGGTCTACGTGCACGGCCTGCGCAAGAAGCTGGGCGCCGAGCTGATCCGCAACGTGCGCGGCGTGGGCTACATGGTGCCCAAGGCATGATCCGCGCGCTGACCGGGTCGCTGCGCGCGCGCCTGCTGTGGTTTCTGCTTGCGGCCATTGTGCTGGCCGCCGGGGCGCAGGCGGTGGTGGCCTACCGCACGGTGCTGAAGGAGGCCGACGACATCTTCGACTACCACATGCAGCAGATGGCGCTTTCGCTGCGCGCCGGCCTGCCGCCCAGCGCGGCGGTGGGCGGCATAGGCAGCGGCGAGCAGAACTTCGAGTTTGTGGTGCAGGTGTGGACGGCCGACGGCGTGCGCATTTTCGAATCGGCCGAGCAGGCCGCGCTGCCTCAACTCGCGGTGCTGGGCTTTGCCGACGTGCGTGCGCGCGGCACCACCTACCGCGTGTTCTCGATGCAGACCAGCGGGCTGGTCATCCAGGTGGCGCAAGACATGGCGGCGCGGCGCAACATGGCCGGCGCGCTGGCCTTGCGCACCATCGCACCCGTGGCGCTGATGGCGCCCCTGCTCATGCTCATCGTGTGGTGGGTGGTGAGCCTGTCGCTCGCGCCCGTGGCGCGCGTGCGAAAGCAGGTTGCGTCGCGGCAGGCGGACGATCTTTCCGCCGTGAGCGAAGAAGGCCTGCCCGACGAGGTCCGCCCGCTGGTGCAAGAACTCAACCTGTTGTTCGACCGGGTGCGCCACGCTTTCGATGCGCAAAAGCACTTTGTGGCCGATGCCGCGCATGAGCTTCGTTCGCCGCTTGCCGCACTGAAGCTGCAGGTGCAGGGCCTGCAGCGCGCGCCCGATGCCGCCGCGCGCGAAGTGGCCGTGGGCCGCCTCGTCGCGGGCATCGACCGCGCCACGCGGCTGGTCGAGCAGATGCTCGCGTTGGCGCGGCACGAGGCCAGCATGGCCGCAGGCGCAAAGCCCGAACCGGTAGACCTTGCCGAAACCGCGCGGCTGGCCATTTCGGACACGGTCGCGGCCGCGCAGGCACGGCGTATCGACATCGGCATTTCGCATGCAGACGCCGCCGTGGTGAACGGCCAGCCCGAGGCGCTGCGCATGCTGCTGCGCAACCTGGTCGACAACGCCGTGAAGTACACGCCCGAAGGCGGGCGCGTCGACGTGGGCATTGCCGTGCAGGGCGAGGGCGTGGAACTCAGCGTGGACGACAGCGGGCCCGGCCTCCCCGAGGAAGAGCGCGAGCGGGTGCTCGACCGCTTCTACCGTTCGGGCGAGCCGCAGGCGCCGGGCAGCGGGCTCGGCCTGGCCATCGTCAAGTCGATTGCCGACCTGCACGGCGCCACGGTGGCGCTCGCGGCGTCACCGAGCCTGGGTGGCCTGCGGGTGCTCGTGCGCTTTCCGGCCAAGGCCTGAGCTCTTCTCGAATTCGAGCCGCGCTTTAAGGCGCGCTTAAGTCAACGGGCCGACATTCCTCTCATCGTGTTTGCGTGCAGACGCATTGAAAGGAAAGCTAGAAATGAACACCCGCCTGACTTCTCCCTCCGCCCTGGTTCTTGCCCTGGCGACCGCCGGGGTGATCGGCGCCGTTGGTGCCGGCGCCTACACCAGTGCCGTGAGCGCTCCGACCAACGCCACGCCCATCGCCGCAGCCCCCGCAATGGTCACGCTGCCCGATTTCTCCACCATCACCACGCGAGACGGCCCGGCGGTGGTCAACATCAGCGTGACCGGCACCGCCAAGGAGTCGGACGCTGAAGCCGCGGCCGAGATGCAGGGCATCGACCCGGACGACCCGATGCTCCAGTTCTTCCGCCGCTTCCAGGGCCAGACGGGCCCGCGCGCGCAGCAGCGCGACGTGCCGGTGCGGGCGCAGGGCTCGGGTTTCATCGTGAGCCCCGACGGCCTCATCATGACCAACGCGCATGTCGTGAAGGGCGCGAAGGAGGTCACCGTCAAGCTGACCGACCGCCGCGAATACCGAGCCAAGGTGCTCGGCGCCGACGCCAAGACCGACATCGCCGTGCTCAAGATCGATGCGAAGAACCTGCCCACGCTTGCTCTGGGCAACACCAAGGACCTGAAGGTCGGCGAATGGGTGCTGGCCATCGGCTCGCCCTTCGGCTTCGAGAGCACCGTGACTGCAGGCGTCGTGAGCGCCAAGGGCCGCTCGCTGCCCGACGACAGCTACGTGCCGTTCATCCAGACCGACGTGGCCGTGAACCCCGGCAACTCGGGCGGGCCGCTGCTCAACACGCGCGGCGAGGTGGTCGGCATCAACTCGCAGATCTACAGCCGCAGCGGCGGCTACCAGGGTGTGTCGTTCGCCATTCCCATCGACGTGGCCGTGCAGGTGAAGGACCAGATCGTTGCCACCGGCAAGGCCACGCATGCGCGCCTGGGCGTGGCGGTGCAGGAGGTGAACCAGGCCTTTGCCGATTCGTTCAAGCTCGACAAGCCCGAGGGCGCGCTGGTCTCCAACATCGAGAAGGGCGGCCCCGGCGACAAGGCCGGCCTGAAGGCGGGCGACGTGATCCGCAAGGTGGACGGCCAGCCCATCGTCTCGTCGGGCGACCTGCCCGCGGTCATCGGCCAGCAGACGCCCGGCAAGAAGGTCACGCTCGAAGTGTGGCGCCAGGGCGAGCGCCAGGAGCTCTCCGCCAAGCTCGGCGACGCGAGCGACAAGCCCACGCAAGTCGCCAAGGCCGACAATGCGGCAGGGCAGGGCAAGCTCGGCCTTGCGCTGCGGCCCCTGCAGCCGCAGGAAAAGCGCGAAGCCGCCATCGAGAACGGGCTGCTGGTCGAAGACGTTGCCGGCCCCTCGGCCATTGCCGGCGTACAGGCGGGCGACGTGCTGCTGGCCATCAACGGCACGCCCGCCAAGAGCCTGGAACAGGTGCGCGAAGTGGTGGCCAAGGCCGACAAGTCGGTGGCGCTTTTGATCCAGCGCGGCGAAGACAAGATCTTCGTGCCGGTGCGCATCGGCTGAGGCTTGCCGTGATGCTCCGGCGCAGAACATGAGCTCGTCGACCGGCGGCCTTTCGGCGCACATCCTGCCCACGTCGGCCACCATGATCGGCGTGTGCATGACCGTGATGTCGATCGGCCACCTGGGGCCGCGCGACGACCTGCGGCTGCTCATCGACCGCATGCTGGCCATCGACGCACTGGTGTTCCTGGCCAGTGCGCTGCTGTCCTTCATCTCGATGCGGTCGCGTCGATCGGGCGTTCGCCTGGAGGCTTGGGGCGAGGTGGTTTTTATTGCCGGGCTCGCGTTGCTGGCGCTGGGCGCAGTCACGCTGGCGTTTGCCTTGCGCTGAAGAGCGGCGCAGAGCCAAAGCCAAACCCGTTAGCGCCGCGCAGCCTTGTCGAGCCGCGCCGCCACCAGCGCAAGATGCCCGACCAGTTCCTTGGGTGATTCAATCTCGAAATCGTGCCCCAGGCAGGCCAGCCAGACCGCCAGCGCATCGAGCGAGTTGGCGCCGGTCTCGATGCGGGTGCGGCTGTCGTCCAGCGCCTGCGGCCTGCCGCCGACCCAGGCGAGGTGCGGCTCGAGTGCCTTGGCCGGCGCGTGCACCACCACGCACGCATGGTGCAGAAACGGCGACACCGCGAGCGCATGCTGCATGTAGGCTTCGATGTCTCCATGGGGCAAGCGCCGCGCCGTGAAGCGGGCGCCCGTGGGCACCGGTCCGTCGATGCGGTCGAGACGAAAGGTGCGCCAGTCCTGGCGCGCCGTGTCCCACGCCAGCAAATACCAGCGCTGCCCGGTCTGCACCACCCGGTGCGGCTCCACCGTGCGCGCACTGGCGGCGTCGTGGTGGTCGCGGTAGTCGAAGCGCAGCTCCAGCCTTTCGGTGCAGGCCTCCGCAAAGAGAGACACGGCCTTCAGCCGGACCCCTGACTTGCCGCGCATGACAGGCACTACCGATGCGCGCACGCTGTCCAGGCGGCGCCGCAAGCGCTGCGGCATCAGTTGCTCGAGCTTGGCCAGTGCACGCATCGATGCGTTCTCGATGTCGCCCGCCGTTGCGCCGGCCGGACTGCCCAGGCCCAGTGCCACGGCAATGGCTTCTTCGTCTTCGAGCAGCAGCGGCGGCAGCGATGTGCCGGCGCCCAGGCGGTAGCCGCCGGCCACGCCGGATGTCGAATCGACCGTGTAGCCGAGGCTGCGCAGCCGGTCGACGTCGCGGCGCAGCGTGCGCTCGGTCACTTCGAGCCGCGCAGCCAGATCGGCGCCGGTCCATGAACGTTGGGCCTGGAACAACGACAAGAGCCGTATCAGGCGAGCGGAGGCGGACAGCATGGGCGAATGATGCCGCTGATCGAGGACAGAAACTGTCCGCAATGCCGTTTAGCCTTGGTTCTCCAGATCACACCGCACCACCGAAAGGACACGACCATGAAGAAGACCTACAACGGAAGCTGCCACTGCGGCAAGGTTCGCTTCCAGGCAGACATCGACCTGAGCGAAGGCACCGGCAAGTGCAACTGCTCGATCTGCACCAAGACAAGAGGGTGGGGCGCCATCGTCAGGCCCGACGCCTTTCGGCTGCTCGCAGGGGAGCAGGAGCTTTCGCTCTACCAGTTCAACACGCACAGCACCGAGCACCTGTTTTGCAGGCACTGCGGCGTTCGCCCTTTCGGGCGCGGCAACGTGCCGGAGATCGGGGGCGCCTACGTCAGCGTGAACGTGACTTGCCTGGACGACGCCACGGCGGACGAATTGGCCAACGCGCCGGTCCGCTACATGGACGGGCGCAACAACAACTGGTTTGAATCGCCCGCAGAGACAAGGCATCTCTGAGCAGGCGAGGGGACGAAGCTCAGGACTCTTTTTTGCCGGTGTCTTTTTCGGGCACTTGCGCGTCGAGCTCGTCCTTGATGCCCCTGTCCCCGCGCAGCGCCAGGTAGAGCACGGCGCCAAGGCCGACCACGGCAACGGAGATCAAGGCGAACAAGCCTCCGCCGAAGGACCACCACCAGAACAGACCGCTTGCAACAAGTAGCAGCGCAACCAAGAGTAAAGAATTCAAGTGCATGGCCCAGGCCGATAGTACATTGGCGGTAATGTACGCGGCGTTACTGTTTTGCGGCTGACTCGCGCTTTGGGAAATACCCTTTTTTCGCGAAATTTCGCGTTGCATCGGGCGGCCTGCGCTGTGGTCTACGGTTTGTCCAAAGGTGGAACGTCGTAAATCTGGCGCAGGCTTTCAAGTTGTTCCTGCGCTACGCGAAAGCACTCGGTCACTTGCTCCGGCGTCGGTTCCGGATAGCCCGGCGGTGGCTGCAGAGCATTGCCAAGGCGCTCCCATGCCGCCTCCCAGGCCAGCTTTGCGATGGCGCGCGCATCCGAAGACCTCGACATCATCTTCCTCCGGTTTTTTTGATGGCATCAATGATGCGGGCGCGCTGCCAGGATTCAAGAGGGGTGGGGTAGCCTGCCAGGCGCCAATAAACACCTCCGGAAGCAGCTGAAAGTCCACCTGCCCGACTGCTGCGGCCGCACGCTCGCGCTGCACGGCAAGATGCAGCAGCGCCAGCGTGCAAATCACTGCCGCCATTGCGGCGAGCACCCACCAAAGGGCCCTTGTCGCTTGCGCGTCGGGGCCGGTTCTCTTGTCACGATCTTGCATCTCAACCTCCTAAACGAGAAGCGAAGATCGAGTTGTTTCAAAATTGCAGATGTCAGACAAAGCCGCGACCGTTTGTAACGCGGCTACCGCCCAAAGACTGGGCTCGGCGCGAGCCCGGGCCGTGTTCTGCCGGGTCCTCGGGGCCGTTCAGCTTCCGCCGAAGACCTCGATCTCCACGCGCCGGTTCGGTGCCAGGCAGTCGATGAGCTCCGCTCGCCGGGTTTGCGCGCATTGCACCTTGGGTTCGGATTCGCCCTTGCCTTGCGCTTGCACGTTGTGCGCCGGCACACCGGAATGCGCCAGATAGTTGCGAACAGTGTTCGCACGCGCCAGCGAGAGGGCGTTGTTGTAGGCGCTGCTGCCCAGGCGGTCGGTGTGCCCCGTTACCCTGATGGCATCCACCGACTTGACGCTGCCCTTGATCTCGCCGGCCAAGGCGTCGAGCTTGCGCCGGCCCTCGGGCAGCAGATCGGCCAGCGAGCTGCCGTCGAAGCGGAAGAGGCCGTCGGCGCCCAGCGTGACCTTGCGCGGCGCGCCCGGGGCCGCCCCAGCCGGCCGTTCGGCCACAGGCACCGCGCGCGCCCCCAGCACGTCGCCGCAACCAGCGGGCAGCCAGTGGAAAGTCTGCGCCTTGAAGTCCTTGTCGAAGATCACCTTGTATTGGCAGGTGGTCATGCCGCCGCCCGCTTTGCGAAAGTGAAAGATGTAGTCCCACTCGCGCGGGCTCGCCACGCCTTCGCGAAAGTGCGGGCGACCGAGCAGATCGAACAGCTGGTCTTTGGTGACGCCTGGCGCCACGGCGCGCAGGTTGTCCAGGTTGGGAAACGTGCCTTCCTTGAGCCAGGCGTCGTTCTCCACGCTGGGGAAGACCAATTCGGTGGCCTTGCCGTCGTCGGTGATGCCCTTGCTCACGTAGGAGCTGCAGCCCTGCAGGACCAGAACGGCGGCGGCTCCCAGTGCGACGGCCGAGAAGCGATGGATTTGTGTTTTCGTCATGATGATGTTGTTCCTCTTGTTTCGGGCCGTCGGCTTACCAATGGAAGCCAGCACCGGCCGCCACGCCAACCTTGCCGCGCGAGTTGGCCGAGCCGCTGAACTTGACCACCCAGCGGCCGTTGTCCGAGAGCTTCGACACGCCCAGCGCGAGGGCAGCCTGGCCGTCGAAACCCGCAACACCTGCGGACACCATGCTCTTGCCGGGGATGTAGGCCTGCGGCATGTTGGCCATTGCCATGGCACCGGCGGCACCGGCGCTGGCGTCCTTGGCAATGCTGCGGATCTCCCCGCCCAGGGAGTTCACGCGCGCATCGGTGTAGGCGTTGGCCCCGGCAATGCCGGCGTTCAGCTGGTTGACGTTGACGGCGTCGGTACCCGCAACACCGGGCGCCACGTTGTGCACGGTGACGGGGCCCGTTGCGTTGCTGCCCCCCATGCTCACGCTGTTGTAGTTGATCGAGCCGTCCGGGTTGGTGTCGTACTTGACCGTCGACTGGTCGATCACCGCCACCACGCCTTGCACCCCGCGCAGCTGCGACACGTTGACCGCGTCGCTGTCGGCCGTGCCCGCCGCCACGCCGGTGATCTGGCGGAACTGCCCGTTGGCCGCATCGCCCACCGACACGGCCGCCAGCGTGCTGGTGGTCGCGCCGATGGCAATGCGCTGCGCATCGGTGGCCGTGGGCGGCACGAAGCCCGCCACGCCCGCCGCGGTGGAGGCAACCGAGCCCGCGCCCAGCGCCACGCCGCCGGCTTGCGTCACGCTGCTGCCCGCGCCCAGCGCCACCCCCTGAACCCCGGCGGCCGAGGCGTTGGTGCCCAATGCAATCGAGTCGGCCAGGTGCGATGTAGCGCCTTGGCCGATGGCAATCCCGCCCGGTGCGCTTTGCTGCACGATGGCGCCGTTGCCGATGCCCACGCCGTTGTTGCCGTTGACCACCGTCTGCGGCCCGACCGCCACCGACTCGGCGCCGATGGCCAGTGAATCCGCCGCCGTGGAGTTGGCGTGGAAATACAGCGTGGGCGTGACGGCAAACGATTGCAACGCACCGCTGAGCTGCCGCACCGTGACCGCGTCCTGCGCCTCGGTGCCGTCGGCCACGTTGGTGATCTGGCGGTACGTGGTCGCGCTGCCGACCGAGAGCGCGCCAAGCAGCGTGCGGTCGGCGGTGTTGTATTCGATCAGGCTGCTGCCGGCTGGAATGCTGCCGGTCGACGGCGCCACGAAGCGGTCGGAAACCGAGCCCGAGCCGAGCGCAACCCCGCCGTCGACCGTGGCGCTGGCGCCGAGGCCCTGCGCAATGCTGGCCACGCCGCTCGCGGCCGCATCCTTGCCCGAGGCAATGGCGTCGGCGGCTGTCGCGCCCTCGTTGGCCTCGTTGCCGCCGCCGGTGGAGCTGACGCTGTAGTACCGGGTCTTGTTGGCCGTAACCGTGCTGCTCAGGTTCTCGATCGACTGGTTGGTGGCGAACAGCTGGCTTCCGTTGATCGCGTCGGTCGAGTCGACTGCGACGCGGCCGGCCGCCACGTTGGTGATGGTGCGTTCGGCACCCGCCGCGCCCACGCTGACCGTGCTCGTCGGCGCGGCTCCGGCGAAGACGTAGGACTTGCCGTCGATCACCACGCCGCCCGTGCCGACGGCTGCGGTCGTCGTAGAGCCCGAGCCGAGCGCGACATCGCCTGCGTTGTTGGCCACCGCGTTCGGGCCGATGGCGACCGAGTTGGTCCCCACGGCGCTCGAGTCGGGCAGGGTGGAGTTGGCGTGGAAGTATTTGATGCCCCCGCCGTTGTTGATGTCGCCGATCTGGTTGTTGAGATTGGTGATCTGCGTCGAGTTCAGCGTTACCTGCTGGTTGGTGGCAAACAGCTGCGAGCCATTGATGGCATCTGTCGAACTGTTCGAAAGCCGGCCCGCTGCCACGTTGGTGATCGTGCGCTCGGCACCCACCGCGCCGACGCTCACAGTGTTGGTGGGCGTGGCGCCGGCAAAGACGTAGGGATTGCCGCCAATCACGGTGCCGGCGGTCTGCACTGTTGCGGTGGATACCGAGCCCGAACCCAGCGCCACGTCGCCGGCATTGTTGGCCACCGCGTTCGGGCCGATGGCAACCGAATCCACGCCGACCGCCTGCGAGTCGGGCAGGGTGGAGTTGGCGTGGAAGTACTTGATGCCCTTGCCGTTGTTGATATCGCCGATCTGGTTGTTGAGGTTGGTGATCGACGTTGTATTGGCCGTTACCTGCTGGTTGGTGCCAAACAGTTGTGAGCCGTTGATGCCGTCAGTCGAGTCGATCGCAATTCGCCCGGCCGCGAGATTGGTGATGGTGCGCTCCGCACCCAGCGAGCCAACGCTGACCGTGCTCAGCGGGTTGATGCCGGCGAAGTTATAGGTGGTGCCGCCGATCACGGCGTTGGGCGTGGCAACCGCCTTGCTCGTCGCGGAGCCGGAACCCAATGCCACGTCGCCAGCGTTGTTCGCCACCGCCGTGTCGCCGAACGCAACCGCGCCCGCGGCCAGCGCGCTGCTGGTGCTGCCGATCGCAACGCTGCCCTGGCCGACCACGGTGTTCTGGTAGCCGATGCCGACCGCGCCCTGTGCCGCGGTGCCGGGCACGCCCACCGCCTGGCCCCCACCGCCCACCTTGTTCGTGTTGCCCATTGCCACGGAACCGTTGCCGGTGGCCGTGTTGTCCATACCGCTCGCAATCGCGCCGTCACCGGTCGCAGTGTTCGGGTCGCCGATCGCCACCGCGCCGTTGCCGCTGGCAACGTTGCCGGAGCCGATGGAGACCGAGCGGCCTCCGGTGGCGGTTGCGTTGGTGCCGATTGCAACTGCCTCGGCCGAGTTGGCAACTGCGGAGCTACCGATGGCGATCGCGTTGTCTGCGCTCGCGTTCGCGTTCAGGCCGATCGACGTCGTCGCGTTGGCCGCGACGCCGATGCCGGCATTGGTGCCGATGGCGACATTGTCGTTGCCGCTGACCAGACTGCCTGCCGCGGCCTTCAGGGTCCCGTCGTAGGCGACAGTGCCGTCGCCTGTGCCGAAGGCGAGGTTGCGCGTTCCCGTGACGCCCGAACCCGCGCCCCGCATCACGCTCGCAATGCCACCGCCGATGGCGGTGTTCTGTGCGCCGGTAACCAGTGCCCCGGATGCGATACCCAATGCGACTGAACCGGTATTGCCAGCAGTCGAGCCCGCACCGGCACCCTGGCCGACCGCAACGGTGCTGGCGCCCATAGCGAGCGCTTGTGCCCCGAGCGCAAGCGAACTATTTCCTACCGCACGAGCAGCGTTGCCGACGGCGGTGGCTGCGTCGCTGGTTGCCTCTGACTCATTGCCTAGCGCGACGGTGCGCAGCCCGGTTGCCTGAGATAAAAAACCCCCGGCGAACGCAAAGTTCGCACCCGCCGTAGAGTTCACACCGACTGCGGTGGAGTTCCCTCCCGAAGCGATAGAGGCGGTGCCCAACGCGCTGGCGCCGGCGCCGGTCGCCTCGGCGTTAACTCCTAGTGCGACTGTATTGATGTTGCTTGAGACCGTGCTGCCACCTATAGCGATTGCACCGCCAGCGCCTGAGGCTGCCGCGTCCAAGCCAACAGCCACCGAGTATTGCGTCGACGAAACGGATTGGCCACCAATGGCGATGGCATCGGCGCCCGACGCGAGAGCACCACTGGTGGCATTGCCACCGATTGCCAGCGAACCGACATTGGTGGCCCGCACGGCTGTTGCTGCGCTGATGCCCCCCCCGCCGAGCGCTGTTGCATAGTCAACAGTGGCATTGGCTTGCGCGCCCATGGCAACGCTCCTGATTCCAGCTGCTTTCGACTGTATGCCGATACCAATGGCTGCCAAGCCGCTGGAGTTGACATCCGTGCCAATAGCAATCGCCGACTCGGCGGATGCTCCGGTTCCAGTGGTGCGCGAACCCAGATAAATGGCGTTGGTGGCTGAGGCAAGGGCGCTGATGCCAAGACTCGTGGCATTTATCCCTCCACTGAAGGCGTTGAAACCTATTGCAGTGGCTCCGCCGAAAGTCGCCTGGGCCTGCTGGCCCGCGCATGTCGCGCTGCCGCTGTAGGAGTAGTAGGGCCCTGCTGTGCAAAGCGCCTGCGCCTGCGCCCAAGAGCCCCATCCCAAACCGCTGATCGCCAGCAGCGCAGTCAGAACACCCTTGCGCAGTCGTCCTGGCGCGGGCGATGCAAGCGCGTTACCTGCAGCGAAACCTCTCACACAGCTTGCGCTGCGCTTGCCCCGGGCCCGGGTGATCTCCGATGCCGCAACCCAGGCACCAAGCGATTCATTCCAGACCGTGCGATAAGTAGTGTTCATGAGCTCCATCCACGAATATAAAAGTTTTAATGAATGGCATTGGCCATTCAAAATTTGCAAAATAATGAAATCTAGTTTTGCAAACAAATCTTAGAAGAGGCACGGAGCGTTGCAACTATTGCTGTCTCATTTTGGAGTCAATTTGTAGAATCAATTGATAATTAAAATTGACTTTATGCAATCGATAGTAATATGAAGTTACACGTAGAATTAAGTTAATACGTGCACCTGTTTTGGGCTTGGTAGAAGATTTTCTTCATTCTGAGCCGCACTTTCTTGTCGTCGACGTGCTTCGGTTTCCATTGTCGGATTGCTCACGTTTGCGCTGGGAAAGTCTCAGCCTTCGAAGCCGGGGGCGCCGCTTGCTCGGTTTGGAAGGCATCTCAACCAGTCGTACGCCTCAATCCCCCGGTTGATGACTAAAAAGGATCGATGCATTGCAAAAATGCAATCGACATTGCTGCAGTGCGGGATCCGCAATTTCTTTCAATGCGATCCGAACATCTTTTAAAAAGGCTGCCAAGGATGAGTTGTGCGTACACGTCGGAATCCGCGTCAGCTGCAGGTCACCAAAAAGTGATTGGCGAGAGGCAAACATCTGCATTGCAGATCTAATGCTATCGCTTGATAAATATCGAAGAGTGCAATTCGCGCGGCAAGCGGACGCGGGCGTCCGCAGGCATCGAAACCGCCGCAGTCGGAGGGCCGAGCCGCAAGAGCGCGCTCCAAACCATCCGCTAACCCGCAACGGAAGATCTCTTGGGGCTTCAGAAAACTGTACAAACATACAGTATGATCGCCGGGCTGGTCTCTGGCCCGCAAGTCGGCCAAGTCCGACAACCCGGCCGGCGCTCCAAACCTAATTTGCCGTTGCCCCGATCCTTGGTTCTTCCTCTCGGGGCCCTTGACGTGGCGACATCGTCAGGGCTTCCGCCCAGCCCCCTGCGGGCTGGGCTTTTTTTTGCCTGGCGAGGCGATCGGATCACCCCGCCATTTTTCAGAACGGCATCAGAAAGACCAGTTCAGGTTGACCTTGAACCCATGGTCCTGCAGCCGGTCTCCAAACTGGCCCGAGTACGAGGCATTCAATGCCAGGTTTGGGCGCAGCTGCGTTTCGATGCCGGCCTCGAGCACCGCCACATCCTTTGCCAGCGGAACGCCCGACAGCGTGAACGGCACACTGCCCGCAAATGCATGCGTGCTCGTCGGCGTGGCGCCGCCGAATGCGTGGCGCCAGCCCAGCGTGCCGCGCAGGCGAATGCTTTCGCTGGCCTGCATGCTTGCGCGCACGCCAATGGTCGAGAAGGTTGCATCGGTGTGGCCGCCGTAGCCATACAGCGCGGCAAGGCCGCCTTGCTCGACGAACGCATCGCTGCGCAGCCGCACATGGGCCAGGCCCGCAAAGGGCTCCAGCGTGGCGGCACCCAGGTCGATGCGGTGGCCCAACTCGCCAAAGGCCTGGGTCGTGCTGCTGTCGTAGGTGCCGGCCAGGCTGCCCGCGCTGGTGTCCGCGCTCGCGCGGCTGTAGCCTCTGGACGGATCGAGACAGCCGGACGAACCATCCCCACCCCACTAGTTCTGGTCGTTTTTGATGTTTTTGTTCCGCGCGGCCTTCCACAAGGCATCTGCATCGACGGAGCGCGGAAGGCCGCTCCTAAGGCACCACTCGAAGAACTGGTCAAGCTGAGTTGATTTGTCGAACAGGGCATCGGCGCCCAACTCCAGGCTGCGGCGACGCATTTCTTCGGTTGGATAGTTCGTCAAGACAACCATCCTCTGGTGCGGTGCTCGCTGCTTGCAGGTTCGCAATACCGCAAGGCCCGAGCCCTCACGCAGGAAGAGATCCACCACAGCCAGGTCCCAGCTATCGCCGAGTTTCTGGAGAATTTCGATCCCCTCGCGTGCAGTCTCTGCGACGGCGACGACTTCTGCATTGACAAGGTCGGCCAGTGCCGGGACCAAAGCCTCCCTGATGGTGCTGCTGTCCTCGATTAGAACTGTCTGGAGCGACATGACGTTGGAGCAGCGCTGCTCAGTTCGACTTGTTGCGATAGGTTGCTGGCAGTGAATGGTTATACGTTCCGGGGCACTTGGGGGTGTAGGCCAAAAGCCTGAATCGGCGGCGGCGCCCGAGTCGTTGCCATGTGCCAGCTAACATCGGGCTCCCGACTGAAAAGGTGCGTCATGACCCGTTCATCCTCCGCTCTTCCTCCAGGCGAAAACACCGCCGATCTGGCCAAGACGCTCGAAAAGAACAAGCGGGCGGCTGAAACGGTCCATGAAGTCGCGGAGGATCTCTCGGTAGTTCACACGGTGCTGGAAAGCGAAGTGCCCAAAGAGACTCTGCACCCTGACGTCGGGCAGGCCATCGAGCAGACGGACCAACTCAAAGACAAGCTCGAGGCAGCCGAGGAGAAGTTGAAGGCCGTTAACGAGGCCCTTGAGCAGCAGGTCGCCTCAAAGGGCCCTTGAGCCCTCTGGAGAGGTCATATCGCCCGCACTCCTTGCGCGCACAGCGTTGAGGCCGGCGCGGGTGTCGGCATGTCCTCGATTCTTGCGATCTCTGCATGCCCGTGTTCGGTAATGCGCGTCACCGTGGCAGCCCTTGACGGGGCGTATCGGGCTGTGGCCTCCAGGGCGCCGATCTCGGCCTCGACCAGGCCGGTTGCCGCAAGCACCGAAACCGAGCGGACTTCTCCAGCTTCGAAGACTCGAACCGGGAGCTCTTCGTGCTGCAGTTGCAGCAAAAACCAGAGCGGCATCCGGTTTTCCAGGTGAGTTCTGGCGTGCTCGGTTCGCAGACGCTTGGCTTCCGCGCGCAGCCACTGAGAGTCTTCGGAAAGCCGCCTTACGACTGCGTTGAGCGCAGCGATCCTTTCCCCCAGATCGGAGGAGGCGCCGGGGTGTGCCAAATCATTCATCATTTGAGCTTAATGTGATAATTTCACATTTTATCGTACGCTTGGTTACGAGTTGGACTGCTCGGTAGTTTCCAGAATCGCCGGTCGAAAGCGACTGTGGCTGACGCGCTGGAAACGCTCGGCAGATACGTTGTGAACTCACATCCTGGATGTCTGGAAAATGATTCGAACCGGTGCTGTTCTCGGCAAAGAAGCAGGTTTGGCCACACTGCGCGAGCTTCTCCATGAAGCAGAGCAAGGCTCTTTGAATTGCATGGCGCTTCGCGTCTATCGCACAGGCGGCGGTTCAGATGACCTTGTGCTGGGAGGAACAGCAAAGGAACAAGCCAAGGCGCTCGGTGATCTTCTTGCGATGAAGAACTGAACGAACGCGAGGAAATCCTTTTTCGTTCAGGCAGCCCGATGCGCCTGGCGGACAACTGCCGCCGCCGCTCCTCCAGCGACTTGCCCGGGGCAGCTGCGCGGAGCAGATCTGGCACCCATTGGCGCTGAAGCCTGCTCTCGGTATGGCGTCTAAGTTGTCTTTTGCCCGTCAGCTAAATGTGATTTATTCCCATATCCTACCTGCCGCGTGATTTCCGTCTGACAAGGAGGCCGTGGCGGCGGCAATACGGTTGACCTCCCCTCGAAGGGGCGATGCGAGCAAGTGCCAGTACCTGAAGAATCCGCATCGAACGAGATTCGACCATGCCCTTGTCCTTGTTCTACTTGCTGCACCTGCAGAGCGTTGCCTTGCCAAAGGTGGTGACGAGACCCGAGGACGTTCAGTATGCGAGCGTGCTGAAGGCCACAGGGCTTATCGAAGCGGATATAGCGCCGGCATCCGACGCCGGGGGCAAGTACCACGTCGCCCGAACAGCCACTATCACGCGCATCACCGAGGAGGGCCTCGCGGAAATCAGCAAGATGCTCAACGAACCCCGGCGAACCGCCAAGACACTGCAAAGGGGCAGGAGTGGGTTTCGACGTTCGTCGTTGGCCTGATGTTCTGGAGGAACGGATCCAACTGTCGGCGGCCTCCCGGCGCGGGGGTGGAACTCACATGAGCTTGTGCCCACGGACTCCCCAAAAGAAAATGCCCCGCTACCTTCAAAGTAGCGGGGCATCCAGAGGCCTTGCGGCTTGTAGTGGCTCCTCGACCTGGGCTCGAACCAGGGACCTACGGATTAACAGTCCGGCGCTCTACCAACTGAGCTATCGAGGAACAAGCCTCAAATTATAGCGTGATTTTTTGGGCCTTTCGAACACGCGAATATGTCCGCGATAAATTTTTGAAAATTTTTTGAGTGGCGCTCACAGCGACACGCTCAGGCCAAGTCGCAGCGTGCGCGGCGCGCCCGGAAACAGGTACACATGGCCGAACTGGTAGGGCGATTCTTTCCAGTAGCGGCGGTCGAACAGGTTATCGATGGCAAGGCTCCAGCTGGTCTGAACGCCGCGCAGTTTGGTGTCGTAGCGCAGCACCGCATCGACGCGAGTCCATGAGGGCAGGGTGATCGAACCATCGGGCAACACATTGCGCCGGCCTTCATGCGAAAGCTGTCCCAGCACCTCGAGGCCCGGCACCGATGCAACGCGGTACGCGGCCTGCGCGCGCAGCACCTGCTTGGGCACGTTGGTGGGCCACTGGCCGTTGACGGTGGGCTCTGCGGTGCTGCCGCGGCGCTTGGCATCCATGAGCGTGACGCTGCCGCCAAGGCGCCAGGGGCCAGTGTTCCATTGCGCGCCCGCTTCGAGCCCGCGGTGCACCGCGCTGCCGTCGTAGCGGCCGTCGCACGGCGTGGTGCCCAGCCGGTTGCAGGCGTCGAGGTTCGTCATCGGACGCTTGATGTCGAACCATGCAAGCTGCCAGTTGAAAACGTCGTTGCCGCCCTTGAGCCCAAGTTCCCACTGGCGCGAGGTGAGCGCGGGCAGAGCCTCACCAGCGTTGGTGTATTGCGAGCTCTTGTTCGGCACCACCTGCGACTCCACGCCCTTGCCCCAGCTTGCGTACGCCAGCAGCCCGGGCTGAATGGCGTAGCTGGCCGCAACCCATGGCGTGGTGATGCCGTCCTTGTAGCCGGTGGGGCGCGAGCCGTCGGTGCGAATGCTGTCGCGGTCGAGCCGCGTGTGGCGCAACCCGACCCAAGTGGTGAAGCGGCTGTTCCAGCGAATGGCGTCTTGCACCGAAAGCTCGGTCGAGCGCTCGTCGCGGTTGGTGTTGGCGTCGGTCAGCGTCGGGTCCGCCGGCACGATGGCCGTGGCCCAGATGTTGCCGGTGCCGACGTAGTTGTAGGCCTGGTCCTGGAAGCGGTTGCGCACGCGGCTTGCGAGCAGGCCAAAGCCGAGCTCATGCCGCACGCTGCCGGTCATCACGTTGCCTTTGAGGTTCAGGCTGCCGGCGGTTTGCGTGCGGCGCTCGTTCTCGCTTCGAAAGTCGTAGAAGTCGAAGGTGCCGTCGGAGCAGTAGCGGTCGTAGTTGCCTTCGGCGCCGCAGCCGAACGCGTAGGCCAGGCGATCATCGGTCTTGAGCCGCTGCTGGCCGATTTGCGCGCTCCAGCGCCAGTCGGCATTGATTGCCTGGCTGAAGCGCACGCTGCCGGTGAGCGCGTTGAACTCCGAAGGCTGCGACCACGGCTGGTTGTTGAGGTTGACCTTGGGATCGACCGGCGCCGGCAGCGTGCTGCCCAGCAGGCTGAAGCCGTTCTGGCTGGGCTGCGTCTTGTCGCTGCGCTCGATTTCGAATTCGAGCACCGAATCTCGCGTGATGCGCCAGTCGCCGGCCAGCGAAAACATGTTGCGGTTGCCGTCGAGGTTGTGCGTGAGCGGCTTCAGGTTTTCGTTCACCACGTTGAGGCGGTAGCCGAACTCGCGGTTCGCGCCGAAGCGCCCGCCAAGATCGAGCGCGCCCAGCACGCTGCCGCGGCTGGTGGTTTCGAGGCGCAGCGCGCGCAGGTCTTGCTCGGTCGGCCGCTTGACCACGTAGTTGACCAAACCGCCCGGCGCACTGGTGCCGGCCTGGATGCCGCTGGTGCCGCGCAAGATTTCAACGCGCTCCTTGTTGTCGAGCGGAATCGATGTCTCGGCGCTGATCGGCAAGCCCTCGCGCCGGTAGTTGAAGCGGTTGTCCAGCACAAAGCCGCGCACGGTCAGGTAGTCCCAGTAGCCGGCGGAGTTGTAGGCATCGGTCACGGACGAATCGAACTGCGTGAGGTCCGCCAGCCGGCGCGCGCCGCTCGCGCGGAGCTGCGTGCTGTCGATGACGGTGGCCGAGAGCGGCAGCTCGCGCACCGGCACGTCGCCAAAGCCGCTCACGTCGGCTTGCGGCGAGGCATTGCTTTCGTTCACCGTGATGGCGGGCAGCTCCGTTGGCTGCTGGGCTTGCGCGCTGCCGGCCGCCAGAAGGAGGGCGGCGGCCGTTGCGCGCGAAACCGGCGACAGCGGCCATGCGCGAAGAAGAGATTGCTTTTTGGTCATTGTTGTTCTGTTCATGCGGCGGCTGCGCTCAGGGCGGCCATCCATTGAGCGGCCGTGGCCTCAGGGTTGTCCGCGGTGACAAGCGCGCGCACCACGGCGACGGAGCCGACACCGGTGGCCAGCACCTCAGGCAGGCGCACCGCATCGATGCCGCCGATGCCCACTTGCGGATAGCCGCGCAACAGGCGCGCATACGCTGCAAGCCGCGCCACGCCCTGTGGGGCCGTCGCCATTTTCTTGAGGGTGGTCGGGTACACCGCACCCATGGCGATGTAGCTCGGGCTCACCGCGTCGGCGCGCACCATCTCGGCGTAGCCGTGGGTGCTCACGCCAAGGCGCAAACCGGCATCGCGTACTTGCCGCACCTGCGCGGGCGAGAGCGCATCGAGGTCTTCCTGGCCAAGGTGCACGCCGTAGGCACCCGCTGCAATGGCCGTTTGCCAATGGTCGTTGATGAAAAGCAGCGCGCCGGTGCCGCGCACGGCGTCGACCGCAGCCTGCACTTCGCGTTCGACGATTGCCGCATCGCCTGACTTGAAGCGCAGCTGCACGGTGGGCACGCTGGCGCGCGCCATGCGGCCGACCCATTGCGCATCAGGCAGCACGGCGTACAGGCCGAGCCGTTCGGGGCAGGGCGCAAACGCGTCATCGCGCGCATTGGGCGGAAACGCGCGCATGCCGAAATCGGCCGGTGTCTCTGGCCATTGGCTTGCGTCGAATGCGCCGGTGCGCACTGTCTGCGCCTGCCACGCGAGCGCGAGGCATTCGGCGTCGATCTCGATGAAGCCGAGCGCCGCGCAAGCCTGCTTGGCGCCGCGGTACACCGGGTCGTCCGAAGAAAAGCTGCCAGCTGAAATGGCCGCGGCCGTGATGGCGCCAAAGCGCAGGCCATGCGCCGCGACGATGGCGTGGGCAACCGCCCGGTGGTCGTTCAATGCGGTCATGCTGTGTGATGCCAGAAAGGCGTGCCGAGCACCGGTGTGCTCGGCTGCGCGGAGTCTTGCGCGGCCATGGCGCCGGAGCGGTAGGCGGCGCGGCCTGCCTGCACTGCGTCTGCAAAGGCGCCGGCCATCGACACCGGGTCTTGCGCCAGCGCAACCGCCGTGTTGAGCAGCACGCCGTCGTAGCCCCATTCCATCACCTGGCAGGCGTGCGAGGGCAGGCCCAGGCCCGCATCGACCAGCATCGGCACGCTGAGCCGCTCGCGCAGCAACTGCAGCGCGTAGGGGTTCACCGGGCCGCGGCCAGTGCCGATGGGCGCGGCCCAGGGCATGACGGCCTGGCAGCCCACGTCGACGAGGCGCTGGCACAGCACCAGGTCTTCGGTGCAATAAGGCAGCACCTGGAAGCCATCGCGAATCAGCTGCGATGCGGCATCGACAAGGTTCAGCGTGTCCGGCTGCAGCGTGTAGTCGTCGCCGATGAGTTCGAGCTTGATCCACGGCGTGTCGAAAAGCTCGCGCGCCATCTGCGCGGTGGCAATCACTTCTTGCACGCTGTGGCAGCCTGCGGTGTTGGGCAGCACCGGAACCGCGAGGCGGCGCAGCAGTTCCCAGAAACCGTTGCCGCTGTCGCTTGCGCCAGGGCTCGCGGATTGGCGTCGCAGCGAGACGGTCAGCATCGCGGGTTTGGAGCGCTTCACGGCGGCTTCGAGCAGGTCCGGCGAGGGGTAGCGCGCGGTGCCCAGCAGCAGGCGGCTGTGGAAGGTCTGTCCGTAGAGAACCAGCGGATCGTTGTCTGGAACGGAAGAAATTGAAGAGGTGGTCATGGTGTGTGTTGTCTCCGTCGCTATGTCGTCTGTTCAGCCGCCCGTGACGGGGCGGATCACTTCGATGCGGTCTTGTTGTTGCAATGCGCGCGCCGCATAGGCGGAGCGCGGCACGAATTCGCGGTTCACGGCCACCGCAAAAGGCGGCACGGCGTTCAGCGCGGCGAGTGCATCCACCAGCGTGGCGCTTTCTGGCAGCGCAAAAGGCTTGTCGTTGATCAGCACGTCGATCGTCATGTGTTGGAAACCTCCAGGCCAAGGCTTTGTGCGAGCGCGGAGCGGCCATGCACCAGCAGCTCCATGGCAGCGTCGAGCACGGCCGGCGCGATCATGAAACCGTGGCGGTACAGGCCGTTGATCTGCAGCACGCGCGGGTGCGGCTGCCGGATGGCGGGCAGGTTGTCGGGCAGCGTGGGGCGGCACTGCGTCGCAATTTCCAGGATGCGGGCCTCGGCGAAGCCGCTGTGCACCGCATAGGCTGCGCTCAGCAGCTCGAGCGTGGAGCGCACGCTAGCTGGCGACATGTCGTCCGATTCGATTTCGGTCGCGCCAATCACGAACACGCCGCCGGGCTTGGGCGCGATGTAGAGCGGATAGCGTGGATGCACCAGCCGGGTCGGCCGCTGCAATGCCACCTCGGGCGCATGCACGCGAATGACTTCGCCGCGCACGCCGCGCAGTGCGCTCCATTGAGGTTTTGCGCCGAGACCGCGGCAATCGATCACACGGTCGGGCTGGCCGGGTGCGCCCGGAGAAAAATCACCCGGTGCGCGCGGCGACTGCCAGTGCATTTGCACGTTCGGGCTGGCTTCCAGCGTGGCGAGCAGCGACGAGAGCAGCGCCCGGTTGTCGAGCTGGCCTTCGCCCGGAAGAAAGAGCCCTTGTGCGAAGCGCCGGCCCAGCGAAGATTCCAGCGCGGCAATGCCCAAGCCGTCGAGCGTCTGCATCGCGGCAAGTTCGGGCACCTGGGCGCCGGTGCGGGCCAACACGCGCGCGAGCCGCGTTGCTTCGGCGGCATCCTGCCGATGCCACAACACCAGCGTGCCTTCGCGCTGGAAGAACACCGGCTGCGCCAGCGGCGCCAGCAGTTCGGGCCAGCGGCTCAACGCGTACTGGCCCATGCGCACGACAGACACCGGGGCCACGGCCGACTCGGCCAACGGCGCGAGCATGGCGGCCGCCACGCGCGCGGCCGCGCCTTCCGCCTCGGGGCTGCCTGCTTCGAACAGCTCGACCTTGCAGCCGGCCCGCGCCAGCGTGACCGCGAGCAGGCGGCCCATGAGACCTGCGCCGAGGATGGCAGCGGATTGAAACGGAAGGCTCATGGTCTTGCTCCTTCCCCCTTTGGGGGAAGGTTGGGATGGGGGCAGCCAGAGCGCCCATTGGATGCGCCGCTTGCCCCCACCCCAGCCCTCCCCCGGAAGGGGAGGGAGCAAGGCAGGGCCAGTCGCCGATAATTTTCGATATGACCCAAGCACTTTCCGACGCCGCGCCGCAAGCGCCCCAGCGCTACGTGCGCGTGCTCTCGATCGCCGGCTCCGACAGCGGCGGCGGTGCCGGTATTCAGGCCGATCTGAAGACCTTCGCGGCGCTCGGCTGCTACGGCATGACCGCCATTACCGCGCTTACCGCGCAGAACACGCGCGGCGTGTCCGGCATCCACGGCGTGCCGCCGGCGTTTCTCAAGGCGCAGATCCAGGCCGTGGTCGAAGACATCGGCGTGGATGCGGTCAAGCTCGGCATGCTGCATGCGCCCGAGGTGGTCGACGTGGTGGCGTGGGCCATTGATCACTACCGGCTGCCCAACGTGGTGCTCGACCCGGTCATGGTCGCGACCAGCGGCGACCGGCTGATTGCGGCCGAAACGGTGCAGGTGCTGGTGCGCGAGCTGTTTCCGCGCGCCGTGGTGGTGACGCCCAATCTCGACGAAGCTGCGCTGCTCATCGGCCATGCCATCGACGGCATCGACGCGCTCGACCAGGCCGCCGATGAACTGCTGGCCCTTGGCGCGCAGGCCGTGCTGCTCAAGGGCGGCCACTTGCCCGGCGACGAAGTGGTCGACGTGCTGCTGGGACGCGGCGGCGTGCGCAAGCGCCTGGCCTCGGCCCGCATTGCAAGCCGCAACCTGCATGGCACCGGCTGCACGCTGTCGTCCGCGATTGCCGCGCACCTGGCGCTGGGCCTGGCGTTGCCCGAGGCCGTGGAGCGCGCGCGCGCCTACGTGCTCGGCGCCATGGCCACCGGTGCGAGCGTGCGCATCGGCGAGGGACACGGTCCGCTCAACCACGGTTTTGCGCCAGTGCCGACGCACCGCCTGCCGTTGTTGTAGATGCCGGCTTGGGCCGGCTGATCCAAGCCAGCACGAACGTGGCTGCCAGCGTCGGCAGCGCAGAGCCGAACTGGGGCGCCCACTTGGCAGCGGCGTGATACGCCGCAATGCCGGCAATCCAGATCAGCGCCGCGCCCAGGTCGACGCGGCGGTTGCCGGCTGACGCAATGGCCCGGCCTGTGCCCAGCCGCCCCAGGATCACGCCGTAGAGCGGCACGAACACCGAGCTCAGCAGCAGCAAAAACGGCTCGAGCGTGTGCATGGGCAGCACCAGCGCCAGCCCGGTGCACAGCGCCGCGATCAGCAGCCCCCAGCGGCGCACGCTCCAGCGCGGCAGCAGGCTGTGGGTGGACACCGCACCCGAGTACACATCGCCGTATGCGTTGTCGAGCTCGTCGATGAGGATGAGGCCGAGCGCCACCAGGCCGCCTTGCGCGAGCAGCAGGGCGGTGACCAGCCCGGTGCCCGGCTCCGCCACGCTCACCACCATCACGCCGAGCGCGTAGCACCAGATGTTGGCCAGCGCGTAGCCGAGCCAGGTGCCGGTGAATGCGCTGCCGAGGCCGCCCCGTCCGTTGGCATTGCGCTTGCCGTGCCGCGCGTAGTCGGCGACCAGCGGCAGCCACGAGACCGGCATCGCAATCACCAGGTCGAGCGCGCTGAACATGCCCATGCCTCCGGCCCCCGGCCGGGCCCAGAAGCCTTCAAGACCCTTTGCCTCCAGCCGAGTCGCAAACTGCCAGGTGAGCCATACCAGCGAAAGCACCACCAGCGGAAGGCCGAAGCGGCTGACGAAGCGCCGCACCAGCTTGACCATGGAGCCTGCGAGCAGCGCCAGCAGCACAGCGCCCCAGAGCAGGGTGGTGAGCGCGCTGCCCAGCGGCCCGGTGAGTGTGAGCCCGAACGCCTGCTGGCCGATGGCCTGCGTGCCCTCGCGCATGATCACCAGCTCGAAGGTGGTCCAGCCGACCAGCTGTACGATGTTGAGCAGCACCGGTAGCCGCGCGAAGGCGCTGCCGTAGGTCGCGTGCATCAGCCCGGCGCTTGCCAGCCCGGTTTCGCAGCCCAGCCGCGCCGTCCAGGCCAACAAGCCCGCACCGAGCAGCGAGCCCAGCACGATGGCGATGGCCGCGTCGCGCGTGCCCACCGCCGGCACCAGGTAGGCGCCGATCTGCATCACCAGCAGCCCCACGCCCAGGCTGAACCAGAGCGAGGCGTGGTCGTGCCAGCCGAACACGCGCTGCGACGCGGGCAAAGGCGTCAGCGCCTCGTTGGCGGAAGAAAAACTATCGTCGTGTGCCATCCAGTTGCTCCAATGCAAAAGGTTTGGCAGGTGGGCGAGGCTCCGGCGGCGGAGCCATCGCGCGAGACAACGCGACAGGCCGCCGGACCAGCTTCCCTGCGCGAGGATTACCTCAGTCAGGTTCAAAGGGACTCTCTCAGTCAGCCCCGGAACGGATTCCGGTTCGACACCCCTAGCGGTGGTGCTCCGCGCCGTGGCGCAAAGCGGAAACTATTGTACGAGCCTGCGCGCGAAAGCTTCCAAACCATCGATGACGATCTGGATATGCCGCTCGAAGCTGCTGTCCAGCGGCACCGTGCTGCCGTTGTCCCAGCGCACGATGAAGGCCTGGTTGGCCAGGAGCGGCAGGTTGCGCGTAAGCACCGGGTGATCGAGCGGGCGAATGGTGTGGACGCGCTCGCGCAGCTCCTCGGCCCAGGCCTGGGTGTTGTCCGAGGGCAGGGGGGAGAACTCCATCGTCACGAAGCCGAGCATGGCCGCGATCACGCAGTTGTAGGCCTCCAGCAGCGGCTGCCCTTCGAATCCGGCCTCGACCAGGGCCGCGAGCACACCTTCCACCAGCTCGATGGGCAGGCTGCCGTTCGACACCAGTTGCGCGCCCAGCAACTGCGCCACATTCGGGTGGCGGCGAACCGCGGCGCGGCAGCGGCGAAACAGTTGCGCGATCCATTCCTGCCAGCCCTGGTTGCCGGGCGGCGGCGTGACTTCGGCCATCACCATGGCGGCCACTTCGGCAAGCAGCGCCTCTCGCGTGCTCACATGCCAGTGCACCGTGGCCGGGTAGACGCCCAGCCGCGCGGCGATCTCCCGCATGCTGAAAGCGCCGAGGCCGAACTCGTCGATGTGCGCCAGGGCGGCTTCAGCGATGAGCCGCTTGGACAGCGCGCCGCCGCCGGCGGGGCGGCCAGCGGTCTTGGGTTTGGGCTCGGAGGTGGTCTTCTTCATGGATGCTGGCATTGTGCGGCCGCTAAATTGATTGTATAAATAATATTAATTGAGCATTGATCAATTAATCGAAGGCGAACGCCTGCCCTGCCACTTTCGAAGGACCCGTCCATGACCGACGCCGCAATCGACCATGCCCTTGCCGAGGCGCATCGGCGCTTCATCGACAGCAACCCCGCGAGCCGGCGCCAGTTCGAGGAGCAGGCGCGCTACATGCCCGGCGCCAACAGCCGCTCGGTGCTTTTCTATGCGCCGTTTCCGCTCACCATCGCCAAGGGCGAGGGCGCTGCGCTCTGGGACGCCGACGGCCACCGCTATGCGGACTTCATCGCCGAGTACACGGCCGGCGTCTACGGCCACTCGGCGCCCGAGATCCGCGATGCCGTCATCGAGGCGATGCAAAGCGGCATCAACCTCACGGGGCACAACCTGCTCGAAGGGCGGTTGGCAAAAACCATCTGCGAGCGCTTTCCGCAGATCGAGCAATTGCGCTTCACCAACTCTGGCACCGAGGCAAACCTGATGGCGCTCACGGCTGCGCTGCACTTCACCGGCCGCCGAAAGATCGTGGTGTTCTCAGGCGGTTATCACGGCGGCGTGCTGGGGTTCGGTGCCAAGCCCTTGCCGACGACTGTGCCGTTCGACTTCCTGGTACTGCCCTACAACGACGCACAGCTTGCGAGCGAGCAGATCGCCAAGCACGGGCCGGAGATCGCCGCCATCCTGGCCGAACCGATGCAGGGCGCGAGCGGCTGCATTCCGGGGCGCCTCGACTTCCTTCAGGCACTCCGCGATGGCGCGACGAAGGTCGGCGCGCTGCTGATCTTCGACGAGGTCATGACCTCGCGCCTTGCGCCGAACGGCCTTGCCGACAAGCTGGGTATCCGGTCAGACCTCACCACACTCGGCAAGTACATCGGCGGCGGCATGTCGTTCGGCGCTTTCGGCGGGCGTTCGGACGTGATGGCGCAGTTCGATCCGCGCACGGGGTCGCTCTCTCATTCGGGCACCTTCAACAACAACGTGATGACCATGGCCGCCGGGTATGCCGGTCTCACGAAATTGTTCACGCCCGAGGCGGCCGGCGCGCTGGCCGAGCGCGGCGAGGCGATGCGCGCGCGGCTCAATGCGCTGTGCACGAAGGAGGGCGTGGCCATGCAGTTCACCGGCGTCGGTTCGCTGATGAATGCGCATTTCCTCCGACGGGAAGTGCGGCGTGTGGACGATCTGGCGGTGGTCGACGGGCGTCTGCGCCAGTTGCTGTTCTTTCACCTGCTGAGCCAAGGCATCTACGCTTCGCCGCGGGGCTTCGTGGTGCTGTCGCTGCCCTTGCCGGATGCGGACATCGACCGCTTCGTCGCCGCCATCGGCAGCTTCATCGGCGAGTGCCGGGCGCTGCTGCCTAGCGCGGAGTAGTGCTGGCCACGCCCAGCAGCTCGTGCAGCCGCGTGCTGGTGGTCGTGTACTGCAGCGGCACGGCCTTGCCGGGGAACACGATGGCGGTGGCCCCCCAGGCGGCCAGCGTGGCCTCGTGAAAGCCGCAGACGATGAGCTTCTTCTTGCCCGGGTAGGTGTTGATGTCGCCCACCGCGAACACGCCGCGTTCGCGGGTTTCGTATTTTTCGGTGTCGACCGGCACCTGTTTGCGCTCGAGCTCCAGGCCCCAATCGGCAATGGGGCCGAGGCGGGGCGAAATGCCAAGGCAGGCGACCAGCGCGTCGAGCGGCAGGTCGACAGTCGTTGCGTCTGGGGTGGTGATCTGCAGTTGCTTGCCGTCGAAGGCGGTGGGCTGGCCCACCTTGAACGCCAGCCTACCTTCGGCGACCAGCGCGCGCATCGAAGCGACGAGGTTTTCATCGGCCTGGAAGCCGTCGCGCCGGTGCACCAGCGTGACCTGTTTGGCAATGGCGGTGAGCCCGATGGCGGTTTGCAGCGCAATGTCGTCGCCGCCATTCACCACCACGGTCTGGCCCGCAAAGCGCTCCAGCGAATCGGGGTGATAGAAAAGCGAGCTGCCTTCGAACTGCGCAATGCCGTCGATGGCAATTCGCTTGGGCACGAAGGCGCCGACGCCGGCCGCGATGAACACGGTCTTGGCCAGGAAGGCCTTGCCTTCCGATGTCGTCAGCAGCAAGCGCTCATCGGCCTGGCGGGCAAGGGTGGCGACCTGCTCGCCGAAGTGGAACTGCGGCTTGAACGGCGCCACCTGCTGCAGCAGCGATTGCGCAAGATCGCGCCCGCTGGTGAATGGTGTGCCCGGAATGTCGTAGATCGGCTTGTCGCCGTAGAGCGCCACGCACTGGCCGCCCGCGGCGGGCAGCGCATCGACGATGTGGCAGGAAATCTCGAGCAGGCCGAGCTGGAAGGCCTGGAACAGCCCGACCGGACCGGCGCCGATGATGAGCGCGTCGGTTTCGATGGGGGCCGGGCCTTCGGGGTTCAACGGACCAGTTCGCCGATCTTGTCGGTCTTGTCTTTCCACTCTTCGGCGTCGGGGAGGGCCGGCTTGCGCTTGGTGATGCTCTTCCAGCCGTCGGCCAGCGCGAGCTCGGCGTTGAGCTTGATGAAGGCGATCTGGTTGGCCGGGAGGTCTTCCTCGGCGTAGATCGCATTGACCGGGCATTCAGGAATGCAAACCGCGCAATCGATGCACTCGTCCGGGTCGATCACCAGCATGTTGGGACCTTCGCGGAAGCAATCCACGGGGCATACGTCCACGCAGTCGGTGTATTTGCAGCGGATGCAGGCTTCAGAGACGACGTGGGTCATTTGTCTTCTAACGTCAGTATGTGGGTCGGGAAAACCCGAGATTTTAGGCCTTTGCGGCGGCAGGCTGCACGAGCACGGCAGCAGCGGTCTTGTGAGTGGCTGTGTCGACCAGCACCAGCGAGCCCAATGCCCGCGATTGCGTGAAGGGCAGAACGGCCAGCGGCTGCTGCAGCGCAAGCACCACATCGCCGATCGAATTGGCCTCCAGCTGTGCCGTCGGCTCGGATTCGAGTGTGGTGATGTTCACCCGGTCGACGATGCGCGCCACCTTGGCCTTGACCCAGCGATGGCCCTGCAGCGCCCAGTAGACGCGGCCCGCAACCAGCGGCTCGTCGTCGAGCCAGGCCACGGTGGCGGTGATTTCGCGCACCGGCTCGAAGGCCTCGGGCGCCAGCAGCCAGTCGCCGCGCGACACATCCACTTCGCGGTCGAGCACGATGCCGGCGCTGTGGCCCGCATGCACCGCCTTCGGCTGGCGCGTGTGGCTCAGCACCTGGGCGACGGTGGCGGTCTGGTTGCTGGGCAGCACGGTCACGCGCTGGCCGGGCTCCACATGGCCCGAGGCTACGCGGCCCCAGAACACGCGGCGGCCTTGCGAAGTGTCGGACGAGGAAGAGAATTTTTCGACCCACTGCACCGGGAAGGCGAAGGGCACGGCCTCGTCCTGCACGGTCACCGGCAGTTCCTCGAGCAGCTCGAGCAGGCTCGGGCCTTCGTAGCCGACCCAATCGGCATGGCGCGTGGCCACGTTCCAGCCCTTGAGGGCCGAGATCGGCACGATGGCGGCCACCTGCACGCCCGCCGCTTCGGCAAAGGCGTTCAGCGCGGTCGAAATGCGTTCGAAGGCCAGGGCGGCGTCGTCGATGGCATCGAGCTTGTTGACCGCGAACACGATCGACTGCACGCGCAGCAGATGGGTCAGCAGCGTGTGGCGGCGGGTTTGCGGCAGCAGCTCGCGTTTGACCACGGTGCCGTCTTCCACCTCTGCGGCCCAGGCCAGCTTGGTGGCATCGACCAGCACCACGGCGGCATCGGCGGCCGAGGCGGCCGTGACCATGTTGCGGGTGTATTGCTCATGGCCCGGCGCGTCGCCGATGATGAACTTGCGCTTGGCGGTCGAGAAGTAGCGGTAGGCCACGTCGATCGTGATGCCTTGTTCGCGCTCGGCCGAGAGGCCATCGGTAAGCAGGGCGAGATCGGTTTCGCCGCCGCGCTGCACGCCGGCCAGCTGGTCTTGCAGCACGGTCTTGCTGTCGACCAGCAGTCGGCCGATGAGCGTGCTCTTGCCGTCGTCCACCGAGCCGCAAGTGATGAAGCGCAGGGCGGTGCCGGTGTCGCCGTGCAGGGCGTTGCTATCGAGGGTTGCCGTCGTCGTGCTCATCAGAAATATCCGTCTTTCTTGCGCTTCTCCATCGAAGCTTCCGAAGTCATGTCGTCCATGCGCGTGGCGCCGCGCTCGCTCACGTCGACCGACAGGGTCTCGAGCACCACGTCGCCGGCGTCGGCGGCCAGGCTTTCGACCGGGCAGGTGGTCGTGATGTCGCCCACGGTGCGAAAGCGCACGTCGCGCACCTGCACCGTTTCGCCGTCTCGCGGCGGGGTGAGTTCAGTCACCGGCACCAGCAGGCCGCGGCGCTCGACCACTTCGCGCTTGTGCGTGTAGTAGATCGACGGCAGGCCCACATGCTCGCGCTCGATGTATTGCCACACGTCGAGCTCGGTCCAGTTCGAAATCGGGAACACGCGGAAGTGCTCGCCCGGTGCCAGGCGCGTGTTGAACAGCGTCCAGAGTTCGGGGCGCTGGTCCTTCGGTTGCCATTGGCCGAATGAATCGCGGTGCGAAAAGATGCGCTCCTTGGCGCGGGCTTTTTCCTCGTCGCGGCGGGCGCCGCCAATCAGCGCCTCGAAGCGGAATTCTTCAATGGCCTCGAGCAGCGTGACCGACTGGTGCGCATTGCGCGACTCGCCCGGGTGGGCCAGGCGCACGGTGCCGCGCGCCATCGAGTCTTCGACGCTGCGCACGATGAGCTCGGCGCCCAGTTCCTTGGCGCGCTGGTCGCGGTAGGCCGTGACTTCGGGAAAGTTGTGGCCCGTGTCGATCATCAGCAACGGGTAGGGAATGCGGCCGACACCAAAAGCCTTTTCGGCGCACTTCAGCAGCACCAGCGAATCCTTGCCGCCCGAAAACAGCAGGGTGGGGCGCTCGAAGGCGGCCGCGACTTCACGCAGGATGAAGATCGTTTCTTCCTCGAGCGCATCGAGGTGCGTGTTGGACAGGTGCGCAGGGGAATGCATCGAGGGCTGCAAAAGTTCGGCTTCGGTACGGGCGTTCATCGGATGGGGTCCTGGATGCGGAGATCGATCGTTCAGTGCGAAAGATGCAAGCCGCATTCGCGGTTGTCTTCGCCCTTGGTCGGGTCCACATAGTCGAAGTTGTTGGGCAGGCCGTTCGCTTCGCAGTATTCGTACAAATCCTTGGACGACCAGTGCAAGAGCGGCGCAACCTTGATCAGGCCGTCGGGGTTGACGCTAACCGGGTCCATCTGCGCGCGCACTGCCGTGTCGGTGGCGCGCAGCGCGGTAAACCACACCTTGGGCGCTGTTTCGCGCAGCGCGCGGGCAAAGGGCTCCAGCTTCACTTCTTCGGTGAACGCGGCGTGCCGCGGATCGTCGAGCGCCGGGGTCGGGCCCTCCACCGCTTCACGGTGTGCGCGCGAGCGGCGCGGCAGGTAGATATGCAGATCCAGGCCGAGCTGCTTCGTCACTTCGTCGGCAAAGCGGTAGGTGGCCTCGGTGTTGTAGCCGTTGTCCATCCAGATCACCGGAACGTCGCGCTTGGCACGCGTGACCATGTGCAGGATCACGGCTTCGAACGGGCGAAAGTTGGTGGTGACGATCGCCGGTTGGCCGAGGCCGATTGCCCAATCCACCAGCCCCTCGGCGTTGCGGCCGAGTTCGGTGTTGATGCGTGCAAAGTCGATGTCGGTGGCAATGCTCATGTCGAAGGTTCCTGTGCTGCGGGCTCAGTTGCTGGCCACGAAGTGCGGCACCGGCTGCACCGCGTCGCCTTGGTAGAAGGCGGCAAAGCGGTCGAACTGGCGCTGCGCGTCGGAGGCGTCCACGCCTTCCTTGAGCACGGCGCTCGAAAAGCCGGTGCGTTCCATCTGCACCAGCTGGTCGATCAGCACGTCGCCGGTGGCCCGGATGTCGCCCTTGAAGCCCAGGCGGCGGCGCAGCAAAAAGGCCTGGCTGTAGGCGCGGCCGTCGGTGAACTTCGGAAAGTTCAGGTCGATGCGCTCGATGTCTTCCAGGCACACCTCGATGGCGAGCGGGTCGGCATCGTTGGGCAGTTGCAGCACCTTCGGGTCGCCGTCGTCGATGTGCTCTTCGGCGGCCAGGATGTTCAGCTTGCGGTTCATGCTGCTTCCTCCACCTTGAAGCGTGCACTGTTGGCCGCGGCCTTGAACGGGTCGTGGCCCACGCGGCGCAACGTGTCGATGAAGGTCTCGCCATTTTCGCGGGTGTCGCGGTAGGTGGTGAGCACGGCCTCGATCACGCCCGGCACTTCGGCCGCCGAGAACGAGGGACCGACCACCTTGCCGGCCTGCGGCGTGCCGCTGAGCGCGGAGCCGTCGGAGCCGCCCAGGGTGACCTGGTACCACTCCTTGCCGTCCTTGTCGACGCCCAGGATGCCGATGTGGCCGCTGTGGTGATGGCCGCACGAGTTGATGCAGCCGCTGATGTGCAGGTCGATCTCGCCCAGGTCGTCGAGCTCGTCCAGGTCCTGGTAGCGCTCGGTGATGGCTTCGGCAATGGGAATGGAGCGCGCATTGGCCAGCGCGCAGAAGTCGCCGCCGGGGCAGGCGATCATGTCGGTGAGCAGGTGCACGTTGGCGCTGGCAAAGCCGGCCGCGCGGGCGGCGAGCCACAGCGCGTGCAGGTCTTCGGCATGCACCCAGGGCAGCACGATGTTCTGGTCGTGCGTTACGCGGGCTTCGCCGGCCGAAAAGCGGTCGGCCAGCACGGCGAGCGTGTCGAGCTGGTCGGCCGATGCATCGCCGGGCGCCTGCTTCAGGCGCTTGAACGACAGGGTGACGGCGCGCAGCGCGGGGTTCTTGTGCGGGGCCACATTGCGGGCCAGCCAGCGGGCAAACTGCACGTCGTCCGCGGCGTGGGCGCGCAACTCGGCGTCGGTCTTCTCAGCGCTTTGCAGCACGCGCGTGGCGAGCGTCGGCGGTACGAAGGATGCGGCAACGCGGTCGTACTCTTCCTGCGTGATGGTGTGCGGTGCGCCGTCGTGCTCGATGATCTGCTTGTACTCGGCTTCTACATCGTCGATGTAGCGCTGGCCTTCGGCCTTTACCAAGATCTTGATGCGCGCCTTGTAGATGTTGTCGCGGCGGCCATAGCGGTTGTAGACACGAATCACCGCTTCGAGGTAATTCATGATCTGCTGCCACGGCAGGAACTCGCGCAGCACGGTGCCGATGATGGGCGTGCGGCCCATGCCGCCGCCCACCTGCACGCGAAAGCCGATTTCGCCGGCCTCGTTCTTCACCACATGCAGGCCCACGTCGTGCCAGCCGGTGGCGGCGCGGTCTTCGGTGGCGCCGGTAATCGCAATCTTGAACTTGCGCGGCAGAAAGGCGAATTCAGGATGCAGCGTGCTCCACTGGCGCATGATTTCCGCGAACGGACGCGGATCGGCAATTTCGTCGACCGCGATGCCGGCACGCTCGTCGCTGGTGATGTTGCGAATGCAATTGCCGCTGGTCTGAATGCCGTGCATGTCGACCGAAGCCAGCAGGTCCATCACGTCGGCGGACTTGGACAGCGGAATCCAGTTGTACTGAACGTTCTGGCGCGTCGAAAAGTGGGCGTAGTGCGTGGGCAGCTTGTGGCTGCCGAGCAGGCCCTGCGTTTCGATGGCCTTCTTGTAGACCTCGGCTTCGGGCTCGTCGTACTCGCGCGCAATGCGGGCCAGCACGCGCAGCTGGCGGCTCGAGAGCTCGCCGTACGGCACGGCCACGCGCAGCATGGGCGCATAGCGTTGCACGTACCAGCCGTTTTGCAGCCGCAGCGGGCGGAACTCGTCTTCGGCGAGCTTGCCCTTTTGCCAGCGTTCGAGCTGGTCTCTGTATTGGGCTGCCCGTTGGTGGACGAACTGGCGATCGAAATCTGTGTATTGGTACATCGTGAGTCTTGAAGAAGTGCGGTGCCGCACGTCCAACGGGGCGCCCCAGCAAGAAGCCGAGATTCTGAAAGCACGCCTTATGGAAGCAAACTATTTTTTGGTTCGCGCCTTATGCGGATAAGCTTATTCTCCAATGCCCATGCGGGTTGCCGGGCGGTTGAATGCTTATTCTGGATAAGGGCGCGAGTGCTCCGCAGGCCTAGGATAAGGCCCATTGGGATTGCGCGTTTTGTCCACTCCCGTCTTGGGGAGAGTGCGGGTGCTGCTTCAGCGCAGCATGGCCGACATGGCCGAGCAGCAGTTCAGCATGCGAACCGCGGCTTCCACAGAGTCTGCGGTGAAACGCAAGCTCACACCATCGACGCGTTCGAACGACGGCCATTGGCAAAAAAGATCGGCCATGGCGGGCGACTGGGTGCGCAGCGTGACCACCTGCGGGCCCTCGAAGACCAGGGGCGCTGCGCTGGCCCTGGCCGCCAGGCCCTGAATCACCCCCGCGTGGATGGCCGCGCGCGACTCATCGGGAGAAAGCGACACGCCGCTGCTGAACCCCGTGGCCCGCTTGGTCTGCACGAAGACCGCATGCGGAAAGACCGGCTGGTTCTCGGCGATGAATACATCGTCTCCGCTGGCCATGACCACCGGCACGCCGTATTCACCGGCCAGCGCGCCATAGAGCCCGGCCTCGCCCAGCTCCTGGTCGCCGAGCCAGATGCCCGCGAACGCAAAGCTGTTGATGGTGTGGGCGAGGATGCCGCGCCCCTGTGCCCGAGAGTGGTAGCCCACCATGCAGACTGCTTGCACGCCTTCTTCTTCCACGCCCGCCACCATGCTCAGGTAGCGCGGCTTGCCCTGGACCACGCGCGCGCGCGCATCGAGCACGTCGGGCGGCATGTTGCGAAAGCCGCCGTGCGAATCGTTGACCAGCACCTCGGTGGCGCCGGCCTCGAAGGCGCCGGCAATGGCCGCATTGGCCTCTTGCGCCATCAGCAGCCGGGCACGCTCGAACTCCGGATTGCCGGGGCGCACCTGCTCCTGGTGGTAGACGCCGGCAACGCCTTCGATGTCGGTGGAGATCAGAACTTTCATGCGGAGCAATGCCTGCGGATCAAGAGATGAAGGAAGAGGGCGGCAGCAGTTCCGAAAGCGCATGCCGGTGGTGGCCGTCGCGGCCGGTAACCGCCGTGGCACGCCACAGCGCGTGGACGATGGCCTGTTCGGTGCTGTCGGCCGCAGCCTGGAAGATATCGTCAAGCAGGCTGTCGTGCAGCATGGCGACGGCGGGCATGGGCCGTTCGGCCCGGTCGGGCACGGTGTACGCGGTCGAAAAAGCCAGTGCGATGTCGCCGCTGCCGTGGCCGAAAACCGAGCCCGTGCGCGCCAGCCCGGCACCTGCGCGCAACGCCAGCCGGCGCAGTTGCCGTGCGTCCAGCGGGGCGTCGGTGGCAATGAGCATGATGATCGAGCCCTTTTCCGGCTCGGCCGCCGCAGTCGCCTGCGCGGCTGCTTCTTGCGAAGCCAGCTGCGCCGCGAGTTGCGCGCCCACCGCCCGGCCCGCCAGCATCAGTTGCGGCAGCCGGCCATAGTTGGCCAGCACCAGCGCGCCCACGGTGTGCACGCCGCCGTGGCGCGAAGGCACGCAGCGCGACGCACTGCCGATGCCGCCCTTGAACTGGAAGCTCGACATGCCGCGGCCCGCGCCCACCGAGCCCTGCTCGAAATCGGCTCCTGCGCTTTGCAGTGCGTGCAGGTAGTCGGCCTCGGTCACTGCCAGCCGCTGAATGTCGTTGAGAAAGCCGTCGTTGCACTCGAAGACCAGCGGATTGACCGTGGGCAGCGAACGCCCCGATTCCGGATTGGCCGCCACGCAGTCGCGGATCTGCGCCGTCGCAACCGTGCCGACGGAGAAGGTGTTGGTGAGCGCGATCGGCGTTTCGAGCACGCCAAGCTCTTCGACCTGCACCAGCCCCACGCTCTTGCCAAAGCCGTTGAGCACCACGGCCGCGGCCGGAACCTTGTCGCGGAAAGCGTCGCCGCCATGCGGGCGCACAACGGTTACGCCGGTCTGCACACCGTCGTCGTTCAGCGTGCGGTGGCCGACCGAGACCCCCTGCACGTCGGTGATGGCGTTGCGCGAGCCCGAGGGCAGGCTGCCGATGTGCGGAATCGATGGCATGCGAGGCCCTGGTCTACTGGCGATCGATCTTCGGGTCGAGCGCGTCGCGCAGCGCATCGCCCAGCAGGTTGAAGGCCAGCACGGTAAAGAAGATGGCCAGGCTCGGGAACAGCGCCACGTGGGGCGAGGTCACCATGTCGGCGCGTGCTTCGCTCAGCATCGCGCCCCATTCGGGCGTTGGCGGTTGCGCGCCCATGCCCAGGAACGAGAGGCTGGCCGCCGTGATGATCGACGTGCCCACGCGCATCGAGAAATACACGACGATCGACGAAATGGTGCCCGGCAGGATGTGCCGCACGATGATGGTCCAGTCCGATGCGCCGATGCTGCGCTCGGCCTCGATGTAGGTCTGCTGCTTGAGCACCAGCGTGTTGCCGCGCACCAGGCGCGCGAACGCCGGCACGCTGAACACCGACACCGCCACCACCACGTTGGTCATGCTGCTGCCCAGGATGGCGACCACGCCCAGCGCCAGCAGAATGCCCGGAAAGGCAAACAGCACGTCGGAGATGCGCATCACGATGCGGTCCCACCAGCCTTCGTAGTAGCCCGCGAGCAGGCCGAAGGCCGTGCCGACGAAGCCGCCCACCAGCACCGAGAGAAAACCCGCCATCAACGAAATGCGTGCGCCCATCAGGATGCGGCTGAAGATGTCGCGGCCCAGCGGATCGACGCCGAACCAGTGCGTGGCCGAAGGGCCCGTGTTCAGCATGTCGTAGTCGAAGAAGTTCTCTGCGTCGAAGGGCACGATCCACGGCGCGAACACCGCAACGAACACCAGCAGCAGCACGAACACCGCCGCAACGATGCCCACCGGCTGCTTCTTGAAGCGGCGCCAGCATTCGCCCCACGGCGTGCGGACCTTGCCCGCGGTTTGAACCGCCACCACGGGCGGAGAGATATTTTCGGCAGACACGCCGGTAGCTTGCGTCATGTCGGCTGCCTCACTTGTAGCGGATGGTGGGGTTGATGTAGCCGTACAGCACATCGACCACCAGGTTGATCAGGATGAATTCGAGCGAGAACAGCAGCACCAGCGTCTGGATGACGGGGTAGTCGCGCATCTGCACGGCGTCGACCAGCAGGCGGCCGAGGCCGGGCCAGTTGAACACCGCCTCGACAAGAATCGAGCCGCCCAGCAGAAAGCCGAACTGCAGGCCCATCATGGTCACCACCGGAATGAGCGCGTTGCGCAGGCAGTGCTTGATGATGACCGTGCGCTCGCGCACGCCCTTGGCGCGCGCGGTGCGAACGAAGTCTTCCTGGATCACTTCGACGAACGATGCGCGCGTGAAGCGCGCCATGACGGCCGCCACCGCTGCACCCAGCGTGATCGAAGGCAGGATGTAGTGCTTCCAGCTGCTGGCCCCCACCGTGGGCAGCCAGCCGAGCTGAACCGAGAAGATCTGCATCAGCAGCATGCCCAATGCAAATGCGGGAAATGAGATGCCCGATACCGCCAGCGTCATGCCGAGGCGGTCGGGCCATTGGTTGCGGAACACCGCGGAAACAATGCCGATGCCCATGCCGAAAATCACCGCCCACACCATGCTGGTGATGGTGAGCATCACCGTCGGAAAAAAGCGCTCGCCGATTTCCGTCGCCACCGGCCGCCGCGTGCGGATCGAGGTGCCGAAGTCGCCTTGCAGCATGTGGGTGAAGAAGCTCACGAACTGCTGCGGCAGCGGCTTGTCCAGGCCCAGCTCCGCGCGCACCATGGCCACGGTCTGCTCGTCGGCGTCCTGGCCGGCGGCAAGGCGCGCCGGATCGCCCGGCAGCATGTGGACGAACAGGAACACCAGCACTGCCACGATGAGCAGCGTCGGGATCAGGCCCAACAGTCGTTTGAGAAAGTAATTCAGCATGGCATACAGGCGATCAGGCCTCTCGGAGCCTTTGGGGCCCTAGTCGGGAGACACCGCGGAACCGGCTTTGCCGGGCCGCTGGTGTCGCCCCCTTGAGGGGGAGGCGGCTACACGAAGTGAGCCGCTTCGGGGGTGGGTCAGTTCACAGCAATGGCGTCGATGTTGATGTTGCCGTCAGGCATCACGTGCACACCCGACAGGCGCTTGGAATGCGCCGACAGGTTCTGCTCGGTGACCAGCGGCACGCGCGGCAGGTCCTTGCGGATCTCTTCCTGCGCGGTCTTGTAGAGCGCTGCCTTTTCCTTGTCGTCCACGGTAATCAGCGCCTTGGCGAGCGCGTTGTCCACCACATCGCTCTTGTAGAAAGACATGTTGTTCAGCTTGGGCGCCCAGGCTTCAGAGGCGAACAGCGGGCGCAGGCCCCAGTCGGCTTCGCCGGTCGACGAAGACCAGCCCGTGTAGTACATGCGCACCTTGGCCGTCTTGGGATCGGGCCATGCATCGACCTGCTCGGTGCGCTGGCCCACTTCGAGCGCTTGCACCTGCAGCTTGATGCCCACTTGCGCGAGCTGCTGCTGCACGAACTGGATCGTCTTCTGGCTGGTCGTGTTGTTGTAGGCACTCCACAGCACCGATTCGAAGCCGTTCGGATAGCCGGCTTCCGCCAGCAGTTCCTTGGCCTTCTTCACGTCGTAGGGAATAGGCGCCATCTTCTCGGCGAACTTCACGCCCTGCGGCAGCACGCCTTGCGCTGGGAAGGCATAGCCGCCGAACGCGACCTTGGCCAGGGCTTCCTTGTTGATGGCGTAGCCGATGGCTTCGCGCACCTTCGGGTTGTCGTACGGCTTCTGCAGCATGTTGAATGCCAGGAAGCGCGTGATGATCGACGGAATGGCCACCACTTCGAGCTTGTCGCTCTTCTTGAGCAGCTCGGCCTGCTCGTAGGGAATCGGGAAGGCGAAATCGGCTTCGCCGGTCTGCAGCATGGCGGCGCGCGTGTTGTTCTCGAGCACCGGCTTCCACTGCACCGTGTCGACCTTGGGGTAGCCCTTCTTCCAGTAGCCGTCGAACTTCTTGGCCTTGACGGCTTCGGTCTGCTTCCACTCGACGAACTCGAACGGGCCGGTGCCCACGGGGTGGAAGGCGATGTCCTTGTTGCCCCACTTCTTGAGCGCGGTGGGCGAGATCATCGCGGCCGATGCATGGGCCAGCGAGTTGATGAAGGGGCCGAACGGCTCCTTCAGCGTGATGCGCACGGTGCTGGCGTTCACCGCTTCGACCTTGCTCACGCGGTTGAACTGGTTGTAGCGCAGCAGCTTGTTGTCCTGGTTCAGCACGCGGTCGAGCGTGAACTTGACGGCTTCTGCGTTGAAGTCGGTGCCGTCGTGGAACTTGACGCCCTGGCGCAGCTTGATGGTGTAGACCAGGCCGTCCTTCGACACCTCGTAGCCTTCGGCCAGCACGTTCTGCACCTTCAGGTCCTTGTCGAACTGGAACAGGCCTTCATAGAAGGTCTTGGTCACGGCCGTGGTGATGGTCGTGTTGGTGTTGTAGGGGTCGAGCGTTTCGGGCTGGTAGCCGATCGACAACACCGCGTCTTTCGCGGCCATTGCCGTGCCGGTCATTGCAAAGGCGGCCAGGCCCAGCAGTGCCGATGCCCATCGCAGGGAGGAAGAAGATTGCTTCATGGAAAGAACTCCAGTCGGTTCGAGGGAAAAAAGCAGGAGGGCCTGCGGGTTGAAAAATTCAGAACGCGCCGCCAACGGCGTGCCGCGCGACAAAGTGCCCAGGTGCCACCTGCACCAGCGGCGGCACGTCGGGCTCGTCGCCCACGGCGCGAATGGGGCTGGGAATTTCGCCTTCGAGCAGCGCGCGAGGCTTGTGGCGGCGCGACGGATCGGCCACCGGCACCGCGGCCATCAGCTTGCGGGTGTAGGCGTGCTGCGGCGCTTCGAAAACCGCGCGGCGCGGGCCGATCTCCACGATCTGTCCCAGGTACATCACGGCGACGCGGTGGCTGATGCGCTCCACCACGGCCATGTCGTGCGAGATGAAGAGAAACGCCACGCCCAGTTCGCGCTGCAGGTCGAGCATGAGGTTGACGATCTGCGCCTGGATCGAAACGTCCAGCGCCGACACCGATTCGTCGGCCACCACCACCTTGGGGTTGAGCGCGAGGGCGCGCGCAATGGCAATGCGCTGGCGCTGGCCGCCTGAAAACTCGTGCGGATAGCGCTGCGCCACCTCGGGCGGCAGCCCCACCTTCTGCAGCAGCCAGTCGACGCGCTGCTGCGCTTCGGCGCCCTTGGCAATGCCGTGGATCAAGAGCGGCTCCATGATCGAGAAGCCGACCGTCACGCGCGGATCGAGCGACGCGAACGGGTCTTGAAAGATGAACTGGATATTGCGGCGCAGCGCCTGCAGCTCGCGCGTCGGCAGCTCGCGGATGTTCTGGCCGCCGAACTCGATGGCGCCGCTCTGGCTTTCGACCAGGCGCAGCAGCGAGCGGCCGGTGGTGGACTTGCCGCAACCTGATTCGCCCACCAGCGCCAGTGTTTCGCCGGGGTAGAGGTCGAAGCTGATCTTTTCCACCGCATGCACGCGCCGCTTCACGCGGCCGAAAAGCCCGCTGCGCACATCGAACCGGGTGACCAGGTCGCGCACGCGAAGGATGGGACCAGCCTCTTCGCGCACCGTGGTCTGCGGCGTTGCGTCGGTGACCGGCACGGTATCGGCGCTGCCTTCGGTACGCAGCAGTTCGAACTTGGCGGGCAGGTCGGTGCCCTGCATGGCGCCGAGCTTGGGCACCGCCGACAGCAGCGCCTTGGTGTACGGGTGCTGCGGAGAGGCAAAGACTGTGTCGGAACTGCCGGCCTCCACCTTGTCGCCGCGGTACATCACCAGCACGCGGTCGGCAATTTCGGCAACCACGCCCATGTCGTGCGTAATGAAGAGCACGCCCATGCGCATTTCTTTCTGCAGCTCGCGAATGAGTTGCAGGATCTGCGCCTGGATCGTCACGTCCAGCGCGGTGGTGGGCTCGTCGGCAATCAGCAACTGCGGCTTGCACGAGAGCGCCATCGCAATCATCACGCGCTGGCGCATGCCGCCCGAGAGCTGGTGCGGAAAACGGTCGAGCACGTTGCGCGCTTCAGGTATGCGCACCAGCTCGAGCATGCGCAACGCCTCGGCGCGTGCGGCCGCGTTGCTCTTGCCCTGGTGGATGCGAATGGCCTCGGCAATCTGCTCGCCGACGGTGAACACCGGGTTGAGCGACGTCATCGGCTCCTGGAAGATCATGGCGATGTCCGCACCGCGGATGTTGCGCATCTCTGCGTCGCGCGCCTGGGCCAGGTCGAGCACTTCGCCGCTGCGGCGGCGAAACGCCATGCGCCCGCCAAGGATGCGGCCGCCGCCATGTTCCACCAGCCGCATCAGCGCGAGCGAAGTGACCGACTTGCCGGAGCCCGATTCGCCCACCACCGCAAGCGTTTCGCCGTGGTCGACGTGGAAAGACAGGTTCTTGACCGCATCGACCGTGCGCTCGGAAGTCGAAAAGCGAACGGTGAGATCGTCGACGGCGAGAACACGGCCGTCTGGCAGGGCGAGGGCAGGGGAGGACATGGCGGTGCGGGAAAAAGAAGGAGCGTGCGCGTCAGGCAAAGATGGCCGTCACAGGGGCTTCATCGCCGCGCGCGTGGCCGCGGTACATGCCTTCGCTGTTGAAGGCGAGGCTCAGGTTGCCGTGGCGGTCGATGGCGATCAGGCCGCCCGTGCCATTGATGGCGGGTAGCGATTGGTGCACCACCGCATGCGTGGCGGCTTCGAGCGTGGCGCCGCCGTAGGCCATGCGCGCACAAACGTCGTAGGCGGCCGCAATGCGGATGAACATTTCACCGCTGCCGGTGCAAGAGACGGCGGCGGTGCGGTCGTCCGCATAGGTGCCGGCGCCGATCAGCGGGGTGTCGCCGATGCGGCCGACGCGCTTGTTGGTCATGCCGCCGGTCGAGGTGGCCGCGGCCAGGTGGCCGTGCATGTCGAGCGCCACGGCGCCCACGGTGCCGAACTTCTTGTCTTCGTCGAGCGGCGGCGTCATGGCGGCACCTTCGTGGTCGGTTACCACGCGGCCGGTATCGCGCACGCGGTAGAGCTGCTGGCGGCGCGCTTCGGTCGAGAAGAAAAATGGCTCGACCATTTCGAGACCGTGCTCGCGCGCAAAGGCTTCGGCGCCGGCGCCGGCCAGCAGCACATGGGCGCCGTCCTGCAGCACGGCACGCGCGGCGCGCACCGGTCGGCGGATGTGGCACACCCCGGCAATGGCGCCTGCGGCCAGCGTGGCGCCGTCCATCACGGCGGCATCGAGTTCATGGGTTTCGTCGTGCGTGAAAACCGCACCGTGGCCCGCATTGAAAAGCGGGCACTCTTCGAGCATTTCAACGGCCAGGCAAGTGGCGTCCATCGCGGATGCGCCCTTGAGCAGCGCGGCCTGCGCGGCACGCACGATGTTCTGCAGCGCGTCGTGATAGGCCTGCGCCTGGGCCGCGCTGGTGGTTGCGGCGCTGATGGTTCCGGCGCCGCCGTGAATGGCGATGACCGGTGTGCTTCTGCTGTTTGTCATGTGGGCGATTTCTTGTTTTTCTTGCGGGCACCGGCCGGCGCCGCGCTCGCGGGTTGTGCGGGCAGCTCAGACCGCGCCAGGCCCTGTGCGCCATGCAGCCAGGGGCGCACGGCTTGCAGGATGCGGCTCGCGGACTGCACCGCGCGGGGTGCACGCAGCGCCACCGCGCTGGTCAGCGCCTCGATCAAGGCCAGCACGCTGGTTTCGCAGTTCGGCCGGTAGCTGGTTTCGGTCTGGCAATAAAGAACCACGTCGGCCACCGGCGCGAGCGGCGAGCTCGGCCGGTCGGTCAGCGCCAGCACGGCGCAGCCCTGGCCGCGCGCAATCTGCGCCAGCGCCACGGTATCGGTGAGATAGCGCGGAAAGGTCAGGCCGATGAACAAGTCCTGCGGCCCTGCATGCATCAGCGTGCGCGCCGCGTGCGTGACGCCGCTCACGCTGGAAAGCATTCGCACGTCGTTGCAGCTGCCGTCCAGGCCGTGCTGCAACAGCCCCGCCAGCCATGCGCTGGCACCAAAGCCGCCGATGTACACCGACCGCGCCTTCAAGATGCGCTGCACCGCGGCCTCGCAGGCGGCGTAGTCCAGCGACTGGCGCGTGGCTTCGATGTTGCGGCGGCTCTCGTCGAGCGCGGTGGCAAACACCTCGGCCACCGTGGTCGGATGCTCGAGGTTGCCGCGCAGGCGCTCCACCGGCGCCACCAGCGATTCAAAACCGCGCACGAGCTCGGCGCGAAAGGTGGCGTAGCCGTCGAAGTCCAACGCGCGGGCAAAGCGGTTGGCCGTGGCAACCGACACGCCCACCACTGCCGCAAGCTCATCGATGGGCAGCGTGGCGACCTGCAGCGGATGCTCCAGAACGTAGTCGGCCACCTGGCGGTGCGACCGCGTCAGCCGCGGCAACGCCTGCGCAATGCGCTGGGCCACGGTGGTGCCGGTGGTGTCTACGTTGGTGCTCATTCGTGGGCCGTGCACTCCGGAAGGGAGTGTTTGATGAAAATCAGTTTACAAATATAAGACAAAAAAGAAAATTTTCTGTCATTTTTGATCGAATGAGCAAATTACGGGCCTGCTTTGGCCCGAACAGGAAGCGGTTTTGCGCAGCGGGAACCGCGGACCAGGAGTCCGGTCTGCCGTTTCAGGTCGGCGTAAGCCCGAGCACCCAGCCCTTGAACTGCTCCAGCGCCCCCGAGGCCGGCGGGCCTTCGGGATAGGCAAAGTAGTAGCCCTGGCTCACATCCAGGTGCCGGTCGATCGGAACCACGAGTTCGCCGGTTCGCAGTTCGCGCTCGATCAGGATGCGCGGTGCCAGGCCCACGCCCATTCCCGCAGCGGCGGCGGCGGTCACCATGGTGAAAAGTTCGTAGCGCGGGCCGCGCGAGGCGTGCAGCGTGTAGTCCCAACCCTGCTGCGCATACCAGTCGCGCCAGGCGTGCGCGCGCGTGCTCAGGTGCACATGGCGGCAACGCTCGAAGGCCGATTCGTCCCATGGCCCATTCGCATCGCGGAAGGCCGGGCTGCACACAGGAACCATCTCGCCTTCGGAAAAGATCAATCCTCCCTGCGTACTCGGCCAGAACTGGTCGCCGAAATAGATGGCGGCGTCATAGGCGTTTTCCTGGAACGAGAAGGGCTGCGTGCGCACCGAGAGATTGACTGTGACGTTCGGGTGCTGCCGGCTGAAGTCGGGGAGCCGTGGAATCAGCCATTGGGTGGCGAAGGTGGGCACCACCGCCACTTCGAGCACAAAACCCATGTCGTGCCCGGCGCTGATTTCCAGCGTATCGCGGCGGATCTGGTCCAGATGGCGGCGAATGCGCGCCGCATATTCACGCCCCGTATCGGTGAGCGTCAACCGCCGCCGCACGCGCGAAAACAGCGGCACGCCCAGCCGCTGCTCGAGCGTGGCCACCTGCCGCCCGACGGCGCTTTGCGTCAGGGCCAATTCGGCCGCCGCGCGGGTGAAGCTCCCCAGGCGTGCCGAGGCCTCGAAGGCCTGCAGCGCGCCCAGGTTGGGAATGTCTTTTCTCATCGTTGCTATTCTGCGTGCGGGCCTCGCGGTTTTTCCCGGCGCTTGTAAGAATGGACCTGTCGGCGAGCAGCAAGAAAGGGTTTTCATGCGTCGTGTGGTGATCATCGGCGGCGGAGCCATAGGTTCTGCCATTGCCTATTTTCTTAACCAGGAACCGGCGGAAGAGCCGTTCGACGTGACCGTGGTCGAGCGCGATTTCTCGTACACGCAGGCTTCGTCGGCCTTGTCCGCGAGCTCGATCCGGCAGCAGTTCTCCACCGCCATCAACATCGAGATGTCGCTCTACGGCATCGAGTTTTTTCGCCGCCTTGGCGAAACCCTGCGCGTGGGCGACAACGTGCCCGACATCGGCCTGGTCGAACCCGGGTACCTGTACCTTGCTTCGCCGGAAGGCGTCGACGTGCTGCGCGAGAACCATGCAACGCAAAGGGCGCACCGCGTCGACGTGGTCTTGCTGACGCCCGAGCAGCTGGAAGCCCGCTTTCCGTGGATTTCGACCGACGGCGTCGCGCTGGCGTCGCTCGGTCTTTCGGGCGAGGGCTGGTACGACGGCTACAGCCTGCTGCAGGCGTTTCGCAAAAAGGCCATTTCGCAGGGCGCCCGTTATGTGCAGGCCAAGGCAACAGGTTTACAGCGCAGCGGCCGCATGCTGACGGGCGTTGAACTGGACATCGGCGACCCGATCGAGGCCGACGTGGTGGTCAACGCCGCGGGCGCCTGGGCCGCCAAGGTGGCCGGCTGGGCCGGCATCGATCTGCCGGTGCGCGGCCGGCGCCGCATGGTGTTCAGCTTTTCGTGCCCCGACACCTTGCCGGGCTGTCCGCTGATCATCGACACGTCGGGCATCTGGCTGCGCCCCGAGGGGCGCCGATTCATCTGCGGCTTTGCGCCGCCGCAGGACAGGGACCGCGACGATGCGCCGCTCGAAGTCGACTACCGCGTTTTCGACGATTTCATCTGGCCGGCACTGGCAGCGCGCGTGCCTTCTTTCGAAGCCATTCGCATGACCAGCGCCTGGGCCGGCTACTACGAGATGAACGTGTTCGACCACAACGCGATCCTCGGGCTGCACCCGGACTGCGACAACCTCTACTTTGCCAACGGCTTCTCGGGGCACGGGCTGCAGCAGTGCCCCGCGGCGGGCCGAGGGGTGGCGGAACTCATTCGCCACGGCGAATACCGCACCCTCGACCTGTCGCCGGTTTCGTTTTCGCGCATTCTCGAGAACAGGCCGCTGGTAGAGAAGAACGTGATCTAGCCGGAGGCCGGGCGGAGGCGTACGATGCTTCGCAAGCGAGGGCCACAGCATCATGACTGCACAGGCATTGATCGATACCGCACAGGCGCTGGTTGCCGGCGACAAGGGCTTGCTCGCAATGGACGAGAGCAACGCCACCTGCCACAAGCGCTTTGCGAAGCTGAACATTCCCCAGACCGAAGACGCACGCCGCAGCTGGCGCGAACTGATCGTGACCGCGCCGGGCCTCGGCGCATGCATCAGCGGCGCGATTCTTTTCGACGAAACCATACGGCAGCGCACCAGCGGGGGTGCGTCGTTCGTGTCGGCGCTCGAGGCGGCGGGCATCATTCCGGGCATCAAGGTCGACACCGGCGCGAAGCCTTTGGCCGGCCACGCGGGAGAGGCGGTGACCGAAGGCCTGGACGGACTGCGCGAGCGCCTGGCCGAGTACGCCGGCATGGGCGCGCGCTTTGCCAAGTGGCGCGGCGTCATTACACCGGGGCCCGGCTTGCCCAGCCGGGCATGCATCGAGGTGAACGCCCATGCGCTGGCCCGCTATGCGGCCCTTTGCCAAGAGGCCGGGCTGGTGCCGATCGTGGAGCCCGAGGTGCTGATGGAAGGCGACCATTCCCTCGCGCGCTGCGCCGAAATCACCGAAGACACGCTGCATGCGGTGTTTGCGCAGTTGCGCCTGCAGGGCGTGCTGCTCGAAGGCATGCTGCTGAAGCCCAACATGGTGTTGCCCGGGCAAGACTGCCCGAAGCAGGAGGGCGTGGACGAGGTTGCCGAGGCCACGGTGTCGTGCCTGCTGCGCACCGTGCCTGCGGCGGTGCCTGGCGTTGCATTCCTGTCGGGCGGCCAATCGGCACAGCTCGCATCGGCCCGGTTGAATGCCATGAACGCGACATTCGGTTCGCGCCTGCCATGGGCTCTGGCGTTTTCGTATTCGCGCGCGGTGCAGCAGCCGGCGCTCGATGCGTGGAAGGGCGACGCCGCCAACGTTGAAGCGGCCCAGCAAGCACTGGTGTACCGCGCCCGCTGCAACCAGGCTGCGCGGCGCGGCGCCTACGACGCATTGGCGGATGCGCCCGAACCGGGCTGAGCCTCAACTGCTTTTGGCCGTATTCACCAGCACCGGCGTCTGCCGGTAGTCTTCGGGAAACAGCTTCTTCAAGTCTTCGATCTTCGGCTGGTCGTGGAACACGATGTACGCATGCCTTGGGTGGCGCGTGAGAAAGTCCTGGTGATAGGCCTCGGCCGCATAGAAGGGCTTCGACATTTCGATGGTGGTCGCGAGCGGCTTGCCGAAGGTGTTGGCCTGGTTCAGCTGCGTGATGTATGCCTTGGCAATGCGTGCCTGTTCGATGTTCTCGGCAAATACGGTCGAGCGGTATTGCGGACCGGTATCGGGCCCCTGCCGGTTCAGCTGGGTCGGATCGTGCACGACCGAGAAATAGATCTGCAGCAGCTTGCCGTAGCTGATCTGCTGCGGGTCGTAGGTAATTCGAACCGCTTCGGCGTGGCCGGTGCGGCCCGACCCGACGTCGTCATAGCGCGCCGTCCTGGCATCGCCGCCGGCATAGCCCGACACGGCGTTGTTCACGCCCTTGACGCGCTGGAACACGCCTTGCACCCCCCAGAAGCAGCCGCCGGCAAACACCGCGGTGTCGTACTTGAGGGTGGGCGGGGCCGCGAGGTCGACCGCGGCCGCCGGCACGCGCCGCCCGGGATCGGCAGCCGAAGACACGGCAGGCCAGGCCATCGCTGCGGCTGCGAGTGCGGCGGCGGTGAATGCAAGGATTCTCATGTGCGGTTCCGATGCGAGTGAGTCTGCGATGCCAGCGGATGGGAGCGACATTGCCGCCGATTGCGGCGGGCGTCAATGCCGCGTACCCGCGCCTCTTACTTCTTCATTTCGTCCTTGCCCATCGCGTCCTTGGACATGCTGTCCTTCTTCATGCCGTCCTTGGACATCGAGTCTTTCTTCATTCCGTCCTTGGACATGGAGTCCTTGGCCATCGAGTCCTTCTTCATGCCGTCCTTTGCCATCGAATCCTTGGCCATACCGTCCTTGGCCATGTCGTCCGCGGCAAGGGCCGAGGCGCCAGCAAAGGCGATGCAGGTTGCGAGCAGGGTTGCAGTGAGCTTGTTCATTCGGAATCTTCCAGTTGATGTTTCATTTTTTCAAGAGAACGGCACGGTCCCTCTGGAACACGGCCTCGCGCTTTCATCGGCAGTCGAGTCGCACGGGTGCGGCTCAGCTCCCTCCGAACCAGTTGTAGCCCTGGTCTTCCCAGTAGCCACCTGAATAGGTGTTGGTGACGAAGATCGCCTTGATGTGCTTGGGGTTCTTGTAGCCAAGCTTGGTGGGCATCCGCAGCTTCATGGGAAAGCCGTACTTCGGCGGAAGGGGCTGCCCGTCGTAGCTGAGGGTGAGCAGCGTCTGCGGGTGCAGTGCGGTCGGCATGTCGATGCTGGTGTAGTAGTCGTCGGCACACTTGAAGCCGACATACTTGGCCGTTGTGTCCGCGCCGATGCGGTGCAGGAAGTCGGCAAATCGCACGCCGCCCCATTTGCCGATCGCGCTCCAGCCCTCCACGCAGATGTGGCGCGTGACCTGGTCGTGCTGCGGCATGGCGCGCAGCTCGGCCAGCGTCCAGTTGCGCCTGTCGGCGACCATGCCGGTCACTTCGAGCCTGTAGCCGGCCTCGTCGACCTCACGGACCTCGTCTTCGCCGTAGTAGGCGTTGAACGGGAAGGGCCGCGTGATCATCGATTCGGGGTAGGTTTCAGCGAGCTGCGTCGGGCTGAAGATCAGGCCCTGCACCTTGTCGTTGAAGCGCGAGATCTTCGAGAGCGCCGCTTCCACATGGCTGTCGTCGCTGATGCTGCAGCCCGTGAGCAGCGACAGGCCGCCGAGCGTGAGCGAGCGTTGCAGGAAGGCGCGGCGCGCGGGCTGGTCGAGCTGCCGTGCGATCAGCGTGCGGGCTTCGCGCACCACGGCGTCGCCGTCGACGCCGGTCATTCGGGGGGCTTTGAATATCTTCATCATTGCTTTGGCGCGCGGCCGCGGATCATGGTGAGAAGGGTGCGGGGCACGAGCGCCACCATCACCAGGTGCACGGCGACAAAGGCAACCAGCGATGCCATGCCGAAAAAGTGGATGCGGCGTGCAAGCTCGTAGCCGCCCAAGAGTTCGCGCAGCACGGCGAACTGCACCGATTTCCACAGCACGAGGCCCGAAAGCACGATCACGGCAATGTCGAGCATCACGAACAGGTAGGCCAGCTTCTGCACGCTGTTGTAGCGGCGCGGGTCGGCATGCGAGAGCCGGCCCTTGAGCGCGGCCAGCGCGTCGTGCCAGACGCCGGCGGGCGTGACCGGAAAGAACCTGGCGGCCAGCCGGCCGCTGGCGATATTGATCGCCAGATAGACGAAGCCGTTGAACACCAGCAGCCACATGGCCGCAAAGTGCCATTGCAGCGCGCCGCCGAGCCAGCCGCCCAACGTGACCGCGTCCGGAATGCGGAACGCAAAGAGGGGCGATGCGTTGTAGATGCGCCAGCCGCTCGCCACCAGCACCAGCACCGCAAGGGCGTTGAGCCAATGCGTGATGCGCATCCACAGCGGGTGGATGGAGCGGGCATCGGGTGCGGTGCTTGCAATGGCGTTGCTGGTCATGGAGCGGATTCTTGGGCGCACCCCATGGCCGATTCATCACGCAAAGTTCAATTAATCGTGATAACTCCCGAAGCCGGTTGGCAGGACAATCGGCGCCATGGATACCGCCAAACGCGTGCTGATCGTCGAGGACGACGCCCACATCGCCGAGCTTCTGCGCATGCACCTGCGCGACGAGGGCTACGAGGTCGGCCACGCAGCCGACGGCCACGCCGGCCTTCGCGAACTGGAGCGCGCCCAGTGGGACGCGCTGGTGCTCGACCTGATGCTGCCGGGGGTCGACGGTCTCGAGATCTGCCGCCGGGCCCGCGCCATGGCCCGCTACACGCCGATCATCATCATCAGTGCGCGGTCGAGCGAGGTGCACCGCATATTGGGACTGGAGCTGGGCGCCGACGACTACCTGGCCAAGCCTTTTTCGGTGCTGGAGCTCGTGGCTCGCGTCAAGGCGCTGCTGCGCCGCACCGATGCGCTGGCGCGCAATGCGCGCATGGAGTCGGGGAGCCTCGCACTGGGCAATCTCGACATCGACCCGCTGGCACGAGAGGTGCGCGTCGATGCCAGGCTCATCGAGCTCACGCCGCGCGAGTTCGACCTGCTGTACTTCTTCGCGCGCAATCCGGGCAAGGTTTTTTCGCGCCTCGACCTGCTCAACCAGGTCTGGGGCTACCAGCACGACGGCTACGAGCACACGGTCAATACGCACATCAACCGGCTGCGCACCAAGGTCGAGGCCGATCCGGCCGAGCCGCGGCGCATCCTGACGGTCTGGGGGCGGGGCTACAAGCTCTCGGCCACCGGTGCCGGCGAGGAGGGGAGCGCATGAGGACCCCGGCCGCCTGGGCCACGCTCTCGCGCCGCCTCTCGATGGTTTTCGCGGTGCTGCTGCTGGCCTGCTGCGGCGCCTCGGCCTGGCTGCAGGTGCGCGCGAGCGGGCTGCACGGGCAGGAAGTTGTGCAGCGCCTGTCGAGCGGCCTGGCGGCGCACATTGCCGAGAACTCGGAGCTGATGCGCCCCGGCGGCCTCAACCAGGCCGCGGTGAAGGACCTGTTCGACAAGCTGATGGCGGTCAACCCCAGCGTGGAGGTCTACCTCTTGGGGCTGGACGGCCGCATCGAGGCGCAGGCTGCGCCGCCCGGGCACCTGAGGCGCGACCGCGTCGCGCTCGAGCCGATCCGCAAGCTCCTGTCGGGTGCTGCGCTTCCTATTGTGGGAGACGATCCGCGCAGCCCGAACGCAGCCAAGGTGTTCAGTGCAGCACCGCTGAAAGTGGGTGGTCGGGATGCGGGCTACGTCTACGTGGTGCTGCAAGGTGAAGACTACGACGCGCTGGCCGCCAGGCTCGCAACCGACAATCTCTTGCGCACCACGCTCTGGTCGATGGCGCTGGTGGCGCTGCTCGGGCTCATTGCAGGCCTGGCGGCCTTCCGGCTCATCACGCGGCCGCTGCGCGAGCTGACCCAGGCGGTCAAGCAATTCGAAACCGGGGGGGTGGCTTCGCTGGAGACCGAGGGCCCGGCCCCGGCCGGCGGTGAAGCCGCCGGGCTGGAGCGGCTCTCGCATGGCGGCGACGAGATCGCGCTGCTGGGCCAGGCCTTCACGCAGATGAAGCGCCGCATCGCCGAGCAATGGCGCGAGCTCACGCTGCAGGACCAGCAGCGCCGCGAACTCTTCGCCAACATCTCGCACGACCTGCGCACGCCGCTCACGTCGCTGCACGGGTATCTTGAAACCCTGCTGCTCAAGGCGGGCACGCTCAGCGAAGAAGAGCGCCGGCGCTATCTCGAGATTGCGCTCGGCCAAAGCCGCAAGGTGGGCCGGCTCGCACAAGAGCTGTTCGAACTGGCGCGGCTCGAATACGGCGTGGTCAAGCCCGAGAAGGAGAACTTCGCGTTGGCCGATCTGGTGCAAGACGTGTTCCAGAAATTCGAACTCGCGGCCGAGGCCCGCCAGCAGCAGCTCAGGCCCGACATTGCACCGGGCCTGCCGGTGGTGTCGGCCGACCTGGGAATGATCGAGCGCGTGCTGACCAACCTGCTGGACAACGCCATCCGCCACACGCCGGCCGGCGGCCGGATCGAAGTTCAGCTGCGGCCCGCCAGCTCAGGCGTGGCCGTGCAGGTAAGCGACACGGGCCCCGGCATCCCGGGCGAGTTGCAGAAAGGGCTCTTCGTGCGCCCGGTGTTCATGAGCGGCGCGCGCAGCGATGGCTCCGGCAGCGGCGGGCTGGGCCTGGTGATCGTGCAGCGCATCCTGCAACTGCACGGCAGCGACATCAGGCTCGTGCAGCAGCCCGACAAGGGCGCGGTGTTCCGTTTTCAGCTGGGCGGGGCCGCAGGCGCCTGAAGCGCCTGGGCCCGTGCGGCCGGGCGGAAGTTCCGCTTCAGCCGTTCGAGCCGGCGCGTGCTTCAGGGCGGGCAGGGGCGTGCGGCCGCTGCTCCCGGACGCGTTGCCTGGCTGGTGGCGCTTTCGTCCACCGTGCCAAGCGGGCGCGTGAACGTGCAGCCGTAGGCCGGGTCCGCCACCGTGGCCGCGGTCATCACGTCGTCGCCCGCCGGCTTCACGCCGTCGCGCTCCCACTTGACCATTGCATCGAAGGCCTCGACCTGCTCGGCAATCGTGAAGTCGCAATGCGAGATGCCGCGCACCGCGCGCTGCACCAGCCAGCCGCTGTTGCCCTTGGCCGCCACGCGCTGGTTGTAGATCTGCTCCATGCTGAAGGGCACGTACAGGTCGCCCAGCGTGTGCAGCGTAACCACCGGGATCTTGAATTCGCCGTTGGCCTTGGGAATCCAGCGCAGGCCGTCGGTGCGCAGGCGGTTGGCGTCGGCCGCAGCGGTGAGCTTTAGCACCGATGCGTTCAGCGCGGTTGTTCCCGGCACATCGCCATCGATGGTGTAGGTAAAGCGGTTGGTGTCGAGCGTGCTCTTGTTCAAGATGCCGTTGACCGTGCCGTCGCTGCCGAACACGCCCCACACCGCGGCGAATGAACCGCCCTGCGTAAAGCCAAGGTCGAACATCGGCCGCTCGCCGCCCGTGAGGTTCTTCACCACCGATCCGAACTTCAGGCCGGTGGCCGTGGGCGTGCCCGGGAAGGCCGTGTAGAGCGTGCCCGTGACCTGCGTCCTGATGTCCAGCCAATTGACGGTCGGGTACTTGGGCAGACCTGCCAGCGCCTGTGCGGCGATCTGAGCACCTGCAAAGTAGTCGAACAGCTCGGTGTCGCCGACCACCCCGCACATCGGCACCGCGCCGTTGTATTTGACCTTGTGGTTGGCCGTGGCGTAGGCCTCGTCCTCGATGGCTGCCGCGGTGATGTGGCCGCCCATCGAATGGCCCGTGATGTAGATTCTTGAAGGCGCCGCAAGCTCCCTGCCGTTGGCCTTGGCAATGGCGTTGAATTGCAGGGCCAGCGCGTTGGTGTCTTCCACGCCAGCGCGCACGTCATAGAAGTTCTTGCTGTAGCTCGATGCCGCCCAGGCATAGCCGTTCTGGATGAGGTAGCGGCGGATGGACGGCTCGTTCACCTTCAGCAGGTTGACGTCGCCGGCGTATCCGTGCGCGTACATCACCAGCTTGCCGTTCCAGTTGGCGGGAACCTCCACGTGGTACTGCGCGCTGCCGAGCATGCCGGCCCAGCGGCTGGTGGTGGCGTTGTCGATGGCGTCGCTGGCGTCGGCGGCAAGCGCCGGAAAAGTGGTGGCCGATGGGTCGAAGGGGGCGAACGCGTTGCGGCTGTCTTGCAGGCGCGTCTCTTCGGGCGGCGGCGGGGGCGGGGGAGGAGGAGGGGGCGGCGCGGGTGCCGGAGCCGGCGGCAGCGGGGTGAACGCAAAGCCGCCCCCGCCGCCACCACCGCCGCAGGAGGCGACGGCAAGGCTGGCTGCAAGGGCAAGGAGTGTCAGGCGCGCGGAATGCATGGGATGTTTCTCTCCGTTCTTGTGGCGTTGGGAAGAAGAAGCCAGGCGCAGCGCTGCATCGCCAGGCCGTAGAGAACGACCGTGCTATTTCGCTGGACCGGCGGCGCAGCGTAGGGGCGTTGCGGGGCGCGACGTTCCGGGGTTTCCCGTAGCTGCTATCTCGTACGCGACACCGGTGCCACGCCGGTGCACAGAGGCGTCACTCTTTGCGGCGCGTGACCACCACCGTGGCCTCCAGCCCGTCGTAGGCTTCGGCGTCGCCATACCAGCTGCCGGAGATCGGCGCGGCCTGCGCCGGGTCTCGCGTGACGCCGACGCGAATCAACTGGCCGCTGCCCATCAGGTTGTTGGTCGGATCGAACGCCAGCCAGCCGACGCCGGGCAGGTAGGCCTGCAGCCAGGCGTGCGTGGTGCCGGCGCCTGTCATCGATTCGCCGGGCGACTGGGCCGCGCGGTCGAGCGCCGCGTCGTAGATGTAGCCCGAGACAAAACGGGTGGCAATGCCCAGGCGGCGCGTGGCTTCCATCATCAACAGCGCGTAGTCGCGGCAACTGCCGCTGCCGAGCGCCAGCGTCTGGAGCGGCGTTTGCGTGCCTTCTTCGTCGCGCGCCTTGTATTCGAGGCTCTGCCCGATGTGCGCGTTCATGCGCGTGAGCACTTCGCGCGTGCTGTTGGGCTTGTCGGTATGCAGGAACTGGTGAGCCCAACGGATGAGCGTTCCGTTCGTATCGTCGTCGTGGTGCGGCCGCAGATAGTGCTCCAGATCGAGACGCTCCTGCACAGAATAGGCAAAGGGCAGGAATTCGGCGGCCGGGTCGAGCGCCAGCTGGTCTTGCTGCGCCGGCACATGCTCGATGGTGAAGGAGCACACGATGCGCAGTTCGGTGGCCTCGCCCATGGGCTGCACCAGCGCAACCGAATTGGAGTGCGGGTCCTGGATGAGCCGCGTGAAGGACTGCGGGCTTACCTGCAGGTCGGTGGCCAGCACCCGCAGGTCGTGGCTGTCGCGGGGCCGAAACATGACGCGGTGCAGCCCGAAGGTCACCGGTTTCTTGTAGCGGTAGACGGTGGTGTGCGTAATGTCGTACTGAATGGCCATGCGGTGCATTCTCACGTGTCGGCGGGGCGAGCGGTGGCTTTCCGTCGGCTTGCCGCGGTCCTATGCCGCAGAATCGGCGCCCGAACGGCCTTCACCGCATCGACGCCACATGTACTCCGCCACCTTCATTTTTGCCAAGAAGCAGTTCGACGATGAATTCCATCGTCTCGACCAGACCATTGCGGCGGCCGCGAAGTCGCTGCCCGGCTACCTGGGCGAGGAGACATGGGAGAACACGAGCAACGGACTGGTGTCGAACGTCTACTACTGGGATTCGCTCGACGCGCTGCAGGCGCTCATCCAGCACCCCGTGCACCAGCAAGCCAAGGCGGCGCAGGCCAACTGGCTCGACGGCTACAAGGTCGTCATTGCCGAGGTGGTGCGCGTCTACGGCGACAGCAAGATCGACCACATGCTGGCGCCGGCCGGCAACGTTGGCGCCTAGGGAGCGGTTCTTTCGGTGCCGAGGGCCTTCGACAGGTTGGCGGGCAGCGGCAGCGGCTCGCCGTGCCACTGCGCGGCCAGCAGCTCGGCGCAGAGCGCGGCAAAGCTGAGCCCGCGCGAACCCAGCGCGGTGCAGGCCCAGAGGCCGGCTTCATTCAGTGGGCCGACCAGCGGGCGGCGGTCGCCCGAGGCGCAGCGGATGCCCACCCAGGTCTTGGCCTTGCCGCTTTCGAAAGCCGGTGCGAGCGTTGCCGCGGCGCCGGGGTGCAGGCGCTTCAGGCGCTCCCGGTTTGCCTGGGCATCGTTTGGCTGGGGCGCCAGCTCGGTGCTGTCTCGGTCGAAGGTGGCGCCACACAGCCAGAGCAGGGCGCCTTCATCATCGGGCACATGAGCAATCAGATGGCCGTCTCCGTTGAGCGGCGTGGCGGGCAATGCAAGGTCGTCCGCCATGCGGCCCCACGCGACTTGGCCGCGCACCGGCTGCAGGGGAAGCTCGGGCGCGAAGCTGCCCGATTCGTAGCCCGCGGCAATGACCACGCGATCGGCTTCGGCCAGCAACTGGTTTGCCGCACTCCAGAGCTGCCAGCCGGCCGCGCTGCGTGACAGGCGTGCGACCGGCGCGTTGCCGCGAAACTCGATGCCCGGCTCGCGCAGCCAGGCTTCGATGAGCCTTGATGGGCGCACCCAGCCCGCGCGCGCGTGCCAGAGCGCGGGCGCGTCGACGGGCAAACCGGCACTCGACAGTTGCGCGGCGCTGGCTGGCCAAGATTCGTTTGGGCCGCTCTCGCTCCACCCGGCGGGCACGCGCGTGTCGCCTTCGGGCCGGCGCTCGAGCACGCCGCCGGCGCGCCAGTCGCGGCCTTCTTCGAGCAGCCGTTCCAACTCCAGCCAGGTGGCACGAATGCCTGCACGCGTAAGCCGCGAGAGCAGGGCATCGTCGGGCGAGACATGCGGCGCCAGCACGCCGACCGGCAGGCCCGAAGCGCCGGCGGCGGGTCGGTCGGCCGCGTCGAACACCGTGACGTGCCACCCGCGCCGCGCGAGGCTGGCGGCAACGGCGGCGCCGGCCAGCCCGGCGCCGATGACCGCGCAGCGGCCAGGCGTTTCGACGTGCTCGGGCGCCGGGCCTCGGCGGCGCACTGTCCAGGCAGGCGCGAACACGCCGGCAAGGCTGTCCGTGCTCGGGCGCCGGGCCTCGGCGGCGCACTGTCCAGGCAGGCGCGAACACGCCGGCAAGGCTGTCGCGCTTGGGCGGCAGGCCTGGCCGGCTTTCAAGCTGGAAACCGTTCTGCGAAAGCGCATCGCGCACCGCCCGGGCAAAGGTCCAGGCGGCAATGCCGGTGCCCTGGCGGGCAAAGCGCGACACCGCCTTGAGCGTATCGGGCGACCACATGGCGGGGTTCTGCTCGGGAATGAAGCCGTCCAGAAAGATGCTGTCGGCCTCGAAGCGCTGCGCGCGCAGCATCGGCTGCACGTCGCCGATGCACAGCGTGAGCAGCACGCGGCCTGCGTCAAAGGCCAGCCGGTGAAAGCCGGGCAGCAGCCCCTGCCACTGCGCGGCCAGCTCCTTGGCCAGCGGCATCAGTTCGGGGTAAGTCCCGGCGGCGCGCAACAGGTCTTCAGGCCCGACCGGGTGCGCCTCGATCGAGACGAAGTGCAGCAGGCGCGGCCGGTTCGCATCCGCACGCCACGCCTGCCAGGTTGTCAGAAAGTTGAGGCCCAGCCCGAAGCCGGTTTCGAGAATCAGCCATTTCGGCCGGCCCGACCATACCTCGGGCAGGCCGCAGCCGCCCAGAAACACGTGGCGAGCCTGCGCCAGTGCTCCGGTTTCGGGGTGGTAGATGTCGCCGAAGCGCTCGCTGTACGGCACGCCGTCGGCGCGCCAGGCGACGGGCTCGGCGGCCAAGGTGGTCTTAGTTCGAGGGGGGAACGTAGCCCTGGGCCACGTCGGCGCCTTCGCCGAAGAAGTGCTTTTCCATTTGGCGGGCCAGGTATTGGCGAGCCCGCAGGTCGGCCAGATTCAGCCGGTTTTCATTGACCAGCATCGTTTGCTGCTTGAGCCAGGCGGCCCAGGCTTCCTTGCTGACGTTCTCCCACAGGCGCTTGCCCAGTTCCCCGGGATAGGGCGGGAAGTCGAGCCCTTCGGCCTCTTTGCCGAGCTTGATGCACTGAACCATGCGTGCCATTTTTGATTGCCTCTGGTGGGGAAAGCGGTTGCTTAGTTGATTTTGCTATTTAGAACTGAGAACTCGGTCGTTCCAGTTTCCATATGTCGTATTCAGAATACGTAGCTTCATTGATATGCCTTTTTGAGTAAGACACCATGAGCCTTCGCCGCGACTTTATCAAGCTTTCCCTGGGGGCCGGCGTGGCCGGCGCCATGGCCCTGACAGCATTGCCGTCGTTTGCACAGGGCGCGGGCCCGGTGACGCTGCTCAACGTGTCGTACGACCCGACGCGCGAACTGTATGTTGACTACAACCGCGCCTTCGCCAAATACTGGAAGGCCAAGACCGGCCAGGACGTGACCATCAAGCAGTCGCACGGCGGCTCGGGCAAGCAGGCGCGCTCGATCATCGACGGCATCGACGCCGACGTGGCCACGCTGGCGCTGGGCGGCGACATCGACGCGCTGGTCACGCATGGCGGGGTCGTCAAGGAGGGCTGGCAGAAGCGCCTGCCGCAAAACTCGGCGCCGTACACCTCGACCATCGTGTTCCTGGTGAAAAAGGGCAACCCCAAGGGCCTGAAGGACTGGAGCGACCTGGTGAAGCCCGGCGTGCAGGTGATCACGCCCAACCCCAAGACCTCCGGCGGCGCCCGCTGGAATTACCTGGCCGCGTGGGAGTTTGCCAAGCGCAAGTACGGCAGCGAGGCCAAGGCCAAGGAGTTCATCGGCAGCCTGTTCAAGAACGTGCCCGTGCTCGACACCGGTGCCCGCGGCTCGACCATCACCTTCGTGCAACGCGGCGTGGGCGACGTGCTGCTGGCCTGGGAGAACGAGGCCTTCCTGGCGCTGAAGGAGTTCGGCACCGACAAATTCGAGATCGTGGTGCCTTCGATTTCCATCCTGGCCGAACCCACCGTGGCGGTGGTCGACAAGGTGGTCGACAAGAAGGGCACGCGCGCCGTGGCCGAGGAATACCTCAAGTACCTGTACTCGGATGAGGGCCAGGACATTGCGGGCCGCAACTTCTACCGCCCGACCTCCGAAAAGGCCAAGGCCAAGTACGACAAGCAGTTTCCCAAGCTCACGCTCGTGACCATCGACGAAGCGTTCGGCGGCTGGGCAAAGGCGGACAAGGCGCACTTTGCCGACGGCGGCTCGTTCGACCAGATCTACAAGTAAAACTGCAAAGAAAGCCTCTTGTGTCCGTTCTCCTGATTGCTGGCAGCCCTTCGGCGCCGTCGCGCTCCACCGCCTTGCTCGAGGCCGTGGGCGAGCGGCTCGCCGGCCGCAGTGCGCGTATCGAGCGGCTCGCGATCCGCGATCTGCCGGCGGAGGCGCTGCTGTTGGCCGACTGGGACCACCCGGCCATCGAGCGCGCCATTGCGCAGGTGGCGCAGGCGCGGGTGGTCGTGGTGGCCACGCCGGTCTACAAGGCGGCCTACAGCGGTGTGCTGAAGGTCTTTCTCGACCTGCTGGCGCAGAACGCCCTCAAGGGCAAGACGGTGCTGCCGCTGGCCACGGGTGGCAGCCCGCACCACATGCTCGCGCTCGACTATGCATTGCGGCCCGTGCTGCATGCGCTCTCGGCACGGCACATTCTTCCGGGTGTCTACGCCACCGATTCTCAGATCACGCTGACACCCGAGAACGCCTACCAGGTGCATGCCGACCTGGCCGAACGGCTCAATGAAGCCGTCGAACTGTTGGCGACCGAAGGACTGAAGCTGCCCGCCACGCACGGCTTCGAGCCGGTGCCGTTTTCCCGAGTGCGATGTAGCGTCTGACGGGCTCCCCGTCGAATCCGCCTCCAACCAGCCCCATTTCTGTTCTCGTTTTTTTGATCGCCCGCAAGCGGCGAGGGGACAGCTTTGCCCAAAAGGAACCACACGTGAATCCCGTTGCCACCGAAGACTCCGCGCTCGAGACGCCGCCTCGTTCCATCTGGCATGCGTTGCGAGACCTCGCGATCAGCACGGTCGTGGTGGCGGCCGTTGCGCTCATCGTCGGCTTCATCTCGGCCTGAGCCCGGTTTGCTCCTCATTCGAAAGAACAACCACATGACTTCGATCACCATTCCACGCCGCCGCCTGCTGCAGGGCGCCGCCGCCGCTGTTGCGCTGCCTTCGTTCGGCGCAATTGCACAAGCACCTGCGCGCCAGCTTCGCATCGGCAAGCAGAAGGGCCTGCTCAGCATCCTCAAGGGCCGTGGCACGCTCGAGAAGCGGCTTGCGCCGCTTGGCGTGTCGCTCAAGTGGACCGAGTTCACCGCCGGTCCGGTGCAGCTCGAAGCCTTGAACGTCGGCTCCATCGACTTCGGCGACGTGGGCGAAGCGCCGCCCATCTTTGCGCAGGCCGCAGGCGCGCCGCTGGCTTATGTGGCCGCCACGCTGCAGCGTCCGCAGTCCGAAGCGGTGCTGGTGCCCAAAGGCTCCGCCATCAAGAACGTGGCCGACCTGAAGGGAAAGAAGGTCGCGCTCAACAAGGGCTCGAACGTTCACTATTTCATCGTCAAGCTGGCCGAGAAGCACGGCCTTGCGTACAGAGACCTGAACCTTGTGTACCTGCCACCGGCCGATGCACGTGCCGCATTCGAAAAGGGCTCCGTCGACGCTTGGGTGATCTGGGACCCGTTTCTCGCCGCCGCTGAAAAATCTCTCGAAGCCCGCGTGCTGGCCGATGCGACCGGCGTGGTGGGCAACCGCTCGTACTACTTCTCGTCGCTCGACTATGCGGCGAAGAACGCCGACGTGCTGGCCATCGTGACCGAAGAGATCGGCAAGATCGACGCCTGGGGCACCGCCAACAAGAGCGATCTTGCCGCCGAGCTGGCCACCCTGTGGGGCCTGCCGAAGCCGGTGGCCGACCTGACGGTGGCGCGCGCGGTCTACGGCACCGGCCCCATTACCAAGGCGATCCTTGCCGAGCAGCAAAAGATCGCCGACGCCTTCTTCGACCTGAAGCTGATCCCGAAGCGGATCAACGTGCTCGAGGCCGCTCCGGCGGGAATTGCGTGACGCGCGAAACCCTGCGCGGCCGCGCGGCTTGCGTGCTCGCCACCACCAGGCGCGCATGGGGCATTCCTGAGCCGAGGGCCAGCCGCGCCTGTTCCGCATTGCCTCGCCTGCGCCTCACGTTGCCTCGCGTGCGCGGCTTTTTCTTTGCCATCTGACCCCCCGGACCAACCGACGGAAAGAAGACATGCAGATATTCTGGTTCCTACCCACGCACGGCGACAGCCGCTATCTCGGCACCACCGAAGGCGCGCGCCAAGTCGACCTGGCTTACCTTCAGCAGATTGCCGGCGCTGCCGACAACCTCGGCTATGAAGGGGTGCTGATTCCTACGGGCCGCTCGTGCGAAGACCCCTGGGTAGTCGCATCGAGCCTGATCGGCGCGACGAAGAAGCTCAAATTCCTGGTCGCGGTGCGGCCGGGCCTGCACCAGCCCAGCCTGGCTGCGCGCATGGCCGCGACTTTCGATCGGCTCTCAGGGGGCCGTTTGCTGGTGAACCTGGTCACAGGCGGCGACCAGGCCGAACTCGAAGGCGACGGCGTTTACCTCGACCATGCGGCCCGCTACGAGCAGTCGGCCGAGTTCATTCGCATCTGGCGCGAGATTCTTGCGCGCAGCCACGACGGCCAGTCTTTCGACTACGAAGGGCAGCACCTGAGCGTGAAGGGCGCGAAGCTGCTGTTTCCGCCGGTGCAGAAGCCTTACCCGCCGGTGTGGTTCGGCGGCTCGTCGGCGGCAGCGCACGAGCTCGCGGCCGAGCAGGTCGATGCCTATCTCACATGGGGCGAGCCGCCCGCCGAGGTGGGAAAGAAGATTGCCGACGTGCGCAACCGCGCCGCGCGCAAGGGCCGCAAGGTCGCGTTCGGCATTCGGCTGCACGTGATCGTGCGCGAAACCGAAGAAGCCGCCTGGAAGGCCGCCGACGAGCTGATCAGCCGCGTCGATGACGAAACGGTGATCCGCGCCCAGGCCGCTTTTGAGCGCATGGACTCGGAAGGGCAGCGCCGCATGGCCGCGCTGCATGCGGGCGGGGCCAAGCGCTCGCGTGCCGACCTGGAAATTTCGCCCAACCTGTGGGCCGGTGTGGGCCTGGTGCGCGGTGGCGCGGGCACGGCGCTGGTCGGCGATGCCAAGACTGTGGCGGCGCGCATCGAGGAATACGCGGCGCTTGGGCTCGACAAGTTCATTCTCTCGGGCTACCCGCACCTCGAAGAAGCCTACCGCTTCGCAGAGTTGGTGTTCCCGCTGCTCTCGCGCAGGGCGCAGGCGCGGCTCGCAGGCGGCTCGCTGAGCGGGCCTTTCGGCGAAGTCGTCGCCAATCTCGATGCGCCGTCGCGCCTCGCCTCCCAAAGCTAAGGACTGTCATGACCGAACAAGTGCAGGAACTCCCGGCGCTCGCGCCTTCGCGAGAAAGCGCGCCTGGAGCGCTCAAGGCCTTTGGCGCCAACGTTGCGGGGCGGCTGGTGCCGTGGCTCGTGCCGGTGGGGCTCATCGTCTTCTGGCAGATCGCTTCATCGCTGGGGTGGCTCTCCACCCGCGTGCTTCCGGCGCCGGTGGACGTGGTCAAGGCGGCCTGGAGCCTGGCGGTTTCGGGCGAGCTCTGGACGCACGTCAAGGTAAGCGCGGGACGTGCGCTCGCGGGCCTTGCCATTGGCGGCGGAACGGGGCTGGTGCTGGGCCTCTTGACGGGCTCGGTGAAGTTCTTCGAGACGCTGCTCGATTCGACGATTCAGATGGTGCGCAACATTCCGGCGCTGGCGCTCATCCCGCTGGTCATTCTTTGGTTTGGCATCGACGAATCGGCCAAGCTGTTTCTCATCTCGGTGTCGGTGTTCTTTCCGATCTACCTCAACACCTTTCACGGCATTCGCAACGTGGATCCGCAGCTGATCGAGATGGGGCGCACGTACGGCCTTTCTCGCTGGCAGCTGTACCGCGAGGTCATCTTGCCGGGCGCGCTGTCGTCCATCCTGGTGGGCCTGCGCTTTTCGCTCGGGCTGATGTGGGTGATCCTCATCGTGGCCGAAACCATTTCGGCGCAGGCGGGCATTGGCTATCTGACCATGAACGCCCGCGAGTTCCTGCAGACCGACATCGTGCTGGTGGGCATCCTCTTGTATGCGCTGCTCGGCAAGCTGGCCGACCTGTTCGCACGCGGGCTGGAGCAGTGGTGGCTGCGCTGGCACCCCGGCTACCAGAAGAAGCCGAAGTGAGGGCAGGGCAGATGAATACGAATTCCGCGATTTCTCGCCGTACTGTGGTGGCGGGGCTGGCCGGCTTGGGCGCGCTCGGTGCCGGCGCCGCGCTCGCCCAGGGCACGGCCGCACGGCCTGTGACGGTCCGGCTCGGTTACCAGAAGTCTTCGACGCTGATCGCGCTGCTGAAGGCGCAGGGCACGCTCGAAAAGCAGCTTGCACCGCTCAATGCCACGCTGAGCTGGCATGAGTTCACCAGCGGCCTGCCGCTGCTCGAGGCGCTGAACCTCGACAACCTGGACATCAGCGCCGACGTCGCCGACACCGTGCCGGTATTCGCGCAGGCGGCAGGCGCCGACCTGACCTTCGTCGCGCAAGAGGCGCCTTCGCCCGCGGCGCAGGCCATTCTGGTGCGCGAGGATTCACCGCTCAAATCGGTGGCCGACCTGAAGGGCAAGAAGATCGGCTTTGCCAAGGCGGCCGGCGCGCACTACCTGCTGATTGCGGCGCTCGAGAAGGCCGGCTTGTCCTTCAGGGACATCGATCCGGCTTACCTGACTCCGGCCGATGGCCGGGCCGCCTTCGAGCGCGGCGCCATCGACGCCTGGGTGGTGTGGGACCCGTTTCTTGCGGCGGCCCAGCGCCAGGCCAAGGTGCGCGTGCTGGCCGACGGCACGGGCATCGCTTCATACCAGCGCTACTACCTTGCAAGCACCAAGTTCGCAAAGGCACGCCCCGACGTGCTGCGCGTGGTGTATGCCGAGCTCGAAAAAACCGGCAAGTGGGTCAAGCAGAACCCGAAGGAAGCGGCGGCCTTGCTCTCGCCCGTATGGGGTCTGGACGCCGCGACCATCGAACAGGCCAACGCGCGCCGCAGCTATGCGGTGCGCCCGGTGCTGGCCGAGGCACTGGCCGAACAGCAGCGCATCGCCGATGCCTTCTTCGCGGAAAAGCTGCTGCCCAGAAAGATCAACGCGCTCGACGTGGCGCTGTTCCAACCGAGCCTTAAATCATGAGCGCCGTTCTGAAAGACATCCAACCCACTGCAATCGCGGGCGGTGTGCGCCTGGAGGCCCGTGGCCTGCACAAGCGCTACGGCGAACGCGAGGTGCTGCGCAACACGCAGCTCACCATCGAGCCGGGGCAGTTCATCGCCATCGTGGGGCGCAGCGGCTGCGGCAAGAGCACGCTGCTGCGGCTCATTGCCGGGCTCGAGGAGGCTACGTCCGGCGGCCTCTATACGGACGGCAAAGCGATCGACGGCTTGCACGACGACACCCGGATCATGTTTCAGGAGGCGCGCCTCTTGCCATGGCGCCGCGTGCTCGACAACGTGACGCTGGGCTTGCCCAGCGACGCCAAGGCGCGCGGCACGGAAGTGCTTGCGCAGGTCGGCCTGGCCGACCGCGAGAACGAATGGCCGGCGCGCCTCTCGGGCGGGCAGCGGCAGCGGGTGTCGCTGGCACGGGCGCTGGTGCACCATCCGCGGCTGCTGCTGCTCGACGAGCCGCTGGGCGCGCTCGACGCGCTCACGCGCATCGAGATGCACCGGCTCATCGAGAACCTGTGGCAGCGCCACCGCTTCACGGCGCTGCTGGTCACGCACGACGTGCAGGAAGCCGTGGCCCTTGCCGACCGCGTGATCCTGATCGAGGACGGCCGCATTGCGCTGGACGAGAACATTGCGCTCGCACGGCCGCGCTCGCAGGGCGACCCGGCCTTTGCCGCCATCGAGAAACGCATTCTCGACCGCGTGCTGCAGAAGGCCGGAGACACGGAGCCCGCGGAAACCGATGCCGCCTGGCTGCAGCCCTCGGCGCACACGCTGCGCTGGGCAGTCTGAACCCGCTCATTCACAAAAACAGAAAGGCAGCTGCATGTCGCAGAACTGGAAATTCGAAACCCTGTCGGTACACGCCGGCTACTCGCCCGAGCCGACCACGCGCGCCGTGGCGCCGCCCATCTATCAAACGGTGGCCTATGCCTTCGACAGCGCGCAGCACGGCGCCGACCTGTTCGACCTGAAGGTGCCGGGCAACATCTACACCCGCATCAACAACCCGACGCAAGACGTGCTCGAACAGCGCGTGGCCGCACTCGAGGGCGGCATTGCGGCGCTCGCGCTGGCCTCGGGCCAGGCGGCGGTGACCTATGCGATCCAGACCATCGCCGAGGCGGGCGACAACATCGTCAGCAGCACCGCGCTGTATGGCGGCACCTACAACCTGTTCGCGCACACGTTGCCGCAGTTCGGCATTACCACGCGCTTTGCCGACCACCGCGATCCAAAAAGCTTCGAGAAGCTGTTCGACGAGAAGACCAAGGCGGTGTTCGTCGAGTCGCTCGGCAACCCGGCCGGCAACGTGACCGACATTGCAGCCATTGCCGAGATCGCGCACCGCCACGGCGTGCCGCTGATCGTGGACAACACCGTGCCTTCGCCGTACCTGAGCCGGCCCATCGAGCATGGCGCGGACATCGTGGTGCACTCGCTCACCAAGTACTTGGGCGGGCACGGCACCAGCATCGGCGGCGCCATCGTCGATTCAGGCAAGTTTCCGTGGGCCGAGCACAAGGAGCGCTTCAGGCGCCTGAACGAGCCCGACGTGAGCTACCACGGCGTGGTCTACACCGAAGCGCTGGGCCCTGCCGCCTACATCGGCCGCGCGCGCGTGGTGCCGCTGCGCAACACAGGCGCGGCCATTTCGCCGTTCAACGCCTTCCTGATCCTGCAGGGCATCGAGACGCTTGCGCTGCGCATGGACCGCATCAGCAGCAATGCGCTTGCGGTGGCGCAGCACCTCAAGACGCACAAGGCCGTCAACTGGGTCAACTACGCGGCGCTCGAAGACCACCCCGACCACGCACTGGCGAAAAAGTACTTCGGCGGCAAGTCGAGCGGCGTGCTCACCTTCGGCATTGGCAGCGGCCGTGAGGGTGGGGCGAAGTTTCTCGATGCGCTGAAGCTCTTCACGCGGCTTGTGAACATCGGCGACGTGCGCTCGCTGGCCACGCATCCGGCCTCGACCACGCACCGGCAGCTCTCGCCCGAAGAGTTGGCGCGAGCCGGCGTCACGGAAGACACGGTACGCCTTTCGGTAGGCATCGAGCACATCGACGACCTGCTGGCCGACCTCGACCAGGCGCTGGCCGCCGCGGCCGCCTGAGGGCTCGCTTCGATTTATTCACCCCCAATCCATCGTTCAACCTGAAATAGAAAGAAACACCATGTCCATTCAAGCCATCAACGTCCGCAACCAGTTCAAGGGCAAGGTCCGCGAGATCATCCGCGGCGACGTCGTCTCCGAAGTCGACGTCGAGACCGCCTGGGGCATCGTGACCTCGGTCATCACCACGCGCTCGGTCGACGAGCTGCAGCTCAAGGTGGGCTCCGACGTGGTCGCGCTGGTCAAGTCGACGGAGGTTTCGATCGCGAAGCTCTGACGGACCCTCGGGCTTGCGACACCCGGCGCCGTCTTGGCGCCGGGTTTTTTTCAGGTTGCCGCGTCACCGGGTTTTCAGTTCTTGGCACAAGCGCCGCGGGCTTCTACAGTGTGGCTACACATGTCCCGGAGAAAGCAACATGGTCAATTTTGATGTGAGCGACGTCGTTCGGGCGCTGCACGGCGCGCGCGACGAATGGCGCGACTCGCAGCGCCGCTCGCGCGAGCCCGGAGCGCGCGAATTTCCGTCGCGCGAGGCGCTTGCTCAGATCGTCGAATCGCTCAAGGGCGCGCTCTTTCCCATGCGGCTAGGGCCGCCTGAGCTGCGCCACGAGAGCGAGGACTTCTACGTCGGCCACACGCTGAACACCGCCTTGCACGCGCTGCTGGTGCAGGCGCGCCTGGAGCTGAACTTCAATGCCCGCCACGAGCCGCGGCCCGCGAGCGAGATCGATCAGATAGCCACCAACGCCGTCCGCCAGTTTGCAAGTGCGCTTCCGGGCTTGCGCCGCCTGCTCGACAGCGACGTGCTCGCGGCCTACCAGGGCGATCCGGCGGCGCGCAGCGTGGACGAAGTGCTGCTGTGCTACCCGGGCGTGCTGGCAATGATCCACCACCGCCTCGCGCACGAGCTCTACAAGCTCGACCTGCCGCTCCTGGCGCGCATCGTGGCCGAACTGGCCCATGCGCAGACGGGCATCGACATTCACCCCGGCGCCAAGATCGACGCGGGCTTCTTCATGGACCACGGCACGGGCGTCGTCATCGGCGAAACGGCCGTCATCGGCAAGCGTGTGCGGCTTTACCAGGCGGTGACGCTTGGCGCCAAGCGATTTCCGACCGATGCCGGGGGCAACCTGCAGAAGGGCCTGCCGCGGCATCCGGTGGTGGAAGACGACGTGGTGATCTACGCCGGCGCCACCATCCTTGGGCGCGTCACGCTGGGCAAGGGCGCCGTCATCGGCGGCAACGTGTGGATCACCGACAACGTGCCCGCGGGTGCGAGCGTGACGCAGGCCAGCCTGCAGAACGCACCGAAAACCGGCGCGCCGTAGCATCTCCGGGCAACGCACACCGGACTGTTACGGCGCGCGCCGCCGACCAGCCGCGCTATGCTTCGCGGTTGTCAACATTGGTGCTTGCCCCCGCATGTCCTCGCCTCAAGCTACTTCTTCCGCTTCTTCCATGCCGCGGACGGCCGACGAATCCTGCGATGTACTCGTAGTCGGCGGCGGACCCGCGGGTTCGACGATTTCCGCGCTGCTCGCGCAGCAGGGCCGCAAGGTGGTGCTGCTCGAAAAGGCGCATCACCCGCGGTTTCACATCGGCGAATCGCTGCTCCCTGCCAATGTGGAGCTTTTCGACAGGCTCGGCGTGCGCGACCAGGTCGAGAAAATCGGCATGCCCAAGTTCGGCATCGAGTTTGTCTCGCCGGACCACGAACACCGCAGCTATGTCGACTTTGCCGAAGGCTGGGACAAGTCGCTCGACTCTGCCTGGCAGGTGCGCCGCTCGGAACTGGACGAACTGCTGTTCCGCAATGCCGCCACGCGCGGTGCGCAAACACTCGAAGGCTGCAAGGTGCGCGACGTGGTTTTCGACGCCGACGGTGCCACGGTGCAAGCCGAGATGGACGACGGTGCCAAGCGCAGCTGGCGCGCGCGCTTCGTGGTCGATGCCACGGGCCGCGACACGCTGCTGGCCAATAAATTCCGCTGCAAGGAAAAGAACCCCGACCACAACAGCACTGCGCTGTTCGGCCACTTCACCAATGCTGAAAGGCTGGAGGGGAAGAAGGAAGGCAACATCAGCATCTGCTGGTTCGCGCACGGCTGGTTCTGGTTCATTCCGCTGGCCGACGGCACCACCAGCGTGGGCGCGGTTTGCTGGCCTTACTACCTGAAGACGCGCGACAAGCCGCTGAAAGATTTTTTCTACGACACCATCGCGCTTTGCCCGGTGCTGGTCGATCGGCTGAAGAACGCCACGCTGGTCGACGACGCGGTGCACGCCACGGGCAACTTCTCGTACTCGAGCACCCATGCCACCGGCGACCGCTACCTGATGCTGGGGGATGCGTTCACCTTCATCGACCCGATGTTCTCGTCCGGCGTGTACCTGGCCATGCACAGCGCATTCGACGGCGCCGAGCTGGTGGCCAAGGCGCTGGACAAGCCGGCCGAGCTGGCGCAGGCGCGCAACGAGTTCGAGACCATGATGCGCAAGGGTCCGCGCGAGTATTCGTGGTTCATCTACCGGGTAACCAACCCGACGATCCGCGACATGTTCATGCACCCGGGCAATCCGTTCCGCGTGAAGGAAGGGTTGATGTCTTTGCTGGCCGGCGACATCTACCGCGGCACGCCGATCTGGCGGGCGCTCGGCATGTTCAAGTTTCTCTACTACTTCATCTCGGTCACCCACATGCGCCGCACGTGGGAGGGATGGAAGCGGCACCGCTTCAACATCCGCGACATGGGCGCGCTGAAGGGCGAGACGATCCTCAAATCGGAGCAGTGAAAGCTCCGGGCGCAGCGAGCGCTGCGGCCTGCGCGGCCCATGCCGTGCGCGAGGCGCGCAGCGTTGCCACCGCGTGCGCGACCCCTGGGGCCGGACTCGCGAGCACCTCGATCCCAAGGTCTGCGAGCTCATGCGCAACGGGCGCCATGGAGGCTTGCGCCAGAACCACCGCGTCGGCGGCGACAGCGGCGGTGCGGATTGCCCTGGCCAGCGTCTCGATATAGCGGGCGGTGTCGCCGGCCTCGAAGTACGGCCAGGCTTCCTCGACCCAGAGCACGCTCGGCCTGACGCCGGCACCGGCCTGCGCGGCGGTTGAAAGAATGAGCGCTGTCGTAGGCTCGAGCGTGCTTTCGAGCGCCGCCGCAATCAGCACGCGCGGACCGGCGCGCACGGCACGTTCGGCCATTGCGCGATCGATGCGCTGGGCGGTAAAGGCGCCGCCCGTCGCCGTTTTTTCCGCAATGCCGCCAATGGTGGAGCAGGTGCATGCAACCACGGCCGCGCCGTCGGATGCGGCTTCTCGCATGGCGTCGTGCACGCGGGCGGCGAGCTTGGGGTTGTCGATGCCGGTCGCGCGGGCTTCGTGCAACAGCTCTTCTCTCACCAGATGACGCACCTCCAACTCGGGCGCAATCTCGCGGGTGAGTTGCTCGAAAGTCGGCACATGGACCTGCGCGGTGTGGAGAAACGCGATGGCATCGGTCATCGGGAACCCTCCTCAGGTGGCTTGGCGGGCGCGCTGCGCCTCGTAGGCTTTCAGGTGAACGTAGGCGATGCGCAGCACCGAAGGTGTTGGCGACCGGCCGGCGGGCGCACGGCCAAGCAGGTCTCCGATGATGTGGTCCGCCTCGACCGGCGCACCGCGCACGATGTCTTTGTACATGGATGCGGTCATCGGCGAACCCGGCGCCGTCATGATGGCGCGGCCGCGCTCGACGGCTGCCGGGCGCGGCGCGAAGCCGTTGTGCGCGGCAATGGCGCAGCATTCGTCGAAGATCGAAAGCGCCACGTCCTGGCCGCCCGCGCTGGCGATGTCCCCGATGGATGCACGCATCAGGCTGGTGAGGCCCGCCGCCGAAGCGATGAAGACCCATTTCTCCCACATGTCCTGCGAAATGGTTTCGCTTGCGGTCGCACTGAACTTTGCACCGTCGAACTGGGCCGCGATGGCATCGACGCGGGCCGATCGCCCGCCCGCGCGCTCGCCGTAGCTCAGGCCGTGCATGTCGTTGAGGTGCAGCACGCGGCCTTCGTCGTCCAGCGTGGCCGAGATCATGCAAAGGCCGCCCAGCACGCGTTCGTCGCCGAAGCGCTCGACCAGGCGCTCGATGTGGCTCATGCCGTTGAGCAGCGGCAGGATGACCGTGTTCGGCCCGACGGCCGGCGCGAACGACTCCATGGTCGAGTCGAGGTCGTAGGCCTTGCTGCCGACCACGATCACGTCGAAGGGCACCTTGATGTCTTCAGCCAGCACATGCGGCGGCGAGGGCAATTGCAGATTGCCGAACGGGCTCTGGACCACCAGGCCAGTCTTCTCGATCTGCGCCGCGCGCCGGGGGCGCAGCAGAAAGGTCACATCGCGCCCCGCCTCCAGCAAACGGCCGCCAAAATAACCGCCGAGTGCGCCGGCACCCACCATCAAGAATCTCATCGTGCATTGCTCCTGGGTCGAAAGGACCGGGACGATGATGCCTTCGATTCGCAGCGCCTGCTTGGCGAGCCGAAAAGGCGGCCGCGATGGAAGAGCTTTTCTGGAAAAGGTCTTGGGCGCTTCGCATAATGGTTTTCGCCATTTGGATTCCTTCCTTTCACTCATCTCAAGGAGCTTCATTCATGAGCCAGACCCGAATTGCCGTCATCGTGGGCAGCCTTCGCAAGGATTCGTACAACCAGAAGCTCGCCCTTGCGCTGGCGCACCTCGCACCATCGGATTTCACCTTCGAGCATTTGCGCATTGATGACTTGCCCCTGTACAACCAGGACGACGACGGCAACCAGGCGCCTTCGGTGAAACGGCTCAAGACCGAGATTGCCGCGGCCGATGGCTTGTTGTTCGTTACGCCCGAATACAACCGCTCATTCCCCGGCCTGCTGAAGAACGCGATCGACCATGCTTCGCGTCCCTACGGTCAAAGTGCCTGGGCGGGCAAGCCTGCGGCCGTGGTGGGGATCTCGGTGGGCGCCACCGGCACCGCGCTGGCACAGCAGCACTTGCGCAACGTGCTGGCGTATCTCGACGTTCCGACGCTGGGCGCGCCCGAGATATTCCTGCAGTTCAAGGACGGCCTGTTCGACGACAAGGGCCACATCGGCAACGATGGAACGAAGAAGTTCCTGCAGGGGTGGATGGACAAGTACGTTGCCTGGATCAAGGCGCACTCGGGCGCCTGACGCCCGGGCTGGCCAATCGCACCAGCCGGTCAGTCGCGCACACATGAAAAAGCCGCTCCCGGGAGCGGCTTCTTCATGATGCGAGCGAGGCTCAGGCGGCTTGTGCCACGTCCTTCTGGTTGGCGGCTTCGGCCGTTGCCGCGAGGATGTCTGCGCGAGCTGCGGCCAGCGCGGCGGCCTTGGGTGCGTCACCCATGGCAAGACCTTCGGCGCGCACGTATCGCACGTCGGTAATGCCGAAGAAGCCGAAGATCGCCTTCAGGTAGCTCTCTTGATGTTCCAGGGCCCGGCCGCCTTCGGAGGTCGAGTAGATGCCGCCGCGGCTCGAAGCCACGATCACGGTCTTGCCGCCGGCCAGGCCCACGGGGCCCTTGTCGGTGTACTTGAAGGTGCGGCCGATCTGGGCGAGGCGGTCGATCCAGGCCTTGAGCTGGGTCGGAACAGAGAAGTTGTACAGCGGCGCGCCCACAACGATGACGTCCGAGGCGAGAAACTGGCTCACGAGCTTTTCGGAGAGTTCGTTCTCGCGCTGCTGCGCTTCGGTCGGCTGGGCCTGCACGCCCGTCTTGATGCCCAGCGCATCGGCGCTGAAGTGCGGCGGCGTGTCGGCTGCCAGGTCGAGGTATTCGACCGTGGTGTCCGGGTGCGCGGTCTTCCAGGCTGCCACGATCTCGGCAGTGAGAAGGCGGGAGGTCGAGTTGGTACCCAGGATGCTGGAATCTACGTGGAGCAGTTTCATGGTCAATCGCTTTCGTGTGGCAGTCGACGCTTGGAAGTGGCCGACGATGTGAGAATTCTATTTTTGATGCTAGTTTCTGATAAGTAGCCAAAATTTGCCTACATTGTTCCGTATGCAGGACAATGGCCGCCATGCAAGACCTCAACGACATGGTTTTCTTTGCTGAAGTGGCAGAACGCGGTGGCTTTGCCGCGGCGAGCCGTGCACTGGGCATTCCCAAATCGCGCTTGTCGCGCCGCGTGGCCGACTTGGAACACCGGCTCGGCGTGCAACTGATGCAGCGCAGCACACGGCGGCTTTCGCTCACCCCGGCTGGCGAGATCTACCTGAGGCATTCGGCTGCCATGCGCGACGCGGCGCAGGCGGCGGCCGAGGCGGTGGCGCAGGTGCAAACGGAACCCAGCGGCATGGTCCGGCTGAGTTGCCCGATCTCGATTGCCCACAGTGGGCTAGGGCGGCTGCTGCCGCAGTTCATGGAGCGCTACCCGGCCGTGCGGATCGATCTGCGGGTGATGAACAGGCCGGTCGACCTGATCGAAGAAGGCATCGACATTGCATTGCGCGTGCGTCCGGTCATAGAGGACAGCACGACGCTCGTGGCCAAGGTGCTGGGAACGAGCCGCGCGGTGCTGGTGATGAGGCCCGATCTGCTCGAAAAACAAGGACCTGTGAAAACGCCCGCCGATCTTGCGCGGCTGCAGACCGCGGCCATGTCGGTCAACAGCGAAGGGCGCAGCGAATGGCGGCTGGAGGGCCCGAACGGCGAAATCCAGGTGCATGTTCATACCCCGCGCTATGTGGCGGACGACCTGGCCACGCTGCAACTGGCCGTGCTCGAGGGCGCGGGCGCAACGCTGCTCCCCGGCTACATGTGCCGCGGCGACGTGGAGGCCGGCCGGCTCGCGAGGGTGCTGCCCGAGTGGGGGCCCCCTGCAGTCATTGCACACATGGTTTTTCCAGCCCGGCGGGCGCTTGTGCCGGCAGTCCGCCGCCTGATCGATTTCTTGGCCGAGCACCTGCATGGAAGCGAAACAGGCATGTATTGACGGCGACTGCGCCGCTCAAATAGCTTTCCGTGCAGCCCTTATGCGAAAAACGCCATAACCAAACAAGTAGATATTCGTTTGGCATTGAAGCAGGCCTTCGCACAATCCCAGGTCCCATCCAATCCAAGGAGCGACCATGGCGACCCTGCGACTCGGCGACACAGCCCCCAATTTCACCCAGGATTCCAGCGAAGGCCCCCTCGACTTCTATCAGTGGGCTGGCGATTCTTGGGTCGTGTTCTTCTCGCACCCTGCCGATTTCACGCCCGTTTGCACCACCGAGCTCGGCAAGACCGCGGCGCTGTCGGGCGAATTTGCCAAGCGCGGCGTGAAGCCCATCGCGCTGAGCGTCGACCCGGCCACCAAGCACAAGGAATGGATCGGCGACATCAACGAGACGCAGAACACCACGGTGAACTTTCCGATCGTGGCCGACCACGATCGTAAGGTGGCCGACCTGTACGACCTGATCCACCCGAACGCATCGGCCACGGCCACGGTGCGCAGCGTGTTCATCATCGATCCGAAGAAGGTGATTCGCGCCACCATCACGTACCCGGCTTCCACAGGCCGCAATTTCGACGAAATCCTGCGCGTGATCGACTCGCTGCAGCTCACCGACAGCCACAAGGTGGCCACGCCCGTGAACTGGAAGGACGGCGACGACGTGGTCATCATCCCGAGCATCCAGGACCCGGCTGAACTGGCAGAGCGCTTTCCCAAGGGCTTCAAGGCCGTGAAGCCTTACCTGCGCATCACGCCGCAGCCCAACAAGTAAGCAGGCAGGGCAGCGCCGCCATGCAGACTTCCGTGATCATCGTGCCCGGCTGGCGCGACTCCGGGCCCGGCCATTGGCAGAGCCTGTGGGAGCAGCGCATTCCGGGCGCGGCACGGGTGGTGCAGGACGACTGGGCTTCGCCCAAGCGCGAAGCCTGGGTGGCCACGCTGGCCAGGCTGGTGCTCGAAAGCCCCGGCCCGGTGGTGATTGCCGCGCACAGCCTGGGCTGCATTGCGACGACGCACCTGCCAGCCGAGGCCGCCGCGCGCATTCGCGGCGCGCTGCTGGTGGCGCCGGCAGACCCCGAGCGCCGGGCCGTGCTGTCGGACTTTGCGCCGGTGCCGTATGCGGCCCTGCCGTACCGCAGCATCGTGGTGGCAAGCAGCAACGACCCGTATTGCCCAATCCGCCTGGCCGGCGCATATTCCCGCGCCTGGGGCAGTGAGTTTGTCCGCATGCAGAATGCGGGACATATCAACATCGATTCGGGGCATGGAGACTGGCCGCTCGGCCTGGCCTTGCTCCAGTCGTTGACCGACGAGCCCGCCGCCTGGCCGGGCCGTGAATTTTCAGAAACCTTGGCAACCACATGACTTCCAGACTCAAGACCTTCGCCGCCGTGCTCGCGTTGGCGTCCTCCGCATTCGCAGGCAGCGCCTTTGCCCAAGGCACCACGCTGCTGAACGCCTCGTACGACGTGGCGCGCGAGTTCTACAAGGACTACAACGCGGCGTTCGTGGCCCACTACAAGAAGGCCACGGGCAAGGACGTGAAGATCGACCAGTCGCATGGCGGCTCCAGCGCGCAGGCGCGCGCTGTGGCTGACGGCCTCGATGCCGATGTGGTGACCATGAACACATCCACCGACATCGACTTCCTGGCCAACGCCGGAGTGGTGGCCAAGGACTGGAACAAGCAGTTTCCCGAGAACGCATCGCCGACCACGTCGACCATGCTGTTCCTGGTGCGCAACGGCAACCCCAAGGGCATCAAGGACTGGGAAGACCTGGTCAAGCCGGGCGTGCAGGTCGTCATCGTCAATCCCAAGACCGGCGGCAACGGGCGCTATGCGTACCTTGCGGCCTGGGGCTACGTGAAGAAGAAGGGCGGCACCGACGCACAAGCGGCCGAGTTCGTCGGCAAGCTGTTCAAGAACGTGCCGGTGCTGGCGCGCGGCGGCCGCGACGCGACCACCGCCTTCCTGCAGCGCAATATCGGCGACGCGCTCATCACGTTCGAATCCGAAGTGGTGTCGATCGACCGCGAGTTCGGCACGGGCAAGGTCGATTCGGTCTATCCGTCGATCAGCATCGTGGCCGAAAACCCGGTGGCGCTGGTCGAGCGCACGACCAAGAAGAAGGGCACGGCCGAGCTCGCCAAGGCCTACCTCGACTGGCTCTATTCCGAAGAAGCGCAGGAAATTGCGGCCAAGCATGCGCTGCGCCCGCGCTCGCAGGCCGTGCTCAAGAAGCACGCCGCCACCTTCAAGCCGCTGCAGCTGTTCACGGTGCAGGAACTGTTCGGCAGCCTTGGCGATGCACAGAAGGTGCACTTCAACGACGGCGGCCAGTTCGACAAGCTGTACACGCCCGGCGCAAAGTAAATGAGCGGCGCTGTTTCTTCGGCGCTCCCGTCCGCGGGAGCGCCGCTTTCGCATGTGAACCGGGCAGGGGGCTCCAGGCGGGTGCTGCCGGGCTTTCACATCACGCTCGGCTTTTCGATTTTCTATCTCTGCCTGATCGTCCTGATCCCGCTGTCGGCGTTGGTCTTCAAGACCTTCACGCTCAGTTGGGAGCAGTTCTGGGTGGCGGTGACCGCGCCGCGCGTCATGGCCTCGTACCGGCTCACGTTCGGCGCATCGCTGCTCGCGGCCATGGTGAATGCGGTGTTCGGCTTGCTGGTGGCCTGGGTGCTGGTGCGCTACAAGTTTCCGGGCAAGCGAATCGTCGATGCGCTGGTGGACCTGCCTTTTGCCTTGCCCACGGCAGTGGCCGGCATCTCGCTCACCGCGCTGCTTGCGGGCAACGGATGGATCGGGCAATTGCTCGAGCCGCACGGCATCAAGCTGGCTTTCACGCCGGCGGGCATTGTCATTGCGCTGATCTTCATCGGCCTGCCGTTCGTGGTGCGCACCGTGCAGCCGGTGCTCGAAGATGCCGAGAAAGAGCTTGAAGAAGCCGCTACGTCGCTCGGCGCAACGCGCCTGCAGACCTTCACCAAGGTGATCTTCCCGTCGATTGCGCCTGCATTGCTCACCGGCTTTGCGATGGCCTTCGCGCGGGCCATCGGCGAATACGGCTCGGTGATTTTCATTGCCGGCAACATGCCGATGATTTCGGAGATCACGCCGCTCATCATCATCGGCAAGCTGGAGCAATACGACTTTGCCGGCGCAACCGCGGTCGCCCTCGTGATGCTGGTGATCTCGTTCATCCTGCTGCTGGTCATCAACGGCTTGCAAGCCTGGCAGCGCCGCCGCGCAGGAGCTTGACATGAGCGCCCCTTCCAAAGTCATTCGCCGCGCGCAGGCCGGTACCACCGAATCGCCCTGGGTGCGCTGGCTGCTGATCGGCATTGCGCTTGCGTTCATGTTCCTGTTTCTGGTGCTGCCGCTGGCGGCTGTGGCAACCGAGGCGCTGCGCAAGGGCCTTGGCGCCTACCTCGAAGCGCTGAAGGAACCCGACGCGTGGAGTGCGATTCGCCTCACGCTGATCACGGCCGCCATTTCGGTGCCGCTGAACCTGGTGTTCGGCGTTGCCGCAGCGTGGGCCATTGCCAAGTTCGAATTCCGCGGCAAGGCTTTTCTGACCACCCTGGTCGACCTGCCGTTTGCCGTTTCGCCGGTGGTGGCAGGCCTGATCTACGTGCTGGTGTTCGGGGCGCAGGGCTGGCTGGGCCCATGGCTTGCGGAGCACGACATCAAGATCATCTTTGCTGTGCCCGGCATCGTTCTGGCGACAGTGTTCGTGACCTTTCCGTTCATTGCGCGCGAGCTCGTGCCGCTGATGCAGGCGCAAGGCACCGACGAAGAGCAGGCGGCCATCGTGCTGGGCGCGACCGGCTGGCAGACCTTCTGGCGTGTGACCTTGCCCAACATCAAGTGGGGCCTGCTGTACGGGGTGATTCTTTGCAGCGCGCGCGCCATGGGCGAGTTTGGCGCGGTGTCGGTCGTGTCGGGCCACATCCGCGGACAGACCAACACGATGCCGCTGCATGTGGAAGTGCTCTACAACGAGTACCAGTCGGTGGCGGCGTTTGCGGTGGCCTCGCTGCTGGCCATCCTTGCGCTGGTCACGCTGGTGATCAAGTCGGTCATCGAATGGCGCCACGAACGTGAAATGAAGGCCATTGCCGAGCTGCCGCCGGAACGTCCGCCCGAGCCCACGGCGGCCTGAGAGAGAAAGAACAAGATCATGAGCATCGAAATCCGCAACATCAGCAAGCAGTTCGGCGACTTCCGCGCATTGAACAACGTCAACCTCGACGTCGAATCAGGCGAGCTTGTCGCGCTGCTCGGCCCATCGGGCTGCGGCAAGACCACGCTGCTGCGCATCATCGCGGGGCTGGAAACGGCCGACACCGGCAGCATTCTCTTTTCGGGCGAAGACACCACTGACGTGCATGTGCGCGAGCGGCAGGTGGGCTTCGTGTTTCAGCACTACGCGCTGTTCCGCCACATGACGGTGTTCGAGAACGTGGCTTTCGGCCTGCGTGTGAAGCCGCGCAAGGAGCGCCCGAGCGACGCGCAGATCAAGCAGAAGGTGACCGATCTGCTCAAGCTGGTTCAGCTCGACTGGCTGGCCGACCGCTATCCCTCGCAGCTCTCGGGCGGCCAGCGGCAGCGCATTGCATTGGCGCGCGCATTGGCGGTCGAACCCAAGGTGCTGCTGCTCGACGAACCCTTCGGCGCGCTCGACGCCAAGGTGCGCAAGGAACTGCGCCGCTGGCTGCGCCGGCTGCACGACGAGTTGCATGTCACCTCGATCTTTGTCACGCACGACCAGGAAGAAGCGCTCGAAGTGGCTGACCGCGTGGTGGTCATCAACAAGGGCCGCATCGAGCAGGTCGGTTCGCCGCAAGAGGTGTGGGACCAGCCCGCGAGTCCCTTCGTCTACGGCTTTCTGGGCGACGTGAACCTGTTCCATGGCCGGGCCGACAACGGCGCGGTGCAGCTGGACGGCATGCGCCTGGACTCGCCCGAGCACAGCGGTGCGCGCGATGCCAAGGCCATGGCCTATGTGCGCCCGCATGACCTCACCGTGGAGCGCTACACCGCCGGTGCCACCGGCATCGTGGCCACCTTGTCGCGCGCCATCGTGGTCGGCCCGATCGCGCGGCTGGAACTTGAGCCCACCGAAACGAATCCAGATAATCCGGGCTCCGGAACCATCATCGAGGCGCAAATCCCTGCGCAACAGTTCCGTGAACTGGGCTTGAACGAGGGCGACACAGTGGTTGCCACGCCGCGCAAGGCCCGGGTGTTCGTAGAAGAAGATTGGGTTTCCCCTTGATCGATTGGTATTTTGGCGCGCCGCGCCGTGCGTATGGGCTGATTTGCCTGGCCTGCGTTCTCATGCTGGCCTTCGGGCTCTACCTGCAGCACGTGGTGGGCCTGGAGCCTTGCCCGATGTGCATCGTGCAGCGGTATGCGCTGGTGTTGGTGGCGCTCTTCACCGGGCTGGCCGCCGTGTTCCGCAGCCGCGGCCTGCAGGTAACCGGCGGCGTCCTGGCGTTGGTGTCGGCTGTTGGCGGCGCCTATACGGCCGCCGCGCAGAGCTGGCTGCAGTGGTATCCGCCCGAGGTCGTCTCGTGCGGCCGCGACCTGTACGGAATGATCGAGACCTTTCCGCTCAAGCGGGCGCTGCCGATGATCTTTCGTGGTGGCGGCGATTGCTCGAAGGTCGACTGGTCGCTCTTCGGCCTGACGCTGGCGAACTGGTCGTTCGTCGCCTTCTTCGTTCTTGCGGTTTTGCTGCTGGTGCTGATCTTCCGCAGGCGCCCGGCGGCGCGCTGAGCCCGGCAGTTACAGCGGCAGGGTGTCGAAAGCCGCGTAGGCGGTGGCCAGCCAGGACTTCACGCGCTGGCGCTCCAGCAAGCCCAGCGCGTGAGGGCCTTCCCGGTCGTTCACGGCCTTCCAGAAGCTGGTGTTCTGCGCATCGATCTTGCGCATGCTCGCCTCGTGCAGGCGCGGCAGGGTGATCACGCGGGCGCCGTTCGCGGTGGCCTTGGAGAGCGACTGCGACGCGAGCAGCATGCCAAAGTCGCTGCCGCGGCCGTAGTTCTGCACCACGATGTAGTTGGGCCGGTTGCCGAAGGTGTCGATCAGCGTGCCGAGCAGGTCGGTGGAGTCCTTGCCGTCGTCCAGCACATGCCAGAAGTTGACGGCCACGCCCAGTTCGACGAACACGTCGAACAGATCCGACTCCTTGATCCAGCGCGACAGCGGCGCGAGCGTCTGGGCGGCCAGGTCGACGATGACGCTTTGCTGCGGATTGGTTTCGAAACCGTTCACCACGGTGTCGAGCCCCTCGAAGCTGTCGACCACGATGGGCGATGCAAAGCCTTCGTAGAAGCGGGTGAACGAGCTGTGCGAGCGGTCGGTGTCGAAGCCCGTGAAAGGCCGGCTGTGGTCGATGAAGTACTGCGCCAGCACGCGCGCGGTAACCGACTTGCCGACACCGCCTTTTTCGCCGCCGATGAAATTGATGGAGCTCATGAGTTGCTGCTGCCTCGCATGGGTTGAGGAGTGAAGGGCCGAATCATTCTAGGGGCGCGTTTTCTTTTCTTTTTCTCATTTGCCGCGCTTGGCCATGCCTTGCAGCAAGGGATGTGCCTGCAAGCGCTGCTGCAGCCGCTTTTTCCATGGTGCAGGCAGCGTCGATGCGTCGATCATCGCGGGCCACTGGCTGCGCGCGAGCCTTGCCGTGTCTGCAATGACGCGTCGGACCAACGGTTCGTGCAAGCCGGTTGAGAAGCAGAAGGCGCGCACATTGGCGGGCGTGAACAGGGCCGTGCGCTTGGGCGTGGCGCCTCCCCCCGCAGGCAGAAGCGGCAAGGCATGGCCGTCGACGCCCTGGAGTGCGGCATAGGCCACGATGTCGTAGGCCGGAGCCAGCCGCGGTGCAACGCCGTCGGGATAGATCACGCCGAAGTTCTTCAGGTGCGCGTCGGGGTTGCCGAGCAGGTCGTTCACCGCCAAGCGCCGCACAAGTTCGAGCACGGCTTCTTCGCCCATCGAAGGAAAGGCGCGCATGGCGAGCGCCATGTCGAGGTAGCTGCCGCTGTACTTGTGCATCGGGTCGACGGCAAGTACTTGCGCAAAATCTTCGAAATGAATGCGGCGTGCGCCTTCGCGGTCGAAGCGCGTGACGGCAAGAAAATCCGGCTCGTCGGGCAGCGCATAACTGTGCTCGGCCGCAATGGCGGAGAGCGGTGCCAGTTCGGCATGGCACACCTCGACGCCGGCCGCGCCTGCCAACTGAAGCGAGAGCATTTCGAGCTGCGGCATGTGCGGCCGGCCGGCCATGGGCAGCTTGGCGATCACGCGCGTGCTGGCCCCGGCGCGCGTGCGGGCCACGTAGCGCCCGCCTTGTCGGCGCAGGCCGAGCTTGGGTTGCACGCCCGACACCGAAATGCCTTGCGGCATAGGCAGCTCGACCACGGACATTTCGAGCGCGTCCTGGTCTTGCGTGATGAGCCGTTGCAGCGTGCCCCGGTCGACCGAAACCGGCCGGGCGCTCACTGCGCCGGGAAGGTCGCCGCCGCAAGCTGCGAGGAGTTCGAAATGGTCGTTCTCGCGGCAGCCGCGCAACTGCGCGATATGGCTTCGCAGAACGCCTTCGGGCAAGAGGTTCTGGAAAAACCGAGGAAGCTGGCCGCCCTGTGCATTGAAGAGTGGGTTCTTCACGTCGCTCCACAGGGCCGACTGCGTGGCCGGGTCGCTCGCCACCATCGAAAGCGACAGCACCTCGGCCGGCGGAGCGGCCACCAGTTCGGGCTCCGCTACAAAGCGGCACAGGTCGGCGTATTGAAAGAGCTTGCCGAAGCGCCGCGAGCCCAGCGAGATTTCGAGGATCTTGACGTTCATGACGAACGGCGCCGCTTGTTGGCGTACGGCGGCGGAGAGGGGGCCTGCGCAATGGCATGGCCCACGCGGGTGGCGACCGGGCGGTAGCCGTCATCGGTGGCCGTGCTCTCGCCGAAGCCCTTGGGTGCAAGCTGCAGTTCCAGGCCGATGGCGTCGACCAATGCCAGCAGCGACGACAGCTGGGGATTGCCCTTGAGGCTCAACGCGTTTCGCACCGAGCGCTCGGTCAGGCCGGAGCGTTCCGCGATTTCTGCGTTGGAGAGACCCGCGGCATCGCGGCGGGAGGTGAGAGCAGCAATGAGTTCCTGTTTGATCACGGAAACATATTACCGCAAACCGCTATTTGGGAAATATATTTCCTGGATGTGTCTATTGCCTTATCTGGGAATCAGGGTGAAGAAGGGCATGACGACACCCATGATCCAGTTCTGCCCGAAGTCGAGCGCGGCGCGGCGGTATTTTTCGTCGGCCTGCGCGGCCAGCAGGTCGAGCCGGGCCACCACCTTCGACAGCTCACGGTCGGCCACAAGGTTGCGGCCTCGCTCGCTGATTTCGGTGGCCAGCAGCAAAGGCTGGCCGTCCGGGCCAGTCTTGGAGGAGATAAGCCACAGCGATATTTCGAAGTTGCGCGCGGCGCGGTAGCTGTTTTCGGCATTGACGCCGTCCAGCATGGTCTGGTCCCAGGTGTCGCCGTTGGCCTGCTTGAGCATCGAAGCCCAGCCGACGACCAACGCCGCAACGCGGTCGCTCTGGTAACCCTGGGGGCTGGTGTCGAACGCCAGGCGGATGGCGTCGATGCCGGTGGCGCCGCGCAGCTCGGGCAGGGCGGGGCCCGCCAACACCGCGTCCCAGGCGCGTTGGGCAGCCGCTTCGACGCTTGCCGCCGACTTGCGCCATTCGCGCGGATTGCGCCGGTACAGCGTGGTTTGCACGCGCCGGATCGATTGCAGGTTGTCCCGAAGGGAAAGGTTGGCAATGCGGTTGGCGCTGGATTGCAACCATTCCTGGTTGGCATAAGGTTCGGCGCGCTCGGTGGAACGGGTGGCCGCGCAACCGCCAACGCCCAGCAGCGCAGCCGCGCCGGCAAGCAGGTAACCGCGGCGCGCGGTGAAGGGTGAAACCAGAGAATCGCTCATGCCCTGACGTTATCATCCACAGCTGGGGCGGCGGCCTGCTTCAAGCGGCAGGCCCGTGCAATTTTCCTTACAAATCAATACCTTGGCGCTATGCCAAGGCAGGCCGACAAGTCGTGCGTCTCAATTCCATCAAGCTTTCAGGCTTCAAGTCGTTCGCCGAACCGACCAACTTCCTGCTGCCAGGCCAACTGGTCGGCGTTGTCGGACCCAACGGTTGCGGCAAGTCGAACATCATGGATGCGGTGCGCTGGGTGCTGGGCGAGTCGCGCGCGTCGGAGCTGCGCGGCGAGTCGATGCAGGACGTGATCTTCAACGGCACGACCACGCGCAAGCAGGCCAGCCGCTCGAGCGTGGAACTGGTGTTCGACAACGCCGACCACCGCGCCGGCGGCCAATGGAACCAGTTCGGCGAAATTGCCGTGCGGCGCGTGCTCACGCGCGACGGCACCAGCAGCTACTACATCAACAACCAGCCGGTGCGCCGGCGCGACGTGCAGGACGTGTTCCTGGGCACCGGCCTCGGCCCGCGCGCCTACGCCATCATCGGGCAGGGCACGATCAGCCGGATCATCGAATCCAAGCCCGAGGAACTGCGCCTGTTCCTGGAAGAAGCGGCAGGTGTTTCCAAGTACAAGGAACGCCGGCGCGAAACCGAGAACCGCCTGGGCGACACGCGCGAGAACCTCACGCGCGTCGAAGACATTCTTCGCGAACTGAACGCGAACCTTGAAAAGCTGGAGAAGCAGGCCGAGGTGGCCGCGCGCTACAACACGCTGCAGGGCGAAGCCACCAAGAAGCAGCACCAGCTGTGGTTCCTCAAGCGCAGCGAAAGCGACGCCGACCAGGCCAAGATCAAGGCCGACTCCGAAAAGGCGATCAACGACCTGGAGTCGCGCACGGCCGACCTGCGCCGCATCGAATCCGAGCTCGAAACCGTGCGCCAGGCGCACTACGCGGCCGGTGACCAGGTCAACCAGGCCCAGGGCAAGCTCTACGAAGCCAGCGCGGAAGTGGGCCGCCTCGAGGGCGAGATCCGCTTCGTGGTCGAAGGCCGCCAGCGCGTGGAGCAGCGGCTCGTTCAGCTGCGCGAGCAAATGGGTCAATGGGGCCGCCGCCGCGAAGAGGCCGAGGCCGAGATCGAAACCCTGGCCGGCCAGGGCGTGGATGCCGAAGAGCAAGCCGTCATGCTGGCCGCGCAGCTCGAAGAGCACGACGCCCGCATGCCCGAATTGGAAGAGGCGCAGCAACGCGCCCAGGATGAGGCCAATGCGCAGCGGGCCGCCGTGGTGCAGATCCAGCAGCAGATCCAGGTGCTGGCCGCCGACCAGCGCAACATCGAGGACCAGAGCAGGCAGCTCACGCAGCGCGGCGAACGCCTGCGCGCCGACCAGAACGCGCTGGCTGCGCCCGACGAAGCCCGCCTGCAGTCCATGCAGGAAGAGCACGCCGCCGCTCAAGAAGCCGCAAGCGAATCCGAAGCCCGCTTGCATGAACTGCAAGAATCCGTGCCGCAGCTCGACGACGACCGCCGGGTGAAGCAGCAGGCCGTCAATACCGAGAGCGCTCGGCATGCCGAGCTCTCGGCAAGGCTCGAAGCGCTGCGCGCGCTGCAAGAAAAGGTCAAGACCGACGGCAAGCTTGCGCCTTGGCTCGCCAAGCACGGGCTCGAAGGCATGCAAGGCCTGTGGAGCCGCATTCACATAGAGCAGGGTTGGGAAAACGCGCTTGAAGCGGCGCTGCGCGAGCGCCTGGGTGCGCTCGAAGTCAGCCGGCTCGACATGGTGCGCGCGTTCGGCAACGATGCGCCGCCCGCCAAGCTGGCGTTCTACAGCCCGCCCGATGCCGGCATGCCGCAAGCCACGGCCGCGCTACCGCGCCTGTCGAGCCTGCTGCGCCTGAACGATGCAGGCCTGCAAGCCCTGCTGACCGATTGGCTCCACGGCTGCTACACGGCCCAGAGTTTCGAAGAAGCCCTTGCGCAACGCGGCACGCTGCAGCCAGGCGAAGTCATTTACGTGCAGACCGGCCATGCCGTGTTCTCGCACAGCGTGAACTTCTACGCCCCCGATTCCGAGCAGGCCGGCCTGCTGGCGCGCCAGCAGGAAATGGAAAACCTCGAGCGCCAGCTGCGTGCGCAAACGCTCATCAGCGAAGAAGCACGCACCGCGCTGGTCCGCGCCGAAGCCGCCTACGCCGATGCCGCACAGCGCCTTGTCACGGCGCGCCGTGAAGCGGCCGAGACGCAATCGCGTGCACACGAACTGCAGGTCGAAACGCTGCGCATGACGCAGCTTGCCGAGCAGACGCGAGCGCGCAGCGAGCAACTCGCAGCCGACCTCGCAGAGGTCGATGCGCAGCTCGAGGAGCTGCAGGAAAAGCGCATGGCCGCCGAAGGCCGCTTCGAAGAGCTCGACATGCAGCTGGCCGATAGCCAGGAGCGCCATGCGCAACTCGACGAGCGCGTGATCGAGGCCGGCCGTGCACTCGCCGCGAGCCGTGAGCAGCACCGCAGCCTGGAGCGGCAGGCGCAAGAAGCGACTTTCTCGCAGCGCACGCTCGAAGCCCGCCGCGGCGAGCTGAGCCGGGCCATCGAAACCGCATCGCAGCAAGTGGTTGCCCTTACCGACGAAGACGAGCGCGCCAGGACCGAACTTGGCCGCTTGTCCGATGCGGCAGCCCAAGCCGGTCTGCAGGACGCGCTGGCGCTCAAGCTCGAGCGCGAAGCCGCTCTGGGCGCAGCACGCAGCCAGTACGACGACCTCACGCTGAAGCTGCGTGCCAGCGACGAACGCCGGCTGCAGCTGGAGCGGGAACTCGATCCGTTGCGTCAGCGCATTACCGAATTCCAGCTCAAGGAACAGGCCGCGCGCCTGGGCGTCGAGCAGTACCAGCAACTCCTCGACGACGCGGGTGCCGACCTCGAAGCCGTTGCCCAGTCGATCGAAACCGACAAGGTGCGCCTCACCGGCCTGCAAAGCGAAATCGACCGCCTGAACCGCGAAGTGGTCGCGTTGGGCGCGGTCAATCTGGCCGCGCTGGACGAACTTGCGATTGCCAGCGAGCGCAAGACCTTCCTCGATGCGCAGTCGGCCGACCTGAACGAAGCCATTGGCACCCTCGAAGACGCCATCCGCAAGATCGACGGCGAAACGCGCGAGCTTCTTGGCGGCACCTTCAAGATCGTCAACGAACACTTCAGCCGCATGTTCCCCGAGCTCTTCGGCGGCGGAAACGCAAGGCTGATGATGACGGGCGACGAAATCCTGGATTCGGGCGTGCAGGTGATGGCGCAGCCTCCCGGCAAGAAGAACCAGACCATCCACTTGCTCTCGGGCGGCGAAAAGGCGCTCACGGCCATTGCGCTCGTGTTTGCCATCTTCCAGCTCAACCCCGCGCCTTTCTGTCTGCTCGACGAGGTGGACGCTCCGCTGGACGACGCGAACACCGAACGCTATGCCAAACTCGTGACCGCCATGAGCCGCGAAACCCAGTTCCTCTTCATCAGCCACAACAAGATCGCCATGGAAATGGCCGAGCAGCTGATCGGTGTCACCATGCAGGAACAGGGCGTGTCGCGCATCGTTGCGGTCGATATGGAATCGGCGGTCTCGATGGTCGAAGCTGCTTAAGCCGAGCAGCGCACATGAGCAATCTCACTCTCGCCCTGGCCATCCTCGGCGGCCTCGTTCTCGCGGCCGTCGTGGCCTACAACACCGTCACCTCGCGCCGCAATGCGCCCCGCCAGCCCGATGCGGCCAGAGACGAGTTTTCTGACGCGGACCGCTCGCCGCAGCCCGCGGCCGACGGGGTGGAGCCGACGCTGCACACCGATCCGCACCAGATGCCGCCAGGACAGGAGCGGCACGAGCCCTTGTTCGATCCCGATCTGCCTGCGCCCGGTGCCAACCCGCTGCCTGCCGCCGAGCGGCGCGGCGGACTCGATCCGCTCATCGACGTGATCGCGCCTGTGTCGCTGGACGGACTTGCGTCGGGCGATGCGGCCATCGCGGCCATGCCACCCACCCGCCGTGCGGGCAGCAAGCCGGTTGCCATCGAAGGACTGAACGAGCACACCGGCCAATGGGAGCCGCCCGTGGCGGGCCAGCGCTACAGCGCGTTCCAGGTCGGCGTGCAACTGGCAAACCGCACGGGTGCGCTCAACGAAATCGAATATTCCGAATTCGTGGTGAAGGCGCAGGCCTTTGCCGACGCGGTCAATGGCGCGCTCGAATTTCCCGAAATGCTCGACGAAGTGGCGCGCGCACGCGAGCTCGATCAGTTTGCCAGCGCGCACGACGCACAACTGGGCTTTGTGCTGCGCGCGCTGCACGCGGCCTGGAGCCCCGGCTATGTGCAGCAGAACGCAGCCCGTTTGGGTTTTGTGGCGGGCATCATTCCCGGCCGCATGGTGCTGCCGACCAGCGAAGTCGGGCTGCCGCCGATCCTCGGGCTTTCGTTCGACACTCAGGCCGCGCTGGCCGATGACCCGGCGCAGTCGGCCATCCGCGAGCTCAGCCTGAGCCTGGACGTACCGCAGGTCGACCGCGCCGAGCAGCCGTTTCGCCGCATGCGCGAAGCCGCTGCCACGCTCGCGCGCGAGATGGACGGCGTGGTGACCGACAGCGACGGACAGTTGCTGCGCGATGAAACCATGGACGTGATCGGCGCCGACCTCGAGCAGCTCTACGACACGCTCGAATCGCGCGACCTGGCCGCCGGTTCGCCTTTGGCTCGGCGCCTCTTCAGCTGATCCGACCTCTTCGGGAGACATTCATGACAACGCGCGACGAAGCGGCACGCGAAGCCGCCGCACTGAGCGAACTGCTCCACAAGCACGCCCACCTTTATTACGTGCTCGACGCGCCTGAGCTGCCCGACGCGGAATACGACAAGCTCTTCCAGCGGCTTCAGGCCATCGAAGCTGAGTTCCCTGATCTGAGAACGCCCGATTCCCCCACGCAGCGCGTCGGCGGCAAGGTGCTCGAAGGCTTTGTGAAGGTGCGCCACAAGGTGCCGATGCTTTCGATTCGCACCGAAACAGACATCTCTCCGGGCGGTGCGAGCGCCTTCGATGCGCGCGTGCGCAAGGAGCTGGGCCTGGCTGAAGACGGGCCTCAGGTCGAATACGTGTGCGAGCTCAAGTTCGATGGCCTGGCCATGAACCTGCGCTACGAGAACGGCGTTCTGGTGCAGGCCGCAACGCGCGGCGACGGCGAGGTCGGCGAAGAGGTAACCCAGAACATTCGCACGGTGCGCGATATTCCGCTGCGGCTCAACGGCAACGCGCCGCCCGTGGTCGAGGTGCGCGGCGAGGTCTACATGAAGCGCGCCGACTTCGATGCGCTCAATGAGCGCCAGCGGGAGAAGATTGCAGCCGGGCAGAAGAACGAAAAGGTGTTCGTCAACCCTCGCAATGCAGCGGCCGGCGCAGTGCGCCAGCTCGACCCGGCCATTGCTGCGGCGCGCCCGCTGAGTTTTTTTGCCTATGGCCTCGGCGAGGTCACGCCGGCCAGCGAAGGCGGCCCGGATTTTCCGACCCAATTCGATTGGCTGCAGCAGTTCCACGCCTGGGGATTCCCCGTGGCCAAGCAGACTGCGCGTGCCAAGGGTGCCATCGAGCTCATTGCGTTCCACGAGAACATCGGGCGCCAGCGCGATGCCTTGCCCTACGACATCGACGGTGTGGTCTACAAGGTCGACAGCCTGGAACTGCAACGGCAGCTCGGCTTCGTTTCGCGCGAGCCGCGCTGGGCCGTGGCGCACAAGTATCCCGCGCAGGAACAAATCACCGAGGTGCTCGGCATCGAGGTGCAGGTGGGGCGCACCGGCAAACTCACGCCGGTGGCCAAGCTCGCGCCGGTCTTCGTCGGCGGCGTGACCGTGACCAACGCCACGCTGCACAACGAGGACGAGGCACGCCGCAAGGACGTGCGGGTGGGCGACCAGGTCATCGTGCGCCGCGCGGGCGACGTGATTCCCGAAGTGGTCGGCGTGGTGCCCGAGAGCCTGGCCAAGCCGGAAGGCGAGCGCGGCCCGCTGTTCACCATGCCGCGCCAGTGCCCCGTGTGCGGATCGGAAGCGCTGCGCGAAGAAGGCGAGGTCGACTACCGCTGCACGGGCGGCCTGTTCTGCGCCGCCCAGCGCAAGGAAGCCATCCTGCACTTTGCGGCGCGCCGTGCGGTCGATGTCGATGGACTCGGCGACAAGCTGGTCGAGCAATTGGTCGATGCCAATCTCATCCGCACCTTGCCTGACCTGTACAGGCTGGGCTTCACCACCCTGGCGGGCCTGGACCGCATGGCCGAGAAATCGGCCAAGAACCTTGTCGATGCGCTGGAAGCCTCGAAGAAAACGACGTTGCCGCGCTTCCTGTTCGGGCTGGGTATCCGGCATGTGGGCGAGAGCACCGCGAAAGACCTGGCCAAGCATTTCGGCAAGCTGGACGCCATCATGGACGCGACCGAAGAACAGCTGCTCGAAGTCAACGACGTGGGTCCCGTGGTGGCGCAAAGCCTGCGCACGTTCTTCGACCAGCCGCATAACCGCGAAGTGGTCGAGCAGTTGCGCGCCTGCGGCCTGAGCTGGGAAGAGGGCGAACCCGCCGCCCGCGCGCCCAAGCCGCTGGCGGGACTGACCTTCGTGATTACCGGCACCCTTCCTACGCTCAGCAGGGACGAAGCAAAGGACAAACTGGAAGCGGCCGGTGCCAAGGTGGCCGGCTCCGTCAGCAAGAAGACAAACTACCTGGTTGCCGGCGAAGAGGCCGGGAGCAAGCTCGACAAGGCCCGTGAACTCGGCGTGGACGTGATCGATGAGGCGGGTATGCTGGAGATACTCGCCAACGGCGTGCCGGGCTGAAAGCTGTGGAGGCGAGGCCTGTTTACCGCTGGTTACGCGGCTTCACACCCGAGCAGTCAACAGGGGCTACAAGCTGGCGTTGAAGACAAAAGGCTGACAAGGAGTCCCTTATGCAGAAAATTCGTGTTCTCGGTACCTGTGTCGCCATTGGCGGCTTCGCGCTGCTTGGCGGTTGCGTTGCCGTTCCCGGCGATCCCTACTACAACGGGGGCTACTCGCAGCCGTATTACGACAACCCGGTGGTCGTTCAGCCGGCGCCTGTCTACATCGAGGGCGGCGCCTACTACGAAGGCCGCCGTCCCTACTATGGCGGGCGGCCTTATTACGGCGACCGTCCCTACTACGGCCGTCCAGGCTACCCGGCGGTGCGTCCAAGCTATCCGGTGGCACCTGCGCGGCCGGGCTGGGGTGGCGGGCGCCCGGGGCCCAGTGTGCAGCCAGGCGTGGCGCCAGACCAGACGCCGCGTGGCCGTGCACGGCTCTACACCTCGCCCGACTCCAAGACCCAGACCCCTCCCTGATCGCGGCGCGGGCGGGTAGACCATCGCAGCGCTTGGCTGTCGCGATAATCCCGCCATGGCCATACGCGAAATCCTGAAAATGGGCGACCCCCGGTTGCTGCGCGTTGCGCAGCCGGTGGCCGCTTTCGACACCGACGAGCTGCACCTGCTGGTGCGCGACATGTTCGAGACGATGCTTGCGGTGAACGGCGCCGGGCTGGCCGCACCGCAAATCGGCGTCGACCAGCAACTGGTGATATTCGGCACCGACGTCGTCAATCCCCGCTACCCCGACGCACCCCCGGTGCCACGCACCGTGCTGCTGAATCCCGTCATCACGCCGATCGGCGACGAGGAAGAAGAGGGCTGGGAAGGGTGCCTTTCGGTGCCAGGTTTGCGCGGCGTGGTGCCGCGCTTTTCGAATATCCGCTATACCGGCTTCGATCCTTATGGCGATCCGATCGACCGGACCGCGAGCGGCTTTCATGCACGCGTGGTGCAGCACGAGGTGGATCACCTGCTGGGCAAGCTCTATCCGATGCGGGTGCGCGATTTTTCGCGCTTCGGTTATACCGACGTCCTGTTTCCAGGGCTCGACGCCAATGACGACGACTGAGAAAAAGCGGCCGGTTCAGCACCGGCCGCATGCGTTCAGTTGTACCTGCCGCCCAGGCCGAAGCGGCCGCCGCCGAAGAGTGCAATGGCAAGTGCCGAGAACAGGAACATGCCCTGCAGTTCCAGCGCCCAGCCGCCCTGGCCATTGAGGGCGCCCAGGTCCTTCTGGTGCACGAGCCAGATCGCCGCCACCATGTTGATTGCCACGATCAACGCTGCCGGGCGGGTGAAAAGGCCCACGATCAGCAGCACGGGAGCAAGGATCTCACCGACGTAGACCAGGTACGCCATGGCCGCCGGCAACCCATGGGATGCCAGCATGCCGCCGATGCCGTCGACGCCCTTGCCGACTTTCGCAATGCCGTGCAGCAGGATGAGGATGCCGAGTGCAACGCGCAGAACGAGCTTGCCGGTGTCATCGGATTTGGTCATGAGCAGATTCCTGGTGAGAGTGATTGAAGGGTCATATGTTAGTGAATGTGCCAAGGTCAAGAAAAGCCCGCGACCGGCGGCCTATATGGCATATGCATCCAACCGACCGTTCTTTGGCAGAGTGGCGCGCGGCCCCGTACACTGCCTTTTGCTTGTTGTTGAGGAGAACACACCAATGAAGAATCGATTCCGCCCCGCGCTGGCCGTTGCCGCGTCCGTTGTTGCACTGTCGGCCGCAGCGCCGGCTTTTGCCGGCAAGACCCTCGATGCGGTCAAGCAGCGCGGCACCGTCAAATGCGGCGTGACGAACGGCGTGGCCGGCTTTTCGGCGCCCGACACACAAGGCAACTGGTCGGGCCTGGACGTCGATACATGCCGCGCCATTGCCGCCGCGGTGCTGGGCGATGCGAAAAAAGTCGACTTCGTGCCGCTCAACTCGCAGCAGCGCTTTTCGGCCCTGCAGGCCGGCGAAATCGACATTCTTGCCCGCAACACCACGTGGACGCTCACGCGCGATGCGTCGTTGGGCTTCAACTTCACCACCATCACGTACTACGACGGCCAGGGCTTTCTGGTGCCGAAGAAGCTCAAGGTCACAAGCGCCAAGCAGCTCAAGAACGCGACCATCTGCACGCAGTCGGGCACCACCAACGAAAAGAACGTCTCCGACTACTTCCGCGCCCAGAACATTCCGGTCAAGACGGTCGTGTTCGAGAGCTTCGAGGCTTCGTTCAAGGCGTTCTTCTCGGGCCGCTGCCAGGCTTTCACCACCGACGCCTCGGCGCTTGCGGGCCTGCGCAACAAGGAAGCGCCCAACCCCGACGACTACATCATCCTGCCCGAGCTCATTTCCAAGGAGCCGCTCGCGCCGCTGGTGCGCCGCGGCGACGACGAATGGTTTGCCATTGCCAAGTGGGTGCCCAACGCACTCATCGAGGCAGAGGAGTTTGGCGTGACGCAGGCCAATGCAGACGATCTCAAGGCCAACAGCAAAGACCCGGCGCAGCAGCGCCTGGTCGGCACCGGCGAAGACCTGGGCAAGCTGCTGGGTCTCGACAAGGACTGGTCGTTCCGCGCGATCAAGGCCGTGGGTAACTACGGCGAGATGTTCGAACGCAACGTCGGGCCCAAATCGGTGCTCAAGCTGCCGCGCGGTTCGAACAATCTCTGGAACAAGGGCGGCCTGATCTACGCACCACCGGTTCGATGAGCCGGCAAGCCTCGCGCCGCGGCGCCTGGCTGGCCTGGGTTGTCCAGGCGCTGCTGGTGCTGGCCGTAATGGCCGGCGCCGTCTGGGTGATGAACCACGCGCTCGACGTGCTGCGCTCGCGAGGGGTGCGCTCCGGGTTCGACTTTCTCACCGAGCCGGCGGGCTTTTCCATCAGCGAGGGCTGGCTCGACTTCGATGCCAGCCAGCCGTTCTGGCGCGCCTTCCTTGCGGGGTTGATCAACACCGTGCGGGCGGCGGTGCCCGCGGCCGTCTTCGCGGTCGTGCTCGGCACCTTGATTGGCATCGGCCGGCTCGCGCCGCACGTGCTCTTGCGCGGCATTTGCACGGCATACGTTGAAGTGCTGCGCAACGTGCCCCTGCTGGTGCAGCTGTTGATGCTGGCCTTTGCCATGGCCAACCTGTTGCCCGACCCGATCGAGCCCGTGCGCTTGCTGCCGGGGGTGTGGCTCAGCAAGGGTGGCTTGAGCGTGCCCTGGCCTGTATCGGGTGAGGGCGGCTGGTGGCCCACGCACTTCGAATGGCCCGAGAAGGGCGACTTTGGGGTGAGCGGCGGCGCCGCGCTGAGCCCCGAGTACGTGACCATCGTCGCGGGCCTGTCTTTTTACTCGGCGGCTTTCGTGGCGGAAATCGTGCGCGCCGGCATCCTGTCGGTGTCGCAGGGGCAGGTGCTGGCGGGGCAGGCACTCGGCCTTACGACGGTGCAGCAGCTGCGCATCGTGATCCTGCCGCAGGCGCTGCGCGTGATCGTGCCTTCGCTCACCAACCAGCTGCTCAGCCTCACCAAGAATTCGTCGCTCGCGGTCGCCGTGGGCTACCCCGAACTGGTGTCGGTGGCCAACACCACCATCGGCTCGAATGGGCGGGCTTTCGAGTGCATTGCCATCATCATGGCGGTGTACCTGCTGCTGTCGCTGCTGATCTCCTTCGGCATGAACCGCTACAACGCACGCGTTGCGCTGCGAGGCTGGCAATGAGAAACGTTGCCCAGGGCCCTGTTGCGTGGCGCAGCGAGCTCTGGGGTTCGCCGTTGCGCGCACTGGCCACGGTGCTGCTGCTCGCACTGCTTGCGTGGGGCGGGTTCCATGCCTTGGAATGGGGCGTGCTGAACGCGGTGTTCCGGCCCGATGCCGAAGCCTGCCGCGCGGTACAGCACGGCGCCTGCTGGGGCGTGGTGGCCGAGAAGTGGCGGCCGATGCTGTTCGGCCGCTTTCCCTATGAAGAGCAATGGCGTCCTGCCATTGCGGTGGTCGTGTTGTCGGCCGTCACGGTGCTCAGCGCCTGGCCGCGCAGCTGGCGATGGTGGCTGGCGCCGCTCTGGATCGTGGCACTGCTGCTCTTCGTGCTGTTGATGCGCGGCGGCATGGCCGGCCTGGTCCATGTGCCGACCAGCCGCTGGGGCGGCTTGCCGCTCACCATCGGCCTTGCGGTGGTGGGCCTCGCGCTGGCGTTTCCGCTCGCGTTGCTGCTCGCGCTGGGGCGCCGCTCGGGCTGGCCGGTGGTTCGCACGCTCTGCGCGAGCTACATCGAGCTGGTTCGCGGCGTGCCGCTGATCTCGGTGCTGTTCATGGCTTCTTTCCTGCTGCCGCTCTTGTGGCCCGCTGGCTGGCAGCCCGATGTGCTGGTGCGCGTGCTGGCCGGGCTCACGCTGTTCGTGGCGGCTTACCTGGCCGAGATCATCCGCGGCGGCCTGCAGGCCGTGCCGCGCGGGCAGACTGAAGTGGCGATGGCGCTCGGCTTCGGGCGTTGGCCGGTTCAACGCGACATCGTGCTGCCGCAGGCCCTCCGGCTTGTGGTGCCCGCGCTGACCAACAGCGTGGTCGGTACGCTGAAAGACACATCGCTGGTCACGGTGGTCGGCCTGTTCGAGTTGACCGGCGCGCTGGGCTTGGCGTTGGGCGGCGACCCGACCTGGCGGCCGTTCTACCTCGAGGGCTACCTGTTCATCGCCGCGGTGTACTGGGTGCTGTGCTTCGGCCTCTCGCGCTACAGCGTGTGGCTGGAGCGGCGGTTGGGGGAGGGCGCGCGCTGAAGCAGCCGTGCCCGGTTTTCCATCAGCCTGCTGAAAGCGCCTTGTCCACCAGCTGCTGCGCTTCCTCGAGGATGCGCCCGAGGTGCTCGGCACCGAGAAAGCTCTCGCCGTAGATCTTGTAGATGTTCTCGGTGCCCGAGGGCCGCGCCGCAAACCAGCCGTTTTCGGTGACCACCTTCACGCCGCCGATGGCCGCTCCGTTGCCGGGCGCATGGCTCAGCACGTTCTGGATTTTCTCGCCTGCGAGTTCCGTCGACAGCACCTGCTGCGGCGACAGGCTTGAGAGTTTCTTCTTCTGCTCGACGGTGGCAGCGGCATCCACGCGGTTGGACACCGGCTTGCCTAGCGCTTCGGCCAGTTCGGCAAAACGCTCGCCGGGGTCGCGGCCCGTGCGTGCGGCAATCTCCGCCGAGAGCAAGGCGGGGACCATGCCGTCCTTGTCAGTGGTCCATACCGTGCCGTCGCGCCGCAAAAAGGTGGCCCCCGCGCTTTCTTCGCCGCCGAAGCCCAGCGATGAATCCACCAGCCCTTCGACAAACCACTTGAAACCCACCGGCACCTCGTAGAGCTTGCGCCCCAGGTTTGCAGCCACGCGGTCGATCATCTGGCTGCTGACCGCCGTCTTGCCCACGGCCGCATGCGGCGCCCACTGCGGACGGTGCGTGAAGAGGTAGTCCACCATCACCGCCAGGTAGTTGTTCGGCGGCAGCAACCCCGTACTGCGCGTGACGACGCCATGCCGGTCGTGGTCGGTGTCGCATGCAAAGGCAATGCCGAAGCGGTCCTTGAGGCCGATGAGCTGGTGCATGGCATCTGGCGACGACGGGTCCATGCGAATGCGGCCGTCCCAGTCGAGCGACATGAAGCGGAAGGTCGGATCGACCTCCTGGCTGAGCACGGTGAGCCGGTCGAGCTTGTAGCGCTCGGCAATCGCGGGCCAGTAGCGCACGCCGGCGCCGCCCAGCGGATCGACGCCCAGGTCGATCGGCACGCCGCGAATCGCGTCCATGTCGAGCACCTGCGCCAGGTCTTCCACATAGGTGTTCAGGTAGTCGTGACGGTGCGTGGTCGAGGCGCGCAGGGCCTGCGCGAGCGGCAGGCGCTTCACGCCCTGAAGGCCGGCGGCAAGATAGCCATTGGCCGCGGCTTCCACGGCCGAGGTGATGTCGGTGCCGGCCGGACCGCCGTTGGGCGGGTTGTACTTGAAGCCGCCGCTTTCGGGCGGGTTGTGCGAAGGCGTGATGACGATGCCATCGGCCAGCCCGGTCGTGCGCCCGCGGTTGTAGACGAGGATCGCGTGCGAGACCGCGGGCGTCGGCGTGTACTCGTCGTCCTTCGACAGCATCAGCTCGACGCCGTTGGCCGCCAGCACTTCGACCGCGCTGTTGAAGGCGGGCGTGGAGAGCGCATGCGTGTCGATGCCCAAAAACAGCGGGCCGTCGATGCCTTTTTGCTTGCGGTAGTCGGCAATGGCCTGGCTCATGGCCAGCACATGCCACTCGTTGAAGGCGTCGTCGAAGGAGGAGCCGCGATGCCCCGATGTTCCAAAGGCCACGCGCTGCGCGGGCACCGAAGGATCGGGCCGGCCCGTGTAGTAGGCCGATACGAGGCGCGGGACGTTGACGAGCAGGTCCAGCGGTGCGGGCTGGCCCGCGAGAGGATGGGTCTTTTGGCTCATGTCGAGTGTTGCCGTTCGAGTTGAATCAAGTCGACAACATCATGCCGCAGGATGCGCCTGCGAACGAAACAAGCGGAAAGCTCCTCAGGAGGCCAGCGCCTCCATCAACTCGGTCTCGATGGCCAGCTGCGTCTTCTGTCCCTGCAGCTCGGGCCCGCTGATAAGGAACGTGTCTTCCACGCGCTCGCCGAGCGTAGTGACCTTGGCGAGCTGCAGGTTGAGGTGGTGCCGCGCAAGCACGCGCGCCACCGAATACAGCAGGCCCGCACGGTCGCTGGCAGAGATGTTGAGCAGCCAGCGCTGGGCCTTGTCGTCGGGCAGCAGGCTGATGCGCGGCTTGATGGGAAAGCTGCGCACCCGGCGCGACACCCGCCCCACGCTGGGTGCAGGCAGCGGCCCGGCTTCGGTCAGCGTTTGAGCGAGGCCCAGCTCGACCATGCTGATGAGATCGCGGTAGTGGTCGGGAAGGAAAGTAGTTACAACCTGGAAGGTGTCAAGGCCGTAGCCGTTGCTGGTGGTGTGTACTTTCGCGTCAAGAATGCTGAACGACGACTGGTCGAAATAGCCGCAGATGCGCGCGAAGAGATCCGGCTGGTCGGGCGTGTACACCACCACCTGCAGCCCTTCGCCGACGGGCGAAAGGCGCGCCCGCACGATGGGCGGCGCCTTGGGGTCCACCGGCACATTGGGCGGCGGCACAAAGCGCGAAAGCTGCTTGGCGTGCCAGGCGATTTCGCTGGCCTCGTGGCGCATGAAGTAGCCGACGTCGAGCGTGTCCCACAGCGCCTTGTGTGCTTCGAAGCGCTGCGCATGCAACGCAAGCTGCACCAGCGCCTCGCGCTTGCGCGATTCCACCTCTGCGTCCGGGTCGGGCATGCGGCCACCCAGCGCACGCAGGGTGTAGCGGTAAAGGTCTTCGAGCAGCTTGCCCTTCCAGGCATTCCACACGCGCGGCGAGGTGCCGCGAATATCGGCAATGGTGAGCAGGTAGAGCGCCGTGAGATAACGCTCGTTGCCCACGCGCTTGGCAAACGCGCCGATCACTTCCGGGTCGCTCAGGTCCTGCTTTTGCGCCACCTGGCTCATCACCAGGTGTTCGGCCACCAGGAATTCGATGAGCTTCGCGTCTTCGCGCGCAATGCCGTGCTGCTTGCAGAAGCGTTGCACGTCGCGCGCGCCGAGCGTCGAGTGGTCGCCGCCGCGGCCCTTGGCAATGTCGTGGAACAGCGCCGCCACGTAAAGAATCCACGGCTTGTCCCAGCCGGCCGCAAGCTGTGAGCAGAACGGATATTCGTGCGCGTGCTCGGCAATGAAGAAGCGCCGCACGTTGCGCAGCACCATCAGGATGTGCTGGTCCACCGTGTACACATGGAACAGGTCGTGCTGCATCTGCCCCACGATGCTGCGGAACACCCGCAGGTACCGCCCCAGCACCGAGGTCTGGTTCATGAGCCTGAACGCATGCGTGATGCCGTACGGCTGCAGCAGGATGCGCATGAAGGTCTCGTGATTGGCCGGGTCGTTCCGGAACTTGCTGTCCATGACATGGCGCGCGTTGTAGAGCGCGCGCAGCGTGCGTGCCGACAGGCCCTTCACGCCAATGGTCTTCTGGTACAGGAGGAAGGTCTCCAGAATGGCTCGCGGTTCGCGCTCGTACAGGTCGTCGCTCGCAATTTCGATCAGGCCGGCGCGCTCGTAGAAGCGTTCGTTGATGGGCGTGTGCTGTTCGTCGCTGGGCTGCAGCCGCTCCGAGATGTTGAGCAGCAAGATCTGGTTGAGCTGCGTGACCGCCTTGGCCGCCCAGTAGTAGCGCCGCATCAGCGCTTCGCTCGACTTGCGCTGCGATTCGCTCTCGTAGCCGAAGCTCGCGGCCACGGCAGTCTGCAGGTCGAACACCAGCCGGTCTTCGCGTCGGTTGGCGATCACGTGCAGCCGTGCGCGAATCAGCGAAAGCAGCGCTTCGTTGCGCTTGATCTGCTGCGCCTCGAACGGCGTGGCAAGGCCGTTCTTTGCCAGGTCGTCCCAGCGGCTGCCGTAGCCGGCCGCCTTGGTCATCCAGAGAATGGTCTGCAGGTCGCGCAGGCCGCCTGGCGATTCCTTGCAGTTGGGTTCGAGCGCGTACGGCGTGTTGTCGAACTTCTGGTGGCGGTGTCGCATTTCCTGCGACTTGGCGACGAAGAAGGCCTGCGGATCGATGGCGCGGGTAAAACGGCGGCGAAAGGCGACAAAGAGCTTCTTGTTGCCTGCAATCAGCCGTGCCTCGAGCAGCGAGGTTTGTACGGTGACGTCTTTCTCGGCTTCGGCGAGGCACTCTTCGACCGTGCGCACGCTCGAGCCGATTTCAAGCCCCGCGTCCCAGCAATGCCCGATGAAGGCCTCGATGCGTGCCGGATCGATTTCGCTGGCGTGGCCCTCGGGCGGCAGCAGCAGGAGCACGTCGACATCGGAATACGGAAACAGCTCGCCCCGGCCAAAGCCGCCCACGGCCGCCAGGGTGAGCGAATCGCCGAAATCGGCCTCCCGCCAAAGCGCACACAGCGTCTGGTCGGCCAATGCCGACAACTGCCGCAGCACCGTATGCACGCTGCGCGTGGGCGCACGTGCAAAACGCAAGGTTTCGAAGAGTGCGAGCTTCTTTGCGCGATAGGCTTCGCGCAGCGTTGCCACGTCGACTTTGGCTGGTTCGATCACGGCTTGGTCCGGGGCCGTGCGCCGCTCGCGCGGCTCACGTTTTCGTGGAAATGACGAAGGAGGGCAGGGGCGGGCTGCCTTCGGACAGCGTGAGGACCTCGTAACCCGTTTCGGTGACCAGCACCGTGTGCTCCCACTGCGCCGAGAGCGAATGGTCGCGCGTAACGATGGTCCAGCCGTCGTACTGGCCGCCCTTGAAGTCTTCCTTCACGTCGCGCTTGCCGGCGTTGATCATCGGCTCGATGGTGAAGATCATGCCGGGCTTGAGTTCTTCGAGCGTGCCCGGGCGGCCGTAGTGCAGCACCTGCGGTTCTTCGTGGAAACGCTGGCCCACGCCGTGGCCGCAGAACTCGCGCACCACCGTAAAACCATGGCCTTCGGCAAATTTCTGGATCGCATGGCCGATGTCGCCCAGGTGGGCGCCCGGGCGCACTTGCAGAATGCCGTGCCACATGGCTTCGAAGGTGATGCTGCACAGCCGCTTGGCGGCAATGGAAGCGTCGCCAATGATGTACATGCGGCTGTTGTCGCCAAACCAGCCGTCCTTCACCACCGTGACGTCCACGTTCATGATGTCGCCCTTTTTCAAGGGCTTGTCATTGGGAATGCCGTGGCAGACCACGTGGTTGACCGAGGTGCAGAGCGACTTCGGAAAGGGCACGCTGCTCGCGCCCATGTAGCCCACCGTGGCCGAGGTGGTGCCTTGCTTGACCATGTATTCGGCGGCGAGGCGGTCGATCTCGTTCGTGGTGATGCCTGGCTTGATGAACGGTGTGAGGTAGTCCAGCACCTCGGAGGCCAGGCGGCAGGCGACGCGCATGGCTGCGATGCCCGCTGCGTCTTTGTAGGTAATGCTCATCCCGGAATTATCCCATTCAGCAAGCTAAAATTCCGGGTTAACGCGGATGACCCCAGTCAGCGGTCTTCCGCCTCGATTCTTTGATTCCCAACGCGGCCCCAAGGCCCCATCGACCGTGACGCAGCCCGCATCCCAAGCCCTTCCTGTCGTAACCATGTTCGAGGGCGGCAGCGCACTCAGCGATTTCCGCGCGCGGCAGCTGCTGCCGAAACTGCAGGCCATCGAGCCGCGCATCGAAGGCATTTCGGCCCGCTTCGTGCACCTGGTGGTCACCGACGCAACCCTGAGCGCTGCCGAGCATGAGCGCTTTGCCGCGCTGCTGACCTACGGCGAGCCCTTCGAGGCACCTGCCAAGGCAGCCACATCGGTGGTCGTCACGCCCCGACTGGGCACCGTGTCGCCGTGGGCTTCCAAGGCCACCGACATCGCCCACAACTGCGGCCTTGCGCTGCGCCGGGTCGAGCGCGTGACCCAGTACCACCTGAAGCTCAAGGCGCCGCTGATCGGCAAGGCGCCGGTGCTCGAGGGCGACCTGCTGGCCGCCGCGTCGGGCCCGCTCCACGACCGAATGACCGAATCGGTGCTGGCCACCGTCGAGCAGGCTGCGAGCCTCTTCAGCGAACTGCCGGCCCGGCCGATGGCGCTGGTCGACGTGCAGGCCGGCGGCCGTGCCGCGCTGGTGGCGGCCAACACGGGCTTCGGCCTGGCGCTGGCCGAGGACGAGATCGACTACCTGGTCGACGCCTTCATGCGCCTGGGCCGCAACCCCAGCGACGTCGAGCTGATGATGTTCGCGCAGGCCAACAGCGAGCACTGTCGCCACAAGATCTTCAACGCCCAGTTCACCATCGACGGCAAGGCCCAGCCCCAAAGCCTGTTCTCGATGATCCGCCACACCGAAAAGCAGAACCCGCAGCACACGGTGGTTGCGTATGCGGACAACGCCTCGGTCATGGAGGGCTCCACAGTCGAGCGCTTCATCCCGGCTTCGGGTTCGCAGAGCTATCAAAAAGATAGCGCGCTGAGCCATGTGCTGATGAAGGTCGAGACGCACAACCATCCGACCGCCATCTCGCCGTTCCCCGGCGCCTCCACCGGTGCCGGCGGCGAAATCCGCGACGAAGGCGCCACCGGCCGCGGCTCCAAGCCCAAGGCCGGCCTGACCGGCTTCACCGTGTCTAAGCTCTGGCCGGAAGAGGGCCATTACGGCAAGCCCGAGCACATTGCCAGCCCGCTGCAGATCATGACCGAAGGCCCGCTGGGCGGCGCCGCGTTCAACAACGAATTCGGCCGGCCCAACCTGCTGGGCTACTTCCGCGAATACGAGCAAACGGTGGCGAGCGACATCGACACGGTGCAGCGCGGCTATCACAAGCCCATCATGATCGCGGGCGGCCTTGGCAGCATCGACGCCACACAGACCAAGAAGATCCAGTTCCCGGCGGGTTCGCTGCTCATTCAGCTTGGCGGCCCCGGCATGCGCATCGGCATGGGCGGCAGCGCCGCAAGCTCGATGGCGACCGGCGCCAATGCGGCCGAGCTCGACTTCGACTCGGTGCAGCGCGGCAACCCCGAAATCGAACGCCGTGCGCAAGAGGTCATCAACCATTGCTGGCAGCAGGGCGCGGCCAACCCGATCCTTGCGATCCACGACGTGGGCGCGGGCGGCCTGAGCAACGCCTTCCCCGAGCTGACCAACGACGCCGGCCGCGGCGCGCGCTTCGACCTGCGCGCCGTGCCGCTCGAAGAATCGGGCATGGCGCCGAAGGAAATCTGGTGCAACGAAAGCCAGGAGCGGTATGTGCTGGCCATTGCGCCGGAATCGCTCGAGCAGTTCAAGGCCTTCTGCGAGCGCGAGCGTTGCCCGTTCTCGGTGGTGGGCGTCGCAACCGAAGAACGCCAGCTGCTCGTGGCTGACGAAGGTGCCCAGGTGCAGCCCGTCGACATGCCCATGGATGTGCTGCTCGGCAAGCCGCCCAAGATGCACCGCGACGTGAAGACCGTCACGCGCAGCTTCAAGCCGCTCGACCTTACCGGCGTCGATTTGCAGAAGGCCGCCATCGACGTGCTCTCGCACCCGACGGTCGCCTCCAAGCGCTTCCTCATCACCATCGGCGACCGCACCGTGGGCGGCCTGAGCCACCGCGACCAGATGGTCGGCCCGTGGCAAGTGCCCGTGGCTGACTGCGCTGTGACGCTGGCCGACTACAAGGGCTTTGCGGGTGAAGCCATGAGCATGGGCGAGCGCACGCCGCTGGCCGCGCTCGATGCACCGGCTTCGGGCCGCATGGCTGTGGCTGAGGCCATTACCAACCTGCTGGCCGCACCCATCGAACTCTCGCGCGTCAAGCTCTCGGCCAACTGGATGGCCGCTTGCGGCGAGCCCGGCGAAGACGCCGCGCTGTACGAGACCGTCAAGGCCGTGGGCCTGGAGCTCTGCCCGGCGCTGGGCGTGTCGATCCCGGTCGGCAAGGATTCGCTCTCGATGCGCACGCAGTGGAAAGACGATGGCGAAGCCAAGAAGGTCACGTCGCCCGTCAGCCTGATCGTGACCGCGTTCGCAACGCTGGCCGACGTGCGCGGCACGCTCACGCCGCAGCTCGATGCACAAGAGGCCGACACCACGCTCGTGCTCGTCGACCTCGGCCGCGGCAAGCACCGCATGGCTGGCAGCATCCTGGCGCAAACGCTCGGCCAGAGCGGCGACACCGTGCCTGATCTCGACGATCCGGCCCAGCTTGTGGCGCTGGTGAATGCCGTGAACGCGCTGCGCGCCGAAGGCAAGATCCTTGCGATGCACGACCGCAGCGACGGCGGGCTGTTTGCCACTGCCTGCGAAATGGCCTTTGCCGGCCATGTGGGCGTGGCGCTGAATGTCGACATGCTGGTGACCGAAGGCGACGGCATTTCCGACAGCCGCATGGAAACCGGCGACGCCAAGAACTGGGCGCAGCAGGTGAGCGCGCGCCGCGAAGAGCTCACGCTGAAGGCACTGTTCAACGAAGAACTCGGCATGCTGCTGCAGGTGCGCACGGCCGAGCGCAACGACGTGATGCAAGTGCTGCGCGCCCACGGCCTCAGCGCCCACAGCCACTTCGTCGGCAAGACGCGTCCGGCCAGCTCGACCATGGACGCCGGCAAGGGCAAGGTCGAAGTGTGGCGCGATGCCAAGTCGGTGTTCAGCGCCAGCCTGCACGACCTGCACCAGGTGTGGGACTCGGTCAGCTGGAAGATCGCCCGCGAGCGCGACAACCCGGCGTGCGCCGATGCCGAACATGCCGCTGCGGGTGAGCCTTCGGACCCCGGCATGCACATCTTCCTCCCTCTGGGTGAGGGCAGCGGCATCAACGCCCCAGCCATCCTTCAGAACCGCCCCAAGGTCGCCATCCTGCGCGAGCAAGGCGTCAACTCGCACGTCGAAATGGCCTACGCCTTCACCGAAGCGGGCTTCGAGGCCTACGACGTCCACATGACCGACCTGCAGACGGGCAGGGCGGACCTCGCCGATTTCAAGGGCGTGGTCGCCTGCGGCGGCTTCAGCTACGGCGACACCCTGGGCGCCGGCATCGGCTGGGCGCGCAGCATCACCTTCAACCCCAAGCTCGCCGAGCAGTTCAAGGGCTTCTTCGGCCGCGAAGACACCTTCGGCCTGGGCGTGTGCAACGGGTGCCAGATGTTCGCCGAGCTGGCCGACATCATCCCCGGCGCCGAAGCCTGGCCGCGCTTCACCACCAACCAGAGCGAGCGCTTCGAGGCGCGCCTTTCGATGGTCGAAGTGCTCGAATCACCCAGCATCTTCTTCGCGGGCATGGCCGGCAGCCGCCTGCCCATCGCCGTGGCGCATGGCGAGGGCTACGCCAACTTCAAGCACCGCGGCGATGCCGCCAAGGCCATTGCGGCCATGCGCTTCGTGGACAACCACGGCAAGCCTACCGAGCAGTACCCGTTCAACCCGAACGGCAGCGCCGGCGGCCTGACCTCGGTGACCACGCCGGACGGCCGTTTCACCGCCGTCATGCCCCATCCGGAGCGCGTGTTCCGCAACATCCAGATGAGTTGGACGCCGGGCGACCGGAGCGCACTGAGCCCCTGGATGCAGATCTGGCGCAACGCGCGCCGTTGGGTGGGCTGAGAAGAATCGCCCCAAACAAAAAAAGCGGCCTGAAGGCCGCTTTTTTTTGGGGAAGAGAAGACGAGGGCAGCGCCGAGGCTGCCCAGCCCTTACTCGACCTTGGCCTTCGCGCGCAGCTCTTCCTGGTACTTCTGCAGGCGTTGCTGCTGCAGTTGCTGCGTGATTTGCGGCTGCACTTCTTCCATCTTCGGCAGTTGTGCCTGGCGGATGTCGTCGACGCGGATGATGTGATAGCCGAACTGCGTCTTGACGGGCGCTGCCGTGGTTTCGCCCTTCTTGAGCTTGATCATCGCTTCCGAGAACTCGGGCACGAAGCTCGCGGGATTGGCCCAGTCGAGGTCGCCGCCGTTGGCACCCGAACCCGGGTCCTTGCTCTGCTTCTTGGCGATATCTTCGAACTTGGCGCCCTTCTTCAGGTCGGCCATGATCTTCTTGGCCTGGTCTTCGGTTTCGACCAAGATGTGGCGAGCCTTGAATTCCTTGCCACCGTTGGCCGCCACGAACTTGTCGTACTCGGCCTTGACGTCGGCTTCCGACACGGCGTTGGTCTTGCGGTAGTTTTCGAACAGCGCGCGGATCAGGATGGCCTGGCGTGCAAGCTCGAGCTGGTTGCGGTAGTCGTCCGTTGCGTCCAGGCCCTGCTTCTGCGCTTCCTGCATGAACACTTCGCGCGCGACGATTTCTTCGCGCAGCTGGCCTTGCATTTCCGGCGTAACGGGTCGGCCGGCTGCCGCCAGTTGTTGCGCCAGCACGTCCATGCGCGCCTTGGGCACGGGCTTGCCGTTGACGATGGCTGCGTTCTGCGCCACTGCCGCCAGGGGAATCGCACCGAGCAGCGCTGCGGCCGCAACGGCCGTCAAGATTTGTTTTTTCATGGAATGAATATCAGGCTGAGGGAAATGCGCGTGTAGAAAAAGCGCGTGGAAAAAGCGGGAAGGACGAAGAACGAAGAGAAAACGGGTGGAGGGCGGAGCCGCCGCAGCGAAAGCCGCGTGGCATTGACCGGTCATTTGACCGCTCGAACGACTCAGAGCACCTCGATGGCGATGGCGTGCAGACCCTGCGCGATAAAAACTTGGAGGGCATCATACACAAGGCGATGGCGCGCCACGCGGGGCTTCCCTTCGAACAGTGGGGAGGCAATGCGAACCCGGAAATGCGTGCCGTAGCCCTTCGCGTTGGCGCCTGCATGCCCGGCGTGGGCACTGCTCTCGTCGATCACCTCGAGCGCGGTGGGTTGCAGCTTCTCGCGCAGCACCGCTTCGAGCGCATTTGCCGTCGGCAGGGGATGGGTTGCGGCGGCGCTCATGCGGTGGGCTCGTCGCTCTTGAGGTGCGGCGAGATGTACAGGCCCTGAGCCACCAGGAAGACGATGGGGAACACATAGCCCCAGAGCTTGAAGTTGACCCAGGCCTCGGTGGTGAAGTACGCCGCCACGTAGCCGTTGATAAGGGCCATGAAAAGGCAGTACCCGATCCACGCCACGTTCAGGCGGCCCCAGATGCGGTCGGGCAGCTGGAGCTGCGAGCCGAGCAGCATCTTGAGGAAGTTCTTCTTCAGCACCCAGAGCGCCACGGCCAGTGCAATGGCCATTGCGCCGTAGAGCACCGTGGGCTTCCACTTGATGAAGCGGTCGTCATGCAGCACCAGCGTGAGCGTGCCGAAGAGCAGGATCAGCACCAGCGTGGCTTTTTGCATGGCCTGCAGCTTGCGCTCGGTGGCATAGATGATGCCCATCTGCACCACGGTGGCGCCCATCAGCACGGCGGTGGCGGTGTAGATGTCGCCCAGCTTGTAGGCGCCGAAGAACAGCAGGATCGGAAAGAAGTCGAGGATCAGTTTCATGCGCTGGGCGGTAGCCTGTGGTTGGTTTTTTGTACGGGTGCGGTCATGACGAGCAGCTGATTTCGATTGTGGAGGCCCAGTCGGGCGGAAAGCCGGCATATGCGTCGGCACCTGGATGTTCGTCAAAGGGGCTCTCGAGCAGGGTCAGCAAGGTTGCCACACCCGAGAAGTCCTTCTGCGCAGCAGCTTCGATGGCTTGCTGGCCCAGGTGGTTCCGCAGCACGAACTTTGGATTCGATTTGAGCATCAAGTCGGCGGCCTCCTCGCGTTGGCCCTTGGCGTGCCGCTCCAAAAAAGATAGCAACCAGGCGTCGAAGCCGGCGCGGTCCAGGAAAAGATCGCGCACCGGCTCGGCGTTGCCGTCCGCCATGTGCTGCGAAAGGCGGCGCCAGAAGATCGTGTAGTCGACTTTTTCGGCGGCCATGAGCTTCAGCACGCCCTCGATGAGCGCGCGGTCGCCCTCGGCCGAATCGGTGATCCCGAGCTTGGCGCGCATGCGGCCTTCGAACTCGCGTGGGAACACTGTCTTGTAAGACTCCAGCGCCGCCACTGCGACCTCCTGGTCGACGATGAGCGGGAGCAGCGCCTGCGCCAGGCAGAACAGGTTCCAGTAGGCCACGTTGGGCTGCTGGTTGAAGGCGTAGCGCCCGCTGGTGTCGCTGTGGTTGCAGATGTGGCGCGGGTCGAAGCCGTCCAGAAACTGGAACGGTCCGTAGTCGATGGTGAGCCCGAGGATGCTCATGTTGTCGGTGTTCATCACGCCGTGGCAAAAGCCGACGGCCTGCCACTGCGCCAAGAGGGCCGCGGTGCGCTCGCTCACGGCTTCCAGGAAAGCCGCATAGGCGTTGCCGCCGAAGCGCTCGGTTGTGCGGCAGGCCGGGTAGTAGCGGTCGATGACGTAGTCGGCCAGAGCGCGCAATTCGGCATCGCGCTGGTTGGCCGCAAAGTGCTCGAAGTGCCCAAAGCGGATGAAGCTGGGGGCCACGCGGGTCACGACGGCCGCGCTCTCGGGCTCCTCGCGGTACACGCGCGCGTCGGAGCCCGTGACGCACAGGGCGCGCGTCGTGGGAATGCCAAGGCCGTGCATCGCCTCGCTGCAAAGGAATTCGCGAATGCTGGAGCGCAGCACGGCGCGGCCGTCGCCGCCGCGCGAGTAGGGCGTGCGGCCCGCGCCCTTGAGCTGCACTTCGAGGCCGCCTTCGGTTTCGCCGAGCATGATCGCGCGGCCATCGCCGAGCTGCCCGGCCCACACGCCGAATTGATGGCCGCTGTACACGGTAGCGAACGGCTGGGTGCCGGCTACGGGCAGGCTGCCGGTCAGCGCCGCCAGAGTGCTGGCAGATTGCAGCCAATCGGCCGGCAAACCTAGCAAGCCCGCCACCGCACCGCTGGTGCCGACCCAGTAGGGATCGGGCAGCGGCGTAGGCCGCAGTTCGGTAAGAAAGGCGGGGCCCAGTGTCCGGAACCCGGGTTTCCAGCGCACGCCCAGGTCGGCGGCGGCCGTGTCTTCAGCAAGCAAGCTCATGCCCCGATTGTCCGGCAGAGCATGAGACCCCTTGCGGCGCGGGCCATCGGGGACGCCGCCCGCTATCGGGCTGGTTCAGTGGGCAAGCGCCGGCGTGTCCCAGATGCGCGCCCGGTACTGCGCCGGCGGCAGGCCGAACCAGCGCTTGCAGGCGCGAAAGAAGTTGCTGCTGTCGACAAATCCCAGCATGTCCGCCACGTCGGTGAGCGTGTGGCGGTCTTCGGCCAGGTACTGCTGCGCCAGCTCGCGGCGAGTGCGGTCGAGCAGCGACTGGAAAGACACCGACTCCTCCTGCAGCCGCCGCTGCAGCGTGCGCTCGGCCAGCCCGAGGCCCGCTGCCACGTCCTGCCGTCGCGGCTCGCCATGGGGCAGGCGGCGCGCGATTTCGGCGCACACCAGGGTGCTGGTGGTGGTCTGGCCCAGCAGGTTCAGCTGCTCGTCAAGCAGGTGCTCCTGCATCTCGCCCAGAGTGGGGTGGTAAGTGGGCAGGGGCATGGACAAGTCAGCCGTTGACAGCAGCAGGCGGTTGGCCGGCGCGTTGTAGCGGATCGGGCAGCCGAAGGCCTCGCGGTGCAGGCGGTCGTCGGCCGGTGGCGGATAGACGAACTCGAGGGCCAGCGGCTGCAGCTCGCGCCGGGTGAGCCATTGGCACTGCATGAATACGGTGAGCAGCGCGTACTCGACGCGCTGGCGCGGAATCGGCAGGCTGCCGCCTGTGTGCTCCATCACCATCCACGCGCCGCGTGCATCGGGCTGTATCGAGAACGCGGTTGCGTCGGAGATGACGGCCATGTAGCGCGCAAGCCGGTTGAGCGCCTCGCTCAAGTTGGCGCTGCACGACATGGCGTGGCCCACCGTGCCGAGCTTGCTGTGCGTGGCGGCCAGGTCGCGGTGCAGGCCCAGCGTGGGCTTGCCGGCACGGGCCACGGCCAGTTGCCACAGCGCCGAGACCTCGTCGACCGGAATGCGCGCGTTCTGCCGGTGCAGCGAATCGGGGTCGAAGCCGGCTTCGCGCAGCAGCGAGGCCACATCCAGGCCCTCGGCCGCAAACATCGAGAGCACGCCCTCGAGCCACGCGGCCGAACTGGTTCGAAGTTCCGGCTGCTGTGCGCAGCCCGGCCGGCGTTGCGGACGGCGCTGGGCATGCGGCATGGAGGCTCCTGAAGTCATTGAATTGGCTCGCTTGCGATAGCGGGGAAAACGCAGCCGGTTCCTAGAATTTTCTGGCGGATCCAGCCCGGCGGAGTATGGCGGGCTGGCACCGATGGAGTCATTCCGATTAACCCGGTGTGGAGACAAACAATGAACACAGCAGAGACGACGGAAGTCCGCGGCGCAACCCTGCAGGCTGCGGCAAGAACCGCGGCGCAAGCGGTCGCGGTCACAGCCTGCATCGCGCTTTCCGCCTGCGGCGGCGGATCCGGCGGTGGGTTCTCGGTCATCCCGACCGCCCCCGCGGCGCTCCCGCCGCCGCCTGCCGACGGGGCCATGGTGCGCACGACCACTGCCGGCAAGATCGAAGGCGTGGACGACAGCGCCCGAACGGGCACCTGGTCCTGGAAAGGCATTCCGTTCGCCAAACCGCCAGTGGGCGCGCTGCGCTGGCGCGCACCAGTCGAACCCGAGGCCTGGAGCGGCATCCGGCCGGCCGCCAGGTTCGGCAACTCGTGCCTGCAGATCGGCCGGCTTTTCAGCCCCGGCACCAACAACACCTTCGACGCCACCATCGGCACCAACCTGGGCAAGCCCGTCGGCAGCGAAGACTGCCTGTTCGTCAACATCTGGCGCCCGGCGACAGAAGAGAAGAACCTGCCCGTGCTGCTGTTCATCCACGGGGGCAGCAATATCTCCGGCTACACGGCCGATCCGCTCTACGACGGTGCGGCGCTGGCCAAGGCCGCCAACGCGGTGGTCATTACCGCCAGCTACCGCCTGGGCATCCTGGGCTTCATCAACATGCCGCAACTGCGCCCGGGCGGCGCGGCGGGGGATGATTCGGGCAACTTCGCGCTGCTGGACATCATGGCGGCGCTTCGCTTCATCAGGGCCAATGCCGCCAGCTTTGGCGGTGACGCGGGCAATGTGACGCTCTCGGGCGAGTCGGCCGGCGCCACCAACCTGCTGGCGGTCATGACGTCGCCGATGGCCAAGGGCCTGTTTCACAAGGCCTTCGAGATGAGCGGCGGCATCTCGCTTGCGAGCAACCTGCCGCCCGCTACGCTCCCCACGCTGGCCCCGGCATCGGCCTCGCTCGCGCAGGGCCAGGCCATCCTGGAAAGACTGCTCGTTGCCGACGGCACAGTGGCCGACGTCGCGGCGGCCAAGGCCTACATCGCCAGCCGCACACCGGAACAAATCGCGGACTACATGCGCGCGCAAGAGGGCGGGGCGCTGCTCACCAAGGTGGTTGCCGCCGGCCTCGGTTCGGTCGCTCCGATTCCCGACGGCACGGTGCTGCCGCTCGACCCGATCGGCGCCATTGCGGCCGACCGGTACAACAAGGTGCCCATGCTCGCGGGCAACACGCGCGACGAGGGCAAGCTCTTCGCCTCGCTGCTGGGCACCATCGGTTTTCCGAAGCCGGGCTGGATCGTGACCGACGCGCAGCGCTTCTCGATGATGTTCAATTTCGACCCCGATGCGCCGTCCGCGCTCACCGTGGCCGACATCATCGATGCGTCCTACCTTCCGGTAGACAAGCCGGGCACGGGCTACAACGCGGCCACCGACGTCATTACCCAAGGGCTTTTCGGCGCCAGCCGTGACAACCTGCTCAACACGATGAAGACGCGCCAGTCGAACATCTGGCACTACCGGCTCGACTGGGCGCAGGAGGCGCCGCCGTGGAACGATGTGTACGGCGCGGCGCACGCGTTCGACCTGCCGTTCGTCTTTGGCAACTTCAACGGCTCGCTGCTAAGCAACGTGATGGGCGGCAAGGCCAACCAGCCAGGCCGGCTCGCGCTTTCCGCCGCCATGATGGCGAGCGTGAGCGCCTTCATGCGCAAGGGCGATCCCAACACGCCCCAACTCGGGGTCGCCTGGGGGACATGGCCCTCTCAGCTGTTGCTCGACGCAACGCCAACGGCCGCCAGAATCACGGCCGCGAGCGCACCTTGATGAGCCGCTTCGTTCCATTCAGCAGTGCGGGTTTGTGTCATTGTGGAAGCGGCCGAAGCTTGCGTGAATCTGTGCTTTGCAAGCTTTCATGAAGTCATTTCCTTTAGGAGTCCGTAGATGCTGGGTTTGATGCAAGACCAACCGCTTTTGATCTCGTCGCTGATCGAGTTTGCCGAGCGCCACAACGGCGACGGCGAAATCGTCTCGCGCCGGGTCGAGGGCGATATCCACCGCACGACGTGGGGCGGCATCGCATCGCGTGCCCGGCAGGTTGCCAACGCGCTGGACGACGAGCAGCTGCTGTTCAGCGACCGCATTGCCACGCTGGCCTGGAACGGCTACCGCCACCTGGAGCTGTACTACGGCGTGAGCGGCAGCGGCCGCGTGCTGCACACCATCAACCCGCGCCTGCACCCCGACCAGATCGCCTGGATCGCCAACCATGCCGAAGACCAGATCCTGTGCTTCGACCTGAGCTTTCTGCCGCTGGTGCAGGCGGTCCACGCCAAGTGCCCCACCATCCGGAAATGGATTGCACTTTGTGATGCCGACAAGCTCCCCGCCGACAGCGGTGTTCCCAATCTCGTGAGCTACGAGGCCTGGATGGGCTCTCAATCGACCGGCTACGAATGGCCGACCTTCGACGAGAACTCGGCCTCGAGCATGTGCTACACGAGCGGCACCACCGGCAACCCCAAGGCCGCGCTCTACAGCCACCGCTCGACCATGCTGCATGCCTATGCCGCGGCGCTGCCCGACGTGATGCGCCTTTCGGCACAAGACTCCGTGCTGCCGGTGGTGCCCATGTTCCACGTCAACGCCTGGGGTATTCCGTACTCGGCGGCGCTGGTGGGCTGCAAGGTGGTGTTCCCCGGCCCGGCACTCGACGGCAAATCGGTGTTCGAGCTGATCGAATCCGAAGGCGTCACCTTTGCGGCCGGCGTGCCCACCGTGTGGCAGATGATGCTCGGCCACATGCAGGCCAACAGCCTCAAGTTCAGCAAGCTCAACCGCACCGTCATCGGCGGCTCGGCCTGCCCGCCGGCCATGATCACGGCGTTCCAGGAGAAGTACAACGTCGAGGTGCTGCATGCCTGGGGCATGACCGAGATGAGCCCGCTCGGCACGCTGTGCACGCTCAAGAACAAGCACCTGTCGCTGCCGCCCGATGCGCAGCTGCAAATCCGCATGAAGCAGGGCCGCGCCATCTTCGGCGTCGACATGAAGATCGTCGACGGCAACGGCAAGGAGCTGCCCTGGGACGGCAAGGCCTTCGGAGACCTGCTGGTCAAGGGGCCGTGGATCGTCAAGGAATACTTCAAGGGCGAGGGCGGCGATCCGCTCATCCGCGACGAGCAGGGCCGCGGCTGGTTTCCCACCGGCGACGTTGCCACCATCGACGCCGAGGGCTACCTGCAGATTACCGACCGCAGCAAGGACGTGATCAAGTCCGGCGGCGAGTGGATCAGCTCCATCGAGATCGAGAACATCGCCGTTGCGCATCCGGCCGTGGCCATGGCCGCCTGCATCGGCGTGTACCACCCCAAGTGGGACGAGCGGCCGATCATCGCGGTCGTGAAGAAGCCCAACGCGGAAGTTGCACGCGAAGAACTGCTGAAGTTCTACGAAGGCAAGACCGCCAAGTGGCAAGTGCCAGACGACGTGGTGTTTGTCGACGCCATTCCGATCGGCGCGACCGGAAAGATCCTCAAGACCCGGCTGCGCGAAATGCTGAAGGACTACAAGCTGCCGACCGCCTGACGAATCGTCCGAATCCAGCCGCACTGTCGCGCACGCGATAGCAAGGCCGCTTCGGCGGCCTTCCTTCCGGGCAATCCCTGTGCGGTGAAGAAAAGGGCGCTTGTACGCTGGCATCCCGCTTCATACCCGCCAATCATCCAGGAGACTCTTCATGCAATTTGCCGTCAAGTCCGTAGCAGCTTGTGCCATGCTGGTGAGCGCCGCAGCCGCGTTTGCGCAGAAGGGCGAGACGGTCAAGATCGCCTGGCTGGACCCGCTGTCGGGGCTGATGGCCGCTGTTGGCACCAACCAGCTCAAGACCACGCAGTTCCTGGCTGAAGAGTTCAACAAGAAGAATGCCTCGGGCGTGAAGTTCGAGATCATTGCAATCGACAACAAGCTCAGCCCGCAAGAGACCACCGCGGCGCTGCGCTCGGCCCAAGACCAAGGCGCGCGCTATATCACCCAGGGCAACGGCTCTGGCCCGGCCCTGGCAATCATCGATGCGGTCGAGAAGAACAACGCACGCAATCCGGGCAAGGAACTGCTCTACCTGAACTATGCGGCGGTCGACCCCGACCTCACCAACAGCAAGTGCAGCTACTGGCACTTTCGCCTGGACGCCGACACCTCCATGAAGATGGAGGCGCTGACCACCTGGATGAAGGACCAGACAGACATCAAGAAGGTCTACATCCTCGGGCAGAACTATGCACACGGCGTGCAGGTGTCGAAGTTTGCCAAGGAGAACCTCAAGACCAAGCGCCCCGACATCCAGATCGTGGGCGACGACCTGCACCCGCTCGCGCAGGTGCGCGACTTCTCGCCGTACATCGCCAAGATCAAGGCCTCGGGCGCCGACACCGTCATTACCGGCAATTGGGGTTCCGACCTGTCGCTGCTCATCAAGGCGGCCAACGACTCGGGCCTGGACGTCAAGTTCCTCACCTACTACGCATTCGGCACCGGCACCCCCACGGCCATGGGCGCCACCTCCGCGGGCAAGATCTACACGGTGGCCTATGGCCACTACAACATGGGCGGCGAAATCCAGAAGCTGCTTGCCGGCTACAAGAAGAAGATGAACGACGACCTGACGCAATCGTCGATCTATCACACGTTCGCGCTGCTCGATGCCGCCTTCGTGCAGACCAAGTCGACCGACCCGGTCAAGGTTGCGGCCGCGCTCGAGGGCATGAAGATCAAGAGCTTCAACGGCGAGGTCGAAATGCGCAAGGCCGACCACCAGTTGCAGCAGGGGCTTTACATCTCGCGCTGGGAGAAAGCCAGCGCCAAGTACCCTTATGACGCCGAGAACACCGGCTACACCAACGTTCCCGTGAAGTACTTCGAGTCGTATGTGGCCAGCACGCCAACGACCTGCCAGATGAAGCGCCCTTGAGCGTCTTTGTAAACGCATTTCCTACTCGCGGGTAGAAGCCCTCTACCCGTGGGTAGCAATTGGAGAAATGCGCTGTCGCCTGCGCGATAGAAACGGGCCTTTGCGGCCCACCCCCTCCGGGCATTCCCTGAGGGGAGGGGCAGTGAACGCTTGTACGCTCGTGCAAGGCTTTTTGATTCGGTTTGACCAGGAGATATAGATCGTGAAGTTCGCTCTGAAAATCGCTACCGCAGCCATCCTTGCCGCAAGTGCCACAGGCGCCCTGGCCCAGAAGGGTGAAACCGTCAAGATCGCGTGGCTCGATCCGCTCTCGGGCCTCATGGCCGCGGTCGGCACCAACCAGCTCAAGACCTTCCAGTTCCTGGCCGAAGAATTCAACAAGAAGAACGCGGCCGGCGTGAAGTTCGAAGTCATCGGCATCGACAACAAGCTCAGCCCGCAAGAAACCACCGCTGCGCTGCGCTCCGCCATGGACCAGGGCGCACGCTACGTGGTGCAGGGCAACGGCTCGGGCCCCGCGCTCGCCATCATCGACGCGCTCGAAAAGCACAACGCCCGCAACCCGGGCAAAGAAGTGCTGTACATCAACTACGCGGCGGTCGACCCCGACCTCACCAACAGCAAGTGCAGCTACTGGCACTTCCGCCTCGACGCAGACACCTCCATGAAGATGGAAGCGCTGACCACCTTCATGAAGGACCAGCCGGACATCAAGAAGGTCTACCTGATCAACCAGAACTACTCGCACGGCCAGCAGGTCTCGAAGTTCGCGAAGGACAACCTCAAGGCCAAGCGCCCCGACGTGGAAGTGGTCGGCGACGACCTGCACCCGCTTGCGCAGGTGCGCGACTTTGCGCCGTACATCGCCAAGATCAAGGCTTCGGGCGCCGACACCGTCATTACCGGCAACTGGGGCTCCGACTTGGCGCTGCTCATCAAGTCGGCCAACGACTCGGGCCTGAACGTCAAGTTCTATACCTACTACGCCGTCACCAATGGCACGCCAACCGCCATGGGCGCGGCCTCCGACGGCAAGGTCTACCAGGTGGGCTACAGCCACTACAACGCGCCGGGCCCGGTCCAACCGCTCATGGGCGAGTTCAAGAAGCGCTTCAACGACGACATGTACACCACCGACATCTACACGGTGTACGCCATGCTGAGCGAAGCCTTCGTGCGCACCAAGTCGACCGAGCCGGTCAAGGTTGCGGCTGCCATGGAAGGCATGAAGTTCAAGAGCTTCAACGGCGACGTCGAAATGCGCAAGGCCGATCACCAGCTGCAGCAGGGCCTGTGGATCACGCGCTGGCAAAAGGCCGACGCCAAGAACCCGTACAGCCCCGAAAACACCGGCTACACGCTGGCACCGGTCAAATACTACGAGGCGTATGTCTCGAGCACGCCCACGTCGTGCCAGATGAAGCGGCCCGGCGGCGCCTCGTGACCGCTTCGGTCGCCTGACCGGTCGAGGCCCGACTTCAACACTCGGGCCTCTTTCTTTTTCACGCACCCGAAAGACCGATGAACGTCGAATTCTTCGTCATCTCGCTGCTGAACGGCGTGAGCTACGGCTTGCTGCTGTTCATGCTGAGCTCTGGCCTAACGCTGATCTTCAGCATGATGGGCGTGCTCAACTTTGCGCACGCCAGCTTCTACATGCTCGGCGCCTACATTGCCTACACGCTGTCGGGCATCATCGGCTTCTGGCCGGCGCTGTTCATTGCGCCGCTGCTGGTAGGCCTTTTGGGCGCTGCGTTCGAGCGCTACAGCCTGCGCCGGGTCCACAAGTTCGGCCACGTGCCCGAGCTGCTCGTGACCTTCGGCCTGTCTTACCTCATCCTCGAAGTGGTGCAGCTTGCCTGGGGCCGCTCCACCGTGCCCTACGGCCTGCCGCCGCAGCTGCAGGGGCCGCTTTTCTCGCTGTACGGCACGCAATTTCCCAAGTCCCGCTCGTTCATCATGCTGGTGGCGGTGCTCATGCTCATCTCGGTGTGGCTGCTGCTCACGCGCACCCGCATCGGCCTGGTCATCCAGGCGGCGCTCAAGCACCCGGACATGGTCGAGGCGCTGGGCCACAACGTACCGCGCGTGTTCATGCTGGTGTTCGGCGGCGGCGCCGCGCTCGCGGGCCTGGCGGGCGTGGTGGGCGGCAACACCTACGTGACCGAGCCGGCAATGGCGGCCTCGGTCGGCTCCATCATCTTCGTGGTGGTGGTGGTCGGCGGCATGGGGTCGCTGGCGGGGGCGTTTCTGGCGTCGCTGCTCATTGGCATCATCCAGACCTTTGCGGTGGCCATGGACCAGTCGCTGGCCACGGGCCTGCGCGCCATCGGCATGACCGTGACAGACCAGACCTTCGGCTACGAGCTGCTCAAGCTCACGATCTCGCAGGTTGCGCCGATCCTGCCGTACCTGTTCCTGGTGCTGATCCTCATCTTCAGGCCCAAGGGTCTTCTTGGAACCCGGGAGGACTGACGCCATGACCACAGCAACTTCTACACAGTACTACCGCTTCAAGCCCTGGAACATCGGGCGCTACCTGGTCTGGACGCTCTTCGCCATCGTGCTGATCGTCTCGCCGCTTTTGTTCAAGAGCAGCCTGGCACTCACCATGCTCTCGCAGATGGGCTATCTCATCATCATCTGCCTGAGCTACAACATCCTGCTGGGGCAGGGCGGCATGCTGAGCTTCGGCCACGCGGTGTATGTCGGCCTCGGTTCGTTCCTGGCCATTCATGCAATGAACATGGGCGCAAAGGGCGGCCTGCAGATTCCGCTGGTGCTCATCCCGCTGGTGGGTGGCCTGGCCGGCATGTTCTTCGCGGTGATCTTCGGCTTTGTGACCACCAAGAAGTCGGGCACCACCTTCGCGATGATCACCATGGGCATCGGCGAACTGGTGGCCTCCATGGCGCTGATGTTCCCGAGCTTCTTCGGCGGCGAAGGCGGCATTACCACCGACCGCGTGTACGGCCCGACCTTCTTCGGCTTCAACTTCGGTCCGCAGATCCAGGTGTACTACCTGATTGCCGCGTATTGCTTCGTTTGCACCGCGCTGATGTATGCCTTTACCGGCACGCCGCTCGGCCGCATGCTGAATGCGGTGCGCGACAACCCGGAGCGCGTCGAGTTCATCGGCTACAACACGCAGCGCGTGCGCTACTTCGCGTTCATCATCGCGGGCTTCTTCGCAGGCATTGGCGGCGGCCTGGCCTCGATCAACTTCGAGATCGTGAACGCGGCCGACAGCCTCAACGCCATCCGCTCGGGCGGCTACCTGCTGTTTACCTTCCTTGGCGGCGCAGTGTTCTTCTTCGGGCCGATCATCGGTGCGATTCTGCTGGTGTTCGCGTCGATCCTGCTGTCCGAACTGTCGAAGGCCTGGCAGCTGTACTTCGGCCTGGTGTTCGTGTTCATGGTGATGTTTGCGCCCGGCGGCATTGCAAGCCTGGTGATGATGAACCTGCGCGTTGCCAAGTTCGGCAAGTTCGACCGCTTCTGGCTGCTGTACCTCGCGCTCGCCGTGGCGCTGGTGCCGGTGGTCATCGGGGCGGCTGCGCTCATCGAAATGATCTACCACATCCAGCTGAATGCAGCGATGGGGCCGACGCTGAACTTCTTCGGTGTGGCGCTCGACACCGCCGGCGTGGGCAGCTGGCTCGGCGCCGTGGCCATCCTGGCCCTGGGCCTGGGTGCGCTCGAGGTGGCGCGACGCCGCTTCGTGCGCGTGTGGGGCCAGGCGCAAGAAGAAATCGAAGCAGAAATCAAACGTCGGGAGGCGGCGTAAATGAGCGCGCAACATGCACTGGAACTGAAGGCGCTGCGCAAGAATTTCGGCAAGACCGAGATCATCCGCGGCGTCGACCTCGCGGTGAACGCCGGCGAGCGCGTGGCCATCATCGGCCCCAACGGGGCGGGCAAGTCGACGCTCTTCAACCTGATCAGCGGGCGCCTTGCGCCCACCAGCGGCGAGGTGCTCTTGAACGGCGAGCGCATCGACGGCAAGAAGCCGTATGAGATCAACCGGCTGGGCCTTTCGCGCAGCTTCCAGATCACCAACATCTTCCCCAAGCTGAGCGTGTTCGAGAACCTGCGCTGCGGCGTGCTGTGGAGCCTGGGCTACAAGTACACCTTCCTTCGCTTTCTCTCCAACCTGGACGATGCCAATGCGCGCACCGAAGAGCTCATCAAGCAGATCGGCCTGGAGCGCAAGCGCGACGTGCACGCGGTAAACCTCACCTATGCCGAGCAGCGCGCGCTCGAAATTGGCGTAACCATTGCGGGCGGTGCCAACGTCATCTTGCTGGACGAACCCACGGCGGGCATGAGCAAGACCGAGACCTCGCATTTCATCTCGCTCATCAAGCACGTCACGGTCGGCAAGACGCTGCTCACGGTGGAGCACGACATGGGCGTGGTCTTCGGCCTGGCCGACAAGATTGCGGTGGTGGTGTATGGCGAAGTCATCGCCTTCGACACGCCGGCCGCAGTGCGTGCGAATGCGCGCGTGCAAGAGGCTTACCTCGGCTCTTCGGTAGCCGATGCTCAAGGCCAGGGACACTGACATGCTGAAGCTTCACGACATTCACGCCTACTACGGCAAGAGCCATGTGCTGCATGGTGTTTCCTTCGAGGTTGGCGCCGGCGAGATCGTTGCGCTCCTGGGCCGCAACGGCTCGGGCCGCTCGACCACCGCCAAGGCCATCATGGGCCTGGTGCATGCCGAAGGCACGCTGCGCTGGAAGGAGCAGGACATCCTGCGCAAGAAGGCCTACGAAATCGCGCACCTCGGCATCGGCTACGTGCCCGAGAACCGCGATATCTTTCCCAAGCTCACGGTGCACCAGAACCTGCTGCTCGGGCAAAAGGGTTCGGGCAAGGGCAGCCGCTGGTCCTTCGACGACATGTACGGCATGTTCCCGCGCCTGAAGGAACGCCAGCACACCGAGGCCGGCGTGCTTTCGGGCGGCGAGCAGCAGATGCTCACGCTGTGCCGCACGCTCATGGGCGACCCCGACCTCATCATCATCGACGAGCCGACCGAAGGCCTTGCGCCGAAGATCGTCGAACTGGTGGGGCAGTACCTCAAGACGCTCAAGGACAAGGGCATTTCGGTGCTGCTGATCGAGCAGAAGCTCACCATTGCGATGCAGATCTCCGACCGTGCGCTGGTCATGGGCCACGGCAGCATCGTTTTCGACGGAACGCCCGACAGCCTGCGCGCCGACGCCACCACCCGCAAAGAGTGGCTCGAGGTCTGAAGAAGCCCTCCGAGGATCCGGGCCGCGCCCCGGATCCTCTTGTCCCAACAGCGACTGCGTGCCATTGTTGAGCCACGCGAAACGCCTAGAATCCCTCGAAAAAGAACACTCGTGCTTTTTCTTCTTTTTCTTCACACACCAAGGAACGCAGCATGACGGCTGAATACAAAGTGCTCGGCGATGTCGCCGTGATCACACTGACCAACCCGCCGGTCAACGGTCTCGGTTTCTCGACCCGCATCGGCATTACCGATGGCCTGTCGAAGGCCAATGCCGACGACGCCGTCAAGGCCATCGTCATCACCGGCGCCGGCAAGGCGTTCTCTGGCGGCGCAGACATCAAGGAGTTCGGCACGCCCAAGGCACTGCAAGAGCCCAACCTGCTGAGCGTGATCCTCGCACTCGAGGCTTCGCCCAAGCCCATCGTCGCGGCCATTCATTCGGTGTGCATGGGCGGCGGCCTCGAGCTGGCGCTGGGTTGCCACTACCGCGTGGCGGCTCCTGGCACCAGCATTGCGCTGCCCGAAGTCAAGCTGGGCCTCATTCCGGGCGCCGGCGGCACGCAGCGCCTACCGCGCGTGCTGGGCGTGGAAACCGCGCTCAACATGATCGTGAGCGGCGAGCCGGTCAAGAGCGAACTGCTCGCCAGCCTGCCGGGCCAGAAGCTGTTCGACAGGCTCGCAGCCTCGCCTGAATCGGTGTTCGAAGAAGCCGTGGCCTTTGCCAAGAGCGTGGCCGGCAAGACCGGCGACGCATTGCCGCTGGTGCGCAACCTTCCGTGCAAGCATCCGCAGGGCGATGCGTACTTCCAGTTTGCCAAGAACATGGTGGGCGGCATGTCGAAGAACTACCCCGCGCCGCTGCAGTGCGTGGAGGCCGTGCAGGCCGCCACCAAGATGAAGTTCGACGCAGGCATGGCCGAAGAGCGCCGCATCTTCACATCGCTGATGTTCACGCCCGAGTCGCTCGCGCTGCGCCACCTGTTCATGGCCGAGCGTGCGGCCTCCAAGATTCCCGACGTGGCCGACGACACGCCCAAGCGCGAGATCAAGTCGGTCGGCGTGATCGGCGCCGGCACCATGGGCGGCGGCATTTCGATGAACTTTTTGAACGCGGGCATCCCCGTCAAGATTCTCGAGATGAAGCAGGAAGCGCTCGACCGCGGCATTGCCACCATCAAGAAGAACTACGAATCGCAGATCAAGAAGGGCAAGCTCAAGCAGGACAAGTACGAGCAGCGCATGGCGCTCTTGAGCACCACGCTGAGCTACGACGACCTGAAGGACGCCGACCTGATCATCGAAGCCGTGTTCGAGGAACTCGGCGTGAAGGAGAAGGTGTTCAAGGAGCTCGACCGCGTCGCCAAGAAGGGCGCCATCCTGGCTTCGAACACCTCCACGCTCGACGTCGACAAGATCGCATCGTTCACCGAGCGTCCGCAAGACGTCGTCGGCATGCACTTCTTCAGCCCCGCCAACGTGATGAAGCTGCTCGAAGTGGTGCGCGGCAAGCAAACGGGCAAGGATGTTCTGGCCACCGTCATGGACATCGGCAAGAAGATCAAGAAGACGGCCGTGGTCTCGGGCGTGTGCGACGGCTTCATCGGCAACCGCATGATCGAGCAGTACTCGCGCCAGGCGGGCTTTCTGCTCGACGAAGGCGCCACGCCGCAGCAGGTCGACAAGGCCATCGAGAAGTTCGGCTTTGCCATGGGTCCGTTCCGCATGGGCGACCTGGCCGGCAACGACATCGGCTGGGCCATTCGCAAGCGCCGCGCCGTGGAGCATCCGAACATGAAGTACAGCCGCACGGCCGACAAGCTGTGCGAACTGGGCCGCTTCGGCCAGAAGACCGGGGCAGGGTGGTACGACTACCAAGCCGGCAAGCGCGATGCGATTCCGTCGGACCTGGTCAACAAGATGATCGAAGACCACCGCAAGGAAATGGGCATCACGCCGCGCAAGATTTCCGACGAAGAAATCGTGCAGCGCCTGGTGTATGCGCTGGTCAACGAAGGCGCGCACATCCTGGAAGACGGCATTGCCTCGAAGGCGGGCGACATCGACATGGTGTACCTCACCGGCTATGGCTTCCCGATCTGGCGCGGCGGCCCGATGCACTACGCATCGCAGGTCGGCCTGTACAACGTGGCCGAAACCATGAAGCGCTTTGCCAAGAACCCGCGCGACGACGCCGAGTTCTGGCAGCCCGCGCCGCTGATCCAGAAGCTGGTGGCCGAAGGCAAGTCCTTCAGCTGATACGGGAAGCCTGACCGCCCATGTTGAAACGCATCTTTCTCGGGCTGCTGCTGGTGCTTGTGGTGCTTGTGGCAGCCGTGGCGGTCAATACCTGGCGCACGCCGTCGCAGCAACTGGCGGCAGCGCCCGCTCCCAAGCTCGAGATGGACGTGCAGGCCGCCGCCACGCGGCTGGCGGGCGCAATTCCGATCCGCACCGTTTCCAGCCTTGACGATCCGGCCGCCAACCTGGCCGAGTTCGACAAGCTGCACGCCTACCTGGAGCAGCAGTTCCCCAAGGTCCACGCCACCCTCAAGAAGGAAGTGGTGGGCCAGAAGGCGCTGCTCTACACATGGGCCGGCACCGATGCGGCGGCCAAACCCATCGCGCTGATGGCGCACCAGGACATGGTGCCGATTGCGCCCGGCACCGAAAAGGCCTGGGCCGTCGATCCCTTTGCCGGCGAGATCAAGGACGGCTTTGTCTGGGGCCGCGGCACGCTCGACAACAAGAGCAACCTGTTCGCTCAGATGGAAGCCATCGAGCTGCTGATTGCGAGCGGCTTCAAGCCCAGGCAGACCGTCTACCTCGTGATGGGCGATGACGAAGAGGTGAGCGGCCTGCGCGGTGCGCGGCCGATTGCCGAACTGCTCAAGTCGCGCAACGTGCGGCTGGACTGGGTGCTCGACGAGGGCCTGCTGATCCTCGACGGCGTGCTGCCCGGCCTTTCGAAGCCGGCCGCGCTCATCGGCCTGGCCGAGAAGGGCTACGGCACCTTTTTTCTTTCGCTCGACACGGCCCCCGGCCATTCGTCGATGCCGCCGCAGCGCAGCGCCATCGGCAGCATGAGCGCAGCGCTCGCGCGGCTCGAGGGCGATCCCATGCCCGGCGGCATCAAAGGCGTGGCCGCCCAGATGTTCGGCGCACTCGCGCCCGAGATGAGCGGCGTCAACCGCGTGATGCTTTCCAACCTGTGGCTCACAGAGCCGCTGGTGCGCAGCCAGCTCCAGAAGAGCCCGAGCAGCAACGCCATGCTGCGCACGACCACCGCGCTCACCATCGTGCGCGCCGGCAACAAGGACAACGTGCTGCCCGGCCGGGCCGAGGCGGCGGTCAACTTCCGCATCCTGCCGGGCGACACGATCGACAGCGTGGAAGCGCACTTGCGCACGGCGCTCGGCAACGACGAGATCAAGATCAAGCGCTATCCGGGCAACTCCGAGCCTTCGCCCGTGTCGCCGACCGACAGCACCGGCTACCGTGCCATCCAGCAGGCGGTGCGACAGTCGTTCCCCGACGTGGTGGTGGCGCCCGGCCTCATGACGGCCGCCACCGATTCGCGCCACTTCAGCCTTGTGAGCGACGCCGTCTACCGCTTTTCGCCTTTCCGCATGAAGAGCGAAGACCTGGCGCGCTTCCACGGCAACAACGAACGCCTGGCCATCTCCAACTACGGCGAGATGATCGGCTTCTATCACCAGCTCCTGCGCAACACCAACGCTGCGCCGGCGCAATGACGACCACGACTTCTTTTCCCTTCCATCTTCAAAGGACCTCACCATGACCAGCGCCGTCATCGTTTCCACTGCCCGCACGCCGCTCGCCAAGAGCTGGAAGGGTGCCTTCAACATGACGCACGGCGCCACGCTCGGCGGCCATGCGGTGCAGCACGCCATCTCGCGCGCCGGTATCGAAGCCGCCGAAGTCGACGACGTGATCATGGGCTGCGCAACGCCCGAAGGCGCCACCGGCTCCAACATTGCGCGCCAGATCGCGCTGCGCGCCGGCTGCCCCGTGACCACCTCGGGCATGACCATCAACCGCTTTTGCTCGTCGGGCCTGCAGACCATTGCCACCGCCGCCCAGCGCATCATTGCAGGCGAGGGCGAGGTTTACGTGGCCGGCGGCGTCGAGAGCATTTCGTGCGTGCAGAACGAAGCCAACAAGCACATGCTGGCCGACCCCTGGCTGGTAAAGCACAAGCCCGAGATCTACTGGAACATGCTGCAGACTGCCGAGCAGGTCGCCAAGCGCTACAACATCGGCCGCGACGCCATGGACGAATACGGCGCCGCCAGCCAGCAGAAGGCCACCGCCGCGCTCGAAGCCGGCCGCTTCAAGGACGAGATCGCCCCCATCACCGTGCTGGCCGGCGTGGCCGATCCCGTGATGGGCCTGCGCACCAAGGAAGTCACGGTCGAGAACGACGAAGGCATTCGCCCCGGTACCACCAAGGAAGGCATCAGCGGCATCCGCCCGGCACTGCCCGGCGGCCTCATTTCGGCCGGCAACGCCAGCCAGTTCTCCGACGGCGGCGGCGCCTGCGTGGTGGTCGACGAGAAGTACGCCCAGCAAAAGGGCCTGAAGCCGCTCGGCCGCTTCCTCGGTTTTGCCGTGGCCGGCTGCGAACCCGACGAAATGGGCATCGGCCCCGTCTTCGCCATTCCGAAGGTGCTCAAGCGCCTGGGCCTCACGGTCAACGACATCGACCTGTGGGAGCTGAACGAAGCCTTCGCGGTGCAGGTGATCTACTGCCGCGACAAGCTCGGCATTCCGGGCGACCGCCTGAACGTGGACGGCGGCGCCATCGCCGTGGGCCACCCCTACGGTGTGAGCGGACAGCGCCTGACGGGCCACGCGCTCATCGAAGGCAAGCGCCGCGGCGCGAAGAAGGTGCTGGTGACGATGTGCATCGGCGGCGGCATGGGCGCCGCGGGCGTATTCGAAATCATCTGACTCTCCCCCAGTCTGCGGCGCACTTCGTGTCGCCTCCGCCAACCCCCTTCCGGGGGCAACACCAGCGGACCGGCAAAGCCGGTTCCGCGGTGTTCCACGAACGGGCCTGGCTTCGCCGGCCGACGAGCGCTACCGGTCGAAGTCTGTAGCCTCAACACCGAGATCCGATCATGAGCCTGCGTCCCACACTCGACTTCCTGCTCTACGACTGGCTCGACGCGGAATCGCTGAGCCAGCGCGAGCGCTTTTCAGACCATTCGCGTGAAACCTTCGACGCGGTGCTCGACACCTGCGAGCGCATCGCGCGCGAAAAGTACGCGCCGGCCAATCGCATCGTCGACACGCAGGAGCCGCATTTCGACGGCGAGAAAGTCGTGTTGCCGCGGGCAACCCACGATGCGCACAAGGCTTTTGTCGAATCCGGAATGATGAGCGCGGCGCAGGACTACGACATTGGCGGCATGCAGCTGCCCTACACGCTGCAGGCCGCGGCCAACAGTTTTTTCGCAATGGCATCGGTGAGCATCGGCTCCAACATGCTCACCAGCGGCAACGCCAACCTGCTGATGGTGCACGGCACCGAATTGCAGAAAGAGGTGTTCGCCAAGAACGAATTTTCGGGCCGCTGGGCGGGCACCATGTGCCTGTCGGAGCCGCAGGCAGGCTCTTCGCTGAGCGACGTGGCCACGCGCGCTGTGCCTGACGGCGACGACTACCAGAACGATCCGCTGGGGCCGCGTTATCGGCTCACGGGCAACAAGATGTGGATCTCGGCGGGCGACCACGAGCTGACCGAGAACATCGTGCACATCGTGCTTGCCAAGATTCCCGATGCCAACGGCAAGCTGGTGCCGGGCACGCGCGGCATCTCGCTGTTCATCGTGCCCAAGCGCATGGTGAACACGAATGGAGAGTTGACCGGCGAGCGCAACGACGTGGCGCTCGCAGGGCTCAACCACAAGCTCGGCTGGCGCGGCACCACCAACACGCTGCTGAACTTCGGCGAGGGCAAGTATCCCGTCGGCGGCAAGGCGGGTGCGGTGGGTTACCTGGTCGGCGAGCCCGGCAAGGGCCTGCACTGCATGTTCCACATGATGAACGAGGCGCGCATCGGGGTCGGCACCGCGGCCACCATGCTCGGCATGGCCGGCTATTACGCCTCGCTCGAATATGCGAAGACCCGGCCGCAGGGCCGGCTCGTGAAAAAAGCCGAACAGCCCGGCACCGCGGTCGCAAAAGATTCGGCCAGCCCGCAGGTGCGCATCATCGAGCACGCCGACGTGCGCCGCATGCTGCTCGCGCAGAAGGCGTATTGCGAAGGCGCCCTGGCGCTGGAGCTGTACTGCGCCCGTCTGGTCGACGAGCAGAAAACAGGCAACGCGCAGGCTGCGGACGACGCGCGCCTGTTGCTCGAGGTGCTCACGCCCATTGCCAAGAGCTGGCCCAGCGAATGGTGCCTCGAGGCCAACTCGCTGGCCATTCAGGTGCACGGCGGCTACGGCTATACGCGCGATTTTCCGGTGGAACAGTACTGGCGCGACAACCGCCTGAACATGATCCACGAGGGCACGCACGGCATCCAGGCGGCCGACCTGCTGGGCCGCAAGGTGCTGATGGAAAAAGGCCGGGGCCTGCAGCTGCTGGCCGGCCGCATCACCGACACCATCGGCCGCGCGGGCGAGGTGCCGGCGCTCGCGGCGCATGCCAAGACACTGAAAGTGGCCTTGCAGCGCATCGGCAGTGCGACCGAGGCCGCCTGGTCCACCGGCGACCCGGCCGATGCGCTGGCCAACGCCGTGCCGTACATGCAGGCGTTCGGCCACACCGTGCTGGCCTGGATCTGGCTGGACGTGGCGCAGCGGGCACTCGAAATCGACGCACAAAAGGCGAGGGCGGTAACAGCTGGCAAGATTGGAGCCACGGACTATTTCTTCCACTACGAGCTGCCGAAAATCGGCGCCTGGCTCAACGTGGTCGAAAGCCGGGATCCCACCTGTACAGCATTGCCAGAGGAAGCTTTTTGATAATGGCCAACGCCGCCCCAAACAACAACACCCCCAACCCCGTCAAGCCACCCAAGCCGCACGCGCGGCTAGAGAAGTGGATCTGGATCCTGATCTACGGCGGCCTGTTTCTCGTGATCCTCGGCATTGCCACCGGCCGCACCGAACCGGCGATCGGCTGGTCGATGGCCGTGCCCGGCGGGGTGGTCGCGCTTGTGGGCGTCGTGCTCATCTATGTGCGCTCGCGCCTGGGCGACAAGTAGCACGCATCTCTTCTGAACATCGTGAATATCGGAGACACCCAATGACCCCTCGCACCACCAAGCAGCTGTTCGACCTTACCGGCAAGACCGCCCTCATCACCGGCGGCTCGCGCGGCCTTGGCCTGCAGATGGCGCATGCGCTGGGCGAGGCGGGCGCGAGGATCATGCTCAGCTCCCGCAAGGCCGACGACCTGGAGCAGGCCGCGGCCGAGCTGCAATCCGCCGGCATCGACGCGCGCTGGATCGCCGCCGACTGCTCGAAGGAAGAAGACACGCGCCGCCTGGCCGACGAAACGCTACAGCGCATGGGCGCCATCGACATCCTCGTGAACAACGCGGGTGCCAGCTGGGGCGCGCCGGCCGAGAGCCATCCGGTCGAGGCGTGGGACAAGGTGATGAACCTCAACGTGCGCGGCTATTTCATCCTGTCGCAGCACGTGGCCAACGGCTACATGATCCCCAAGAAAACGGGGCGCATCATCAACATTGCATCCATTGCAGGCCTGAACGGCAACCCGCCTGAAATGCAGACGCTGGCCTACAACACCTCGAAGACGGCGGTGATCGGCTTCACGCGCACGCTGGCCGCCGAATGGGGCAAGTACAACATCAACGTGAACGCGATCTGCCCCGGCTTCTTCATGACGAAGATGGCCGCCGGGCTGATCAAGTCGCTGGGCGAGGAAAAGATGGCCTCTCATGCGCCGCTCGGCCGCCTGGGCGATGAAGAAGACCTGAAGGGCCTGACGCTGCTGTACGCAAGCGATGCCGGCAAGCACATCACAGGGCAGTGGCTCGCAGTCGACGGCGGTGTGAGCGTGGTGCTTGGCGCGTAAGCTTGGTGCGTAATGACTGAAGATTCCACCGACATCAACATCCGCTCGTACACGAGCCAGATTCCCTTCGCGCGCCACCTGGGCTTCGAGCTCACCAAGTTCGAGGGCGGCGAATCCGAGATCATCTACACCGCCAAGCCCGAGCACCTGAACACCTTCGACGTGACCCACGGCGGCGCCTGCATGACGCTGCTCGACATCACCATGGCGGCCGCAGCGCGCAGCGTGGCGCCCGAGACGGGCGTGGTCACCATCGAGATGAAGACCAGCTTCATGCAGCCTTCGGTCGGCCCGCTGCATGCACGCGGCACGCTCATTCATCGCACCGCAACGCTGGCTTTTACCGAAGCCAAGATCTACGACGAGCAGGAGCGCGTGTGCGCCCATGCCACAGGCACCTTCAAGTACGTGAAGCGCCGCCTGCCGACAGGGCCGGCCAGCGCGAATGCGATGCGTCCGCCCTCGACCGACTGACCGACCACCGAAACGAATCTCCAGGAGCCCATTCATGCCCACCAACAAGCAGATCCACCTCGACAACCGCCCCGATGGCGAAGCCGTTGCCAGCAACTTCAAGCTCGTGACCGCCGAAACGCCCGCGCTGGCCGAGAACCAGGTGCTGGTGCGCCACCACTACATGAGCCTGGACCCGTACATGCGCGGCCGCATGAACGACTCCAAGAGCTATGCGCAGCCCCAGCCGCTCGGCCAGGTGATGCAGGGCGGCACCGCCGGTGAAGTGGTGGAAAGCAGGCACCCCAAGTTCTCCCCTGGCGACAAGGTGGTGGGCTTTGGCGGCTGGCAGGAATACAGCGTGGTCGATGCGTCGCAGCCCGGCGCGCTGAAGAAGGTCGACACCACGCACGTGCCGCTATCGCACTACCTCGGCGCGGTCGGCATGCCGGGCGTCACTGCCTGGTATGGGCTGGTGAAGATCATTGCGCCCAAGGCCGGCGAGACGATGGTCGTTACGGCCGCCAGCGGTGCGGTCGGCAGCGCGTTCGGCGCGCTCGCCAAGGCGCGCGGCTGCCGCGTGGTGGGTATCGCGGGCGGCCCTGACAAATGCAAGTACGTGACCGAAGAGCTCGGCTTCGACGCCTGCATCGACTATCGCCAGCACCCTGATGTGAAGAGCATGAGCGCCGCGCTCAAGGAAGCCTGCCCGAACGGCATCGACGGCTACTTCGAAAATGTGGGCGGCTATATCTTCGACGCCGTGCTGCTGCGCGCGAATGCCTTCTCGCGCGTTGCGCTGTGCGGAATGATCGCGGGCTACGACGGCCAGCCGCTGCCGCTGGCCAACCCGGCGCTCATCCTGATCAACCGCATGAAGATCGAAGGCTTCATCGTGAGCGAGCACATGGAAGTGTGGCCCGAGGCGTTGACCGAGCTCGGCACGCTGGTGGCCACCGGCAAGCTCAAGCCGCGCGAATCGGTGGCGCAAGGCATCGCATCCGCCCCTGAGGCCTTCCTGGGTTTGCTCAAGGGCAAGAATTTCGGCAAGCAACTGGTCAAGCTGGTCTAGGCTGCCGGGGGCCACGCCGGCGGCCCGGCAAACCCGGTGCCGCGGTTTTTCTGGAACTGACTTCTCGGAGGTTCTGTATGAAGAATGCTGGAACGCACGAGGTGTTCAACCAGCCCGCGCCGCTGGTGGACTACAACCTCTTCGAAACCAACAGGCCCCTGCGCGATGCGTTGCAGTTCAACGCGCCGGCGCTCCAGCTGGCGCAGCTGCATGAACTGGGCGCCACCGTCGGCTCGGCCGACATGCAGACGCATGCGCGCCTGGCCAACACCCATATGCCACAGCTGCATACGCACGATCGCTTCGGCCGGCGCATCGACGAGGTGGAGTTTCATCCCAGCTACCACGCGCTGAT